>NZ_AP019365.1:430000-715000 GCF_033095865.1 Pseudomonas sp. KU43P | reverse complement strand
TCTCTTCCTTATAGATACGCATCTGCGGGGTCACTTTGTCGAAGAGGGTGCCACCCACGAAGTAGCCATCTTCATTACCCGCCACGCGGAACCCGCGGCCATCCACCACCAGCTTGGCGCCAGCGGCAACGCCATCGTCAATGTAGCCAACCACCTTGTCACGGGCAGCAGCAGTCACCAATGGGCCCATGTCCAGGCCACACGAAGTACCCGCGCCGATCTTCAGCGCCTTGATCTGCGGCTCCAGCTTGGCGATCAGCGCGTCGGCCACCTGGTCGCCGACACACACCGCAACGGAAATGGCCATGCAACGCTCACCGCACGAACCATAGGCTGCGCCCATCAGTGCGCTAACGGCGTTGTCCAGGTCAGCATCAGGCATCAGCACGGCATGGTTCTTCGCACCGCCCAGAGCCTGTACACGCTTGCCGCGCTTGGTGCCTTCGGCATAGATGTATTCGGCGATCGGCGTCGAACCCACGAAACTCAGGGCCTTCACTTCCGGCGCTTCGATCAGCGCGTCCACGGCTTCCTTGTCACCGTGCACCACATTGAGGATGCCTTTCGGCAGGCCGGCTTCGAGCAGCAGTTGGGCGATGAAGAGAGTCGAGCTCGGGTCACGCTCGGACGGCTTCAGGATGAACGCGTTACCGCAGGCGATAGCCAGCGGGTACATCCATAGCGGAACCATCGCCGGGAAGTTGAACGGGGTAATCCCGGCCACTACGCCCAGCGGCTGGAAGTCCGACCAGGCATCGATGTTCGGGCCGACGTTACGGCTGTATTCGCCCTTCAGCACTTCCGGTGCGGCGCAAGCGAACTCGACGTTCTCGATACCGCGCTTGAGCTCGCCGGCAGCATCTTCCAGGGTCTTGCCGTGCTCTTCGCTGATCATCTGCGAGATCTTGGCTTCGTTCTGCTCCAGCAACTGCTTGAAGCGGAACATCACCTGGGCCCGCTTGGCCGGCGGGGTGTTGCGCCAGGCCGGGAAGGCAGCCTTGGCGGAGTCGATCGCTTCCTGAACGGTAGCCCGGCTGGCCAGCTCGACCTTGCGTACCGCTTGGCCGGTGGACGGGTTGAAGACATCGGCGTTGCGCTCACCCTTGGTAACCAGCTCGCCGTGGATCAGGTGCTGAACAATGCTCATGCAAAACTCCAGATAAAGAAGGTAGAAGCCAGCGCGCGATCAGCTCGCGCGCCTTGCGTCAAAATCGGAAAGATCAGTCGATCTTGTTCAGGGTTTCACCGACCGCGTCGAACAGGCGGTCCAGTTCCTGCGGCTGGGTATTGAAGGTTGGGCCGAACTGCAGGGTGTCACCACCGAAGCGCACATAGAAGCCGGCTTGCCACAGCTTCATCGCGGCTTCATACGGACGCACGATAGCGTCGCCATCACGGGCCGCAATCTGGATCGCACCGGCCAGGCCGTAGTTGCGGATATCGACGATGTTCTTGGTGCCCTTTACCCCGTGCAGCAGCTTCTCGAAGTGCGGCGCCAACTCGGCGGCCGACTGCACCAGGTTTTCCTTCTGCAGCAAGTCGAGTGCAGCGATACCGGCGGCGCACGCCACCGGGTGAGCCGAGTAGGTATAGCCGTGCGGGAATTCGACAGCGTATTCCGGCGTCGGCTGGTTCATGAAGGCCTGGTAGATCTCGCTGCTGGCGATCACTGCGCCCATCGGGATGGCGCCGTTGGTCACCTGCTTGGCGATGCACATCAGGTCCGGAGTTACACCGAACGCTTCGGCGCCGGTCATGGCACCCATGCGGCCGAAACCGGTGATCACTTCGTCGAAGATCAGCAGGATGTTGTGCTGAGTGCAGATTTCACGAAGACGCTTCAGATAACCTTTCGGCGGCGGCAGTACACCGGCAGAGCCTGCCAGCGGCTCGACGATCACCGCAGCGATGTTCGAAGCATCGTGCAGCTCGATCAGCTTGAGCATCTCGTCGGCCAGGGCGATGCCGCCCTCTTCCGGCATGCCCTTGGAGAAGGCATTGACCGGCAGTACGGTGTGCGGCAGGTGGTCGACGTCCAGCAACTGGCCGAACATCTTGCGGTTGCCGTTGACCCCGCCCAGGCTGGTGCCGGCGATGTTCACGCCGTGGTAACCACGGGCACGGCCAATGATCTTGGTCTTGGTCGCCTGGCCTTTCAGACGCCAGTAGGCACGCACCATCTTCAGCGCGGTGTCGGCACACTCGGAACCGGAGTTGGTATAGAAGACGTGGTTCAGGTCACCTGGGGTCAGCTCGGTGATCTTCTCGGCCAATTGGAACGACAGCGGGTGGCCGAACTGGAACGCCGGGGAGTAGTCCAGGGTATTGAGCTGGCGCGTGACCGCGTCGGCAATCTCCTTGCGGGTATGCCCGGCGCCGCAGGTCCATAGCCCCGACAGGGCATCGAAAATCTTCCGCCCCTTGTCGTCGACCAGGTAGCTGCCTTCGGCCGCCACGATCAGGCGTGGGTCGCGATGGAAGTTGCGGTTGGCGGTGTAAGGCATCCAGTGGGCATCCAGCTTGAGCTGGCTGGCGATACCGACGGTAGCGGTTTCGGGCATGTTCATCGGCGGTTCCTCGAAAGACGATTAGGCAACGATGGATGTTGTTGCAGCTAAATTCGCACGCGGATAAAGTCTGAAAAAGCCTACATTTCTAATCTTTAGGTAGCGTAAGACTAAACTGATGAGCCGACGCCCCGATCCTCTCGCTCAGGTCAGCGATTTCGATATCCGCCTGCTGAAAATCTACCGCAGCGTGGTTGAATGTGGTGGCTTTTCGGCTGCCGAGAACGTGCTGGGCATAGGCCGCTCGGCCATCAGCCAGCAGATGAACGACCTCGAACAGCGCCTGGGCCTGCGCCTGTGCCAGCGCGGTCGGGCAGGTTTCTCGCTGACCGAGGAAGGCCGCGAGGTCTACCACTCCGCGCTGCAACTGCTCAGCGCGCTGGAAACCTTCCGCACCGAGGTCAACGGCCTGCACCAGCACCTGCGGGGCGAGCTCAACATCGGCCTGACCGATAACCTGGTGACCCTGCCGCACATGCGCATCACCCATGCCCTGGCCGAACTCAAGGACCGTGGCCCGGACGTGCGCATCCAGATCCGCATGATCGCTCCCAGCCAGGTCGAACAAGGTGTACTCGACGGCAGCCTTCATGTAGGTGTAGTACCGCAGACCAGCCCGCTCTCCGGCCTCGAATACCAACCTTTGTACAGCGAACGCTCGCTGCTCTACTGTGCTGTCGGCCACCCGCTGTTCTATGCCGACGACCAACAGATCGACGACGAGCGCCTCAACAGCCAGGAAGCCATCGCCCCCACCTTCCGGCTGCCTGCCGATATCCAGGCCCATTACCAGGCACTGAACTGCACGGCCAGCGCTTCCGACCGCGAAGGCATGGCATTCCTGATCCTCACAGGCCGCTACATTGGCTACCTGCCCGACCATTACGCCACCTTCTGGGTCCAGCAAGGCCGGCTGCGCGCGCTCAAACCTGCCCAACGCTTCTACGACCTGGGCCTGAGCTGGGTCACGCGCAAAGGACGACGGCCGAATCTGGTCCTGGAAAGCTTCCTCGAAAGCCTGGCTGCGACACGCTGATGCCTGCTTCTGCCGCTAATGCTTGTCACTTGCGCGCAGGCAGGTAATCTTGTCCGACATCCGTTGCCACAGACCCGTACGGAATCGTCCATGACCTTAGAAGTCCCAGCGCATCGCCTTTCCGCCTCGGGCAAGCCCGCCGGCCGCATCCGCCAGAAGAACGAACAGGCCATCATCCAGGCCGCCGAAGACGAATTCGCCCGTCATGGTTTCAAAGGCACCAGCATGAACACCATCGCGCTGAAGGCCGGCTTGCCCAAGGCGAACCTGCATTACTACTTCACCAACAAGCTGGGCCTATACATCGCGGTATTGAGCAACATCATCGAATTGTGGGACAGCACCTTCAACGCCCTGAGCGTCGAGGACGACCCTGGAGAAGCGCTCAGCCATTACATCCGCACCAAGATGGAGTTCTCCCGACGCAACCCGCAAGCCTCGCGGATCTTCGCCATGGAAGTGATCAGCGGCGGCACCTGCCTGACCGAGTACTTCAGCGCCGACTACCGTGAATGGTTCCGTGGCCGTGCCGCGGTGTTCCAAGCCTGGATCGATGCGGGCAAGATGGATCAGGTCGACCCGGTGCACCTGATCTTCCTGCTCTGGGGCAGCACCCAGCACTATGCCGACTTCGCCACCCAGATCTGCCAGGTCACCGGCCGCAGCCGCCTGACCAAGCAGGACATGGAAGACGCGAGCAACAACCTTATCCACATCATTCTCAAAGGATGCGGCATCGCGCCGAGCGCCTGACCTCCCCCTATGCCTTCTACCCTGCTAGACCTCTGCGAATTTCGCGAGGAAATCCGCAAGAGCCGCTTCATCACCCTCGCCGGCCCGATCAACAGTGCCGCCGAGGCGATGAGCTTCATCGAACGCCACAGCGACCTGGCCGCCACCCACAACTGCTGGGCCTGGAAACTCGGTACGCAGTACCGTAGCAATGACGATGGCGAGCCCGGTGGAACGGCCGGGCGGCCGATACTGGCTGCCATCGAGGCGCAGGACTGCGACCAGGTCGTGGTGCTCGTCATCCGCTGGTACGGCGGCATCCAACTGGGTACCGGTGGCCTGGCCCGCGCCTACGGCGGTGGCGCTAACAAATGCCTGCAGCAGGCGCCAAAGCGGCTGCTGGTGCAGCGCAGCGAATATGCCTGCAGTTGCAACTTCAGCGAACTGGCACTGGTAAAGCTACGCCTGGCCGAGGTCGATGGCCTGGTGCTGGACGAGCAATTCACCGCCAATGGCGTAGACCTGCACATCGCCGTTGGCGAAGCCCATCTGCCTGTTCTGCAACAGCAACTGGCAGACCTGAGCCGTGGGCGCATCCTCCTGGAAGCACGCTGAGGTTGCTCACAACAACTGTGGGCCCGCCTGTGGATAAGCTTGGGGCATTTAGCTACAGCCCAAGCGTTACAAGGCCTGCAGAGCATTGAGCATATTTTGATCACAGTTTGATGACAGCCCTAACCTGTTGAGTCGGCAAGTGTTATCCACAATGGATCGGCGACACCCTGCAATCGTGTCAGCTGTGATTGCGCACATTAACTGTGGATCAGCCTGTGGATAACCCGTTAGCCAACAAGCCAAGCGCCCGCCGCCGCACGTCCATCTGTCGTTGATCATTTTTTGATCACCCTTCATTGCGGGCAAACAGTCCGTGCCTGCAGTATTCTCAATTCCTTTTCCCACCCCGATAAAGGAATGTTCCTATGGCCAACTCAAGAACCGCCCTCATCATCGGTGCCTCCCGCGGGCTCGGCCTTGGCTTGGTGCAGCGGCTGCACGAAGATGGCTGGAACATCACCGCCACGGTACGTGACCCCCAAAAACCCGGCGCGCTGAGCGAAGTCCCCGGGGTGCGCATCGAACAGCTGGAGATGAACGACACCGCCCAACTCGATGGCCTGAAGCAACGCCTACAAGGCGAAGTGTTCGACCTGGTGTTCATCAACGCCGGCGTCATGGGCCCCCTGCCGCAGGACCTGGAAACCGTGCAGCAACAGGACATCGGCGCACTGTTCATGACCAACGCGGTGGCACCGATCCGCGTTGCACGTCGCCTGGCCGCCCAGGTACGCCAAGGCAGTGGCGTACTGGCGTTCATGAGCTCGATTCTGGGCAGTGTCACCATCCCGGACGGCGGCGAGGTTTGCCTGTACAAAGCCAGCAAGGCCGCCCTGAATTCGATGATCAACAGCTTCGTGGTCGACCTGCAGCGCCCGGATCTCTGTGTGCTGGCAATGCACCCGGGTTGGGTGAAAACCGACATGGGTGGAGAGAACGCCGACATCGACGTACTCACCAGCACCCGTGGCATGCTCGAACAGGTCAAGGCGCAGAGCGGCCATGGCGGCCTGCGCTTCATCAACTACAAAGGTGAAACCCTCACCTGGTAAGCCGCCGCTGATCAATGGTTGGCGCAATGCAGCCCTGGCCAAGCGCAATGCCTGGCCAGGGCCTGTAGAATGGCGGCAACCGTACCTGATTGAGATCCCCCCATGTATGACTGGTTGAATGCCCTGCCGAAGGCCGAACTGCACCTGCACCTCGAAGGTTCGCTCGAACCCGAGCTGCTGTTCGCCCTGGCCGAGCGCAACAAGATCGCCCTGCCCTGGAACGACGTCGAAACCCTGCGCAGTGCCTATGCCTTCAACAATCTGCAGGAATTCCTCGACCTCTATTACCAAGGTGCGGACGTTCTGCGCACCGAGCAGGACTTCTACGACCTGACCTGGGCCTACCTGCAACGCTGCAAGTCACAGAACGTCATCCACACCGAACCGTTCTTCGACCCTCAGACTCACACCGACCGCGGCATTCCGTTCGAGGTCGTGCTCAACGGCATCAACCATGCGCTCAAGGATGGCCGTGAGCAACTGGGCATCAGCAGTGGCCTGATCCTGAGTTTCCTGCGCCACCTGAGCGAAGAAGAAGCACACAAGACCCTCGACCAGGCCTTGCCCTTCCGCGACGCGTTCATTGCTGTCGGCCTGGACAGCTCCGAGATGGGCCACCCGCCGAGCAAGTTCCAGCGCGTGTTCGACCGTGCCCGCAGTGAAGGCTTCGTCGCGGTCGCCCACGCTGGCGAGGAAGGCCCGCCCGAGTACATCTGGGAAGCCCTCGACCTGCTGAAGATCAAGCGCATCGACCACGGTGTTCGCGCCATCGAAGACGAACGCCTGATGCAGCGCATCATCGACGAGCAGATCCCCCTCACCGTATGCCCATTGTCGAACACCAAGCTCTGCGTGTTCGATCACATGAGCCAGCACAACATCCTCGACATGCTCGAACGCGGCGTGAAGGTGACGGTGAACTCGGATGACCCTGCCTACTTCGGCGGCTACGTCACCGAAAACTTCCATGCCCTGCACACCCACCTCGGCATGACCGAAGACCAGGCTCGAAGGCTGGCCCAGAACAGCCTGGACGCGCGGCTGGTATAACGGGCTGCTCAGCCCACCTGCAGCGTGGTGACGCGGGCAATGAGATTGATCTGCTGGATACCTTCGGCAGAAATCTGCATCGCCCGCATACCTTCCGGCTCACGTAGCCAGCCTGACTGAAGAAACAACGTGAGCAATGCCCGCCCGAGGCTACCGCCCAGGTGCGGGCCCTGGTCGCTCCATTCGTTGCAATGGCAGATCACGCAGCCATGCTGCTGGCGCGGCGCCAGGGCGTCGATGAAGACACCTATGCGCGCCAACTCCAATCGCCCCTCGTCACTGACCATCAACTGCCGCTCACTACCTTCCAGCCAGCCAGCGATCGCGAGGCGATGGTATAGCTCACCGGCCAGTTCGCCCCCCAGGTGATCGCCACAACGGCGAGCCCTGCGCATCGACATGGGCATCTGTGCCGGCCTCGGTCGCTGTTGCCCATCACAGCCAAGCTGCACGCTGGCCAGCGCCTCCACCGCCGCACCCACCTGGGGCGTTGCAAGCCTGAAGTAGCGCTTGCGGCCACGGGCTTCGAGCCGGAGCAAGCCTGCCGAAGACAACAGCGACAAGTGCGCGCAGGCAGAGGATGAGGTCAAGCCAGCCATCATCGCCAATTCGTCGGTCGGCCGCGGCGTGCCATCGATCAGTGCCCACAACATTGCACTTCGCTTGGGGTCGGCCATCAGGCCGGCAATCTGACTGATACTGCTGACTGCATTCATGTCCTGTAACTCCCTGCAAAATCACATCTGATTTCCAATGGCCAACCGTGGCAACGCCGATCGCCTCTCGGCAGGTGCCAGTTGCAACAAGCAAACGCATCGCCGACGCCAGCTCCGCTCGCAGTATAAGCCGCGCGCGGCCCGGCCCCCGCAGGCGTGCCGTGGGCAAAACTGGCAAAGTGAGTTTGGGTAGGGGAACCCTTGAGAATCACGCATCCCGCCCTGGCCGGGGCATTGAGGCGCTTGAGGTGAAGGAAGCCGCCGGCTGACAGGGAAGAAGCAGCGCATGAGGAAGAATGGCCCTAGGCCCCCAAGGGACTCTGCCGACAACACACTTCCTCAAATAACGCGAACTAAAGCGAACCTTCTACACGCTTCCAAACATTGAAGGGGCCCGTTCATTGACCGTCAGTCAGAACAACCGGGCTAGCCATGGCGTGGGGTCACCGCAGCGCTACACTGGATCCGCTCTCCCCTCTTTTCGGAGGTATGCCGCGATGAAGATTGTCGTCAGTGCGTCGAACCGTAACCCCAACTGCCCCTGGCAGGTGAAGCTCGACCAGCATGTGGTGAGCTTTCGCAGCGAGGCCGAAGCACGCGCCTTCGTCGCTACCCTCGAAACCCGTCTGCAGGCCCCTCATCAGCTCATGCAGGACGCTTGGCCTGCAAACCCCGGGTCAATAGCGCGACACTGACCACCAGTGCCCCGCACAGGCTGATAACCAAGGTCATAGGCACCGCACTGCCATCGTGCAGCAGGCCGACCAACGCTGCCGCCGCTGCAGCGACGCTGAACTGCAGGCAGCCCATCAGTGCCGAGGCACTACCTGCCCGGGCGCCCTGGCCACTCATGGCGCAGGCCGATGCGTTGGGAATGATGCAACCCAGGCTGGCGATGCAGACGAACAAGGGCACCAGCAGTGGCCACAATTGCGCCGGGCGCATCGCGGCCACCCCGAGCAATACCAGCCCCGCCGCAAGGTACATCCATACTGCCCGCACCAGCAGGAATGCAGGGCCCCGCTTGGCCAAAAGGCGAGCATTGACCTGCGCGACCAGAATGAAGCCTGCCGCGTTGGTGCCGAACAGCCAGCCGTAATGCTCCGCAGGCACGCCGTAGAGCTTGATAAATACGAACGGTGAACCGGCGATGTAGGCAAACATACCGGCGATGGCAATGCCACCGGTCAACGCATGGCCAATGAATACGCGATCGGACAACAACCGCAAATACTGACGCAGCGCCCCAGACAGCGGCTGGCGCGCGATATGCGCGGGCAAGCTCTCCGGCAGGCCCAAGCTCACGGCCAGCAGGCAGCAGGCGCTGAAGAGGCTCAAGGCGAGGAAGATCGACTGCCAGCCCGCCACGTTCACCAGTACCCCGCCAAGCATCGGCGCAAGGATTGGCGCCAACCCCATCACCAGCATCAGTTGCGAGAACACCTTGGCCGAGGCCACCGGGTCGCATTTGTCACTGACGATGGCCCGTGACAACACCATGCCGGCACAGCCGCCCAGGGCCTGGACGAAACGCGCCAGGATCAGCGTATCAAGGTTGGGCGCATAGGCGCAGGCCAGCGAGGCCAAGGTGAACAGCCCCACACCGAACAGCAGCGGCTTGCGCCGCCCAAAGCGATCGGCCACCGGGCCGTAGGCCAACTGGCCGAGCGACAAGCCGAGGAAGTACGCGGCCAGGGTGGTCTGTACATGTTTCTCGTCGGTGGCGAACGCCTGTGCCATGGCCGGGAAGGCGGGCAGGTAGAAGTCGATCGCCAGGGGCCCGAACGCACTCAATGCGCCCAGGATCAGCACCATTCGCAAGTTCATCAGGAATCCATAGCAGGCTAAGCAAGCGCGTAAGTCTACCTGCAGTGGACCCTTTCAGTATGAAAACATTTGCAACAAAACAGCCCTTGGGCTCAGGCAACCTCGGCCTGGTAACCCTCTTCACGAATCGCCTCCAGCACCTGCTCGACCGCCAATGCGCTTTGCACTCGCACCTGTTTGGCGGCCAGATCAACTTCCACCTGCGCCTGCGCATCCTGCTCTTGCACCGCGCGGGTCACCGCTTTAACGCAATGGCCGCAGGTCATGCCCTGTACGTTGAATACTTGCATGGGTGTTGCCTCCTTGTGGGTTTTGCCGAGTTTCAAGCTTGCCATCGGGGCAAGGTCAAGTTCTGCGGCGAACGGCCGGGCTGGAAATCCACGCGGACCTCGGCCAAGCTGCGGCTTTGACGATTCAAGCAAGCAGGAGATTTTTCATGTTCAGGGCAGCAGTGAGCGTTGTCGGGCTACTGGGTGCGCTAGCCGCAGTGCCGCCGGCCAGCGCCGAGGGCAACTCGGACTACAGCGTACTGATCATTTCCCGGGAGCGCCTGGAAGTGGCCACGAGCTGTGAAATCGGCATCTACCTCAACGATCAACTCTCCGGGCGGGTATTCCAGGAGCAATCGGTCTCCTTCAACCTGCCGCCAGGCCCGGTTGATGTGCGCCTGCGCCAGCTGCCAGGGCAGATGCCCGGCTGCGCTCCTGGCATCGAGGACCAGCGCAGCACGCGCCTGAACCTGCAGGTGGGCCAGATCAGCAAATATCGCATTGCCATGGGCCACAATGGGCTTGAGTTGAAGCGAGCCGCCCTGGGCTATTGACCTTCCCTGCATGGCAAGGTTGATGCTGCAGGCCTGTCCACGGAGGAAAGCCATGCCCGCATCCACCACTTTCGACCTGCCGATCTCCGGCATGACCTGCGCCAGTTGTGCTGGCCGTGTCGAGCGCGCCCTGCGCAAGGTCAGCGGCACCGAACAGGTCAGCGTCAACCTCGCCACCGAACAGGCCCGCGTCCAGGCACCGGCCGGCAGCCTGCCGGCTCTGGTGGACGCCGTGCGCGGTGCCGGTTACAGCGTCCCTACCCGCACCCTGGAACTGCAAATTGGCGGCATGACCTGCGCCAGTTGCGTGGGCCGCGTAGAGCGGGCCCTTGGCAAGTTGCCGGGAGTCGAGCAGGTCAGCGTCAACCTGGCCAGCGAACGCGCCCACCTCCAAGTGCTTCAGGCACTCGACGACCAGCTGCTGATCGCAGCTGTCGAAAAGGCCGGCTACAGCGCCAGCCTGCCCCAGGCACGCCAGGATGATCAGCAGGCCGCCCAGCGCCGGCTGCGCAACGAACGCCTGGCCGTCGGCGCCGCCCTGCTGCTGGCGCTGCCCCTGGTACTGCCGATGCTCGTTCAACCCTTCGGCCTGCACTGGATGCTACCCGCCTGGGCGCAGTTCCTGCTGGCGACGCCGGTGCAGTTCATCCTTGGCGCACGCTTTTACGTGGCGGCCTACAAGGCAGTGCGGGCCGGCTCCGGCAACATGGACCTGCTGGTGGCCTTGGGCACCAGCGCAGGTTACGGCCTGAGCCTGTATCAGTGGGCGCAAGCCCCTGCTGGCATGGAACCTCACCTTTACTTCGAGGCATCGGCAGTGGTGATCGCCCTGGTGCTGCTGGGCAAA
The DNA here is from genome assembly GCF_033095865.1 of Pseudomonas sp. KU43P. Taxonomy (NCBI): domain Bacteria; kingdom Pseudomonadati; phylum Pseudomonadota; class Gammaproteobacteria; order Pseudomonadales; family Pseudomonadaceae; genus Pseudomonas; species Pseudomonas sp. KU43P. Next base: position 703,735 of record NZ_AP019365.1, on the reverse strand, counting down.
TACCTGGAAAGCCGTGCCAAGCGCCAAACCGCCAGCGCCATACGCGCGCTCGAAGCCCTGAGGCCCGAGCGGGCCGTGCGCCTGGTCAATGGCCGCGAAGAGGACGTGGCGATCGCCCAGTTGCGCCTCGGCGACCTGGTGCTGGTCAAGCCGGGCGAACGCTTCCCGGTGGACGGTGAAGTGGTGGAAGGCAGCAGCCACGCCGATGAAGCCCTGATCAGTGGTGAAAGCCTGCCAGTACCCAAGCAACCGGGTGACAACGTCACCGGTGGCGCCATCAATGGCGAGGGCCGGTTGCTGGTGCGTACACAGGCCATGGGCACGGAAACCGTGCTGGCCCGCATCATTCGCCTGGTCGAAGACGCCCAGGCAGCCAAGGCGCCGATCCAGAAGCTGGTGGACCGGGTCAGCCAGGTGTTCGTCCCCGCGGTGCTGGTTTTGGCGCTGGTCACACTGGTCGGCTGGTGGCTGGCCGGAGCGCCGCTGGAAACCGCGCTGATCAACGCCGTCGCCGTGCTGGTGATTGCCTGCCCCTGCGCCCTTGGCCTGGCCACGCCCGCCGCGATCATGGCCGGCACCGGCGTTGCTGCGCGCCACGGCATCCTGATCAAGGACGCCGAAGCCCTGGAGCGAGCCCATGCGGTGAACCGTGTGGTGTTCGACAAGACCGGCACCCTTACCTCGGGCAGCCCACGGGTGGTGCATAGCAAGGCACTGGCTGGCGACGGCGCCGAGCTGCACCGCCTGGCCGGGGCCTTGCAACGGGGCAGCGAGCATCCCTTGGCCAAGGCGGTACTGAAAGCCTGTGCCGAAAAAGGCCTGGACGTTCCACCGGTAACCGACAGCCAATCGCTCACCGGCCGCGGCATTGCCGGGGTTGTGGAAGGCCGCGAGCTGGCCCTGGGCAACCGTCGACTGCTCGACGAGAGCGGCCTGCATCCCGGCGCCCTGGCGCCGATGGCGCAAGCCTGGGAAGCCGAAGGCCGTACCTTGTCATGGTTGATCGAACAAGGTGCGCAACCGCGCGTACTGGGCCTGTTCGCCTTTGGCGACAGCCTCAAGCCCGGTGCCGAGCAGGCGATCAGTACCCTGCATGAACAACACATCAGCAGCCACCTTCTGACCGGCGACAACCGCGGCAGCGCCAAGGTCGTGGCCGACCGCCTCGGCATCGACGACGTCTACGCTGAAGTGCTGCCTGCCGACAAGGCCGCCACGGTAACAGCGCTGAAGAAAGATGGAGTGGTGGCAATGGTCGGCGATGGCATCAACGATGCACCGGCCCTGGCTGCCGCCGACATTGGCATCGCCATGGGCGGAGGTACCGATGTGGCCATGCAGGCCGCAGGCATCACCCTCATGCGCGGCGACCCAAGGCTGGTGCCCGCCGCCCTGGAAATCAGCCGCAAGACCTACGCGAAAATCCGCCAGAACCTGTTCTGGGCGTTCATCTACAACCTGATCGGCATCCCCCTGGCCGCCTTGGGTTACCTCAACCCGGTGCTGGCAGGGGCCGCCATGGCACTGTCCAGCGTCAGCGTGGTCAGCAATGCCCTGTGGCTGAAAACCTGGAAACCTACCAGCACTTCGCAGGAGGCCTCATGAACATCGGCCAAGCCGCCCGCCGCAGCGGGCTCAGCACCAAGATGATCCGCTACTACGAGTCCATCGGCCTGCTCAAGCCGGCCACCCGAAGCGACAGCGGCTATCGCCTGTATCAGCCGCAGGACCTGCACAGCCTGGCGTTCATCAAGCGCTCCCGCGATCTGGGGTTTTCCCTGGAAGAAGTGGGCAAGCTGCTGACCCTGTGGCAGGACCGGCAACGCGCCAGCGCCGACGTCAAAGCACTGGCCGTGCAGCACATCGACGAGCTGAACCGGCGTATCGAAGAGTTGGTGAGCCTGCGCGACACGTTGAGTGAACTGGCCGCCCATTGCCAGGGCAACGACCGGCCCGATTGCCCGATTCTCAAGGACCTGGCCAATGGCGGCGAGTGCTGTCATTGAGGCTTCTGACCAGATCGTCAGCTATTTGGTATGCCATATTAGCCTAGAGCCGACCGAATAGTCGCCAAATGCGGCTTCGCCCAATAAATACGGGCATTTTCGCTCAAAAAATCCCGGACGCTGCCGATGCACTGAGCATCGCGTGTCGATAAAAACAAACTCCGGGAGCGTCGATGAACATCAAACAGAAACTGACCTGGGCATTCGCGGTCATCGCCGCGCTGCCCATCGTCCTCGTGGCCACTCTGGTGGTCATCAACCTGCGCGGCGAAGCCCGCGATGGATTCCTCGACAGCAGCAGCCGCGAGATCCGCCAGGTCAGCAATGCCATGAACCTGTTCTTCCAGGGCATCACCCAGAACGTCGACTACCTGGCCAGCCTGCCGCAGGTCACGGGCGCGGGCGACAACATCAAGAAGCACATCAGCGCCGACGCCGCGCAAATCGCCCCCGGCGAACACGACAAGGCACTGTTCGAACTGTTCACCCGTCTGGCCAACAGCCACCCGGACTACGCCTACGTGTCCTATGGCCTGAAAGACGGCGGCTACGCGTTCTGGCCGGGCGATCCGAGCATGAGCAACTACGACCCGCGTACCCGCCCCTGGTACCAGACGGCCATGGCCAACCCAGGCAAGACCCTGCGCACCGCCCCCTATTACTGGGCAGGCGATGACGCGGTGCTGGTCAGTACCGTGCGCGCCGTCGCCAACCAGCTCGGTAACCCAGGTGGCGTGGTCAACATCGACGTATCGCTCAAGGGCCTGACCGAGATCGTGCAGCAGATCAAGCTGGGCGAGAGCGGCTACCTGATCCTCATGGAAAACAACGGCAACGTGATGGTCGACCCCCGCGACGCCAGCCACAACTTCAAGCAACTGGCGAGCTTCGGCGATGGCTATGCCGAGTTGGCCAAGGCCGGCAAGGGCCTGGTCGAAGTCGACCTGGGCGGCGTGCGCTACATGGCCAACGTCTACCCGGACGAGAAACTCGGCTGGACCTTCATCGGCCTGATCCAGCAAGGCGAAGTGATGCAGACCACCACCCGCCTGACCTGGCTCATCGGCAGCATCGCGCTGGTGCTTGCAGCCTTGTTCGCCGTGGTCGGCACGACCTTCGCCAAGCTCATCGTGCGCCCGATCAACAGCGTCACCAGCGGCCTGGAAGACATCGCCCAAGGCGAAGGCGACCTGACCCGTAACCTCGATGTACGTGGCCGCGATGAAACCGCGCAACTGGCCAGCTGGTTCAACCAGTTCCTCGGCGCCATTCGCAGCCTGATCCAGCACATCGGCTCGGCAGCCAGCAAGATCCTCAGCACCTCCACCAGCTCGACCCAGGTGTCCAGCGACATGGCCGAGGCCGCCGGGCGCCAGCGTGAAGCCGTTGACATGGTGTCCACCGCGTTCCACGAAATGGTCGCCACCGCCAACGAGGTGGCGCGCTCCTGCAGCCAGGCCGCGCAATCGGCCGACAGTGGCCAGCAGCAGGCCCGTGAAGGCCAGCAGCAAATCGATGCGGCTGTGCACAGCGTCGACCGCCTGAGCCAGGAAATCGAACAATCGGCCCAGTCGATCCAGCAACTGGAGCGCGACAGCAACGCCATCCAGTCGATCCTCGGCACCATCCGCTCGATTGCCGAGCAGACCAACCTGCTGGCGCTGAACGCCGCGATCGAGGCCGCTCGGGCGGGCGAACAAGGCCGTGGTTTCGCCGTGGTCGCCGACGAGGTGCGAGCCTTGGCCAAGCGTACTGCCGACTCCACCGCTGAAATCGACGGCCTGCTCGGCAACCTGGCCAGCCGCACCGCCGAAGTGGCCGAGCAGATGCATGCAAGCCTTGAGGTGTCGCAGCAGTCGGTCAGCCGCATCGGCCTGGCCCGCGACAGCTTTGGCCAGATCCGCGAATCGGTGGACATCATTCGCGACATGAACACGCAGATCGCCACGGCCGCAGAGGAACAGCACCAGGTGGCCGAAGACATCAACCGCCATATCAGCCAGATTCATGGCGATGCACAGCTGGTGGCCGAACTGGCCCAGGCGGCGCGGCAGGATTCGGAGAGCCTGGCGGGGTTGTCCAACGAGCTGGATACCCTGGTACGGCGGTTCCGCACCTGATTGGCTAACTGTAGGGCCCTTTCGCCGGCAAGCCGGCTCCCACAGCTACCCCATAAGCCTCAAGGCTTGCGCTGTACCTGTGGGAGCCGGCTTGCCGGCGATAGGGCCCGTACAAGCTCCCCTACAACTTCAATTCCCCAGGCGTAGCGCCAAACAGCTGCTTGAAAGCAGCGATATAAGCCGAGGTCGAGTCGTAGCCACACCCCAGCGCCGCCTCGGTCACACTCTCCCCCGCCTCCAGCAAGGCCAGCGACGACAACAACCGCATACGCTGGCGCCAGTTGCGGAAGCTCAACCCGGTTTCCCGCTGGAACAGCCGCATCAAGGTCTTCTCCGAACACCCCAACTGCAACGCCCACTGCTGCAGGGTCTGCACCTGATCCGGCGCGGCGATCAGGCCGTTGCACAAGGCCAGCAACCCCGTATGGCGAGGTAGCGGCAGCGAGAAGCCCACTTCGGGCAGCGTACGCAGCTGGTCGAGCAACACCGCCACCAGCCGCGCTTCAGCGCTGTCACCTTCCGGGTAATGTGCCGGGTACAGGCAGAACTGCTTGATCAGTTCCCGCGCCAAAGGGGTCACCTCCAGCACCCGGCACTGCGCCGAAGCCCAGGGGCAGGCGTCGCGGCGGATGTACAGGCTGCGCATTTCGGCCTGCCCGGTCGTCACTACTTCGTGTTCGGCATCGGCCGGGATCCACACGCCCCATTGTGGTGGAGCGAAGTAGCTGCCCTCGTGGGTGTACACGCCTAGCACGCCGCTTATGGCGTAGGAAAACTGCACCCAGTCGTGGCTGTGGCAGGTGGTCCAGGAGCCGGCGCCGAGGCTCTCGGCGCGGGCGTAGAGAGGCCTGGGCAGATGGTCCAGGGCAGGGATAGCGCGGGGGTGTCCGATGCTCGGCATAGTGGTTTCTTATAGTTCCGACCAGACAAGCCTAACACCTGTAATCGCCCTGTCGCCCCTTCACCGGCATACCCGATCCAAAAAGTGACTAACAGGCCTTGAGGCCTGCGCTGCATCTGTGTGAGCCGGCTTGCCGGCGAAAGAGGCGACGCGCGCTCAACGCTCGACAATCATCGTCACACCCTGCCCCCCCGCCGCGCAGATCGAGATCAACCCACGCCCCTTGCCCGCCGTCGCCAGCAACTTGGCCATATTGGCCAGAATCCGCCCACCGGTAGCAGCAAACGGATGCCCCGCCGCCAACGAGCTCCCCTTCACGTTGAGCTTGCCGCGGTCGATCGCACCCAGCGGCGCCTCCAGCCCCAGGCGCGTGCGGCAGTACTCGGCGTCTTCCCAGGCCTTGAGCGTACACAGCACCTGGGCTGCGAAGGCTTCGTGGATCTCGTAATAATCGAAGTCCTGCAACGTCAACCCATGGCGCGCCAACAGCCGCGGCACGGCATACACCGGCGCCATCAGCAACCCTTCCTGGCCTTTGACGAAATCCACCGCGGCCGTTTCACCGTCAACCACGTAAGCCAACACCTCCAGCCCTTGTGCTTCGGCCCACTGCGGCGTACCCAGCAGCACCAGCGAAGCCCCGTCGGTCAGCGGTGTGGAGTTGCCTGCGGTCAGGGTGCCCAGGCCGCTGTGGTCGAAGACCGGCTTGAGCTTGCCGAGTTGTTCCAGGTCCAGGTCCAGGTCCGGGCGCAGGTTGTTGTCACGCGTCAGGCCCAGAAACGGCGTCAGCAGGTCGTCCTGCCAGCCGTCGGCATAGGACGCAGCCAGGCGCTGGTGACTGAGCAGCGCCAGCTCATCCTGTTCGGCCCGGCCGATCTGCCAGGCCTGCGCCATGCGCTCGCAATGCTCGCCCATCGACAGCCCGGTGCGCGGCTCGCCATTGCGTGGCAGCTCAGGCTTCAGATGGCCGGGGCGCAATTGCAGGAAGGGTTTGAGCCGCTCGGTCAAGGTTTTGCCGCGGTTGGCCTGCAACAGGATGCGGCGCAACCCCTCGCTGACCGCGATCGGTGCGTCGGAGGTGGTGTCCACCCCGCCGGCAATGCCGCAGTCGATCTGCCCCAGGGCAATCTTGTTGGCCACCAGCAACGCCGCTTCAAGGCCGGTCCCGCAGGCCTGCTGAATGTCGTAGGCCGGCGTCTGCGGCGACAGCCGCGAGCCGAGCACGCACTCGCGGGCCAGGCTCATGTCGCGTGAATGCTTGAGCACCGCGCCCGCCACCACTTCGCCCAAGCGCAGCCCGTGCAGGCGGTAGCGCTCGATCAGGCCTTCGAGGGTGACGGTGAGCATCGCCTGGTTGCTGGCAGTGGCATAAGCGCCGTTGGAGCGGGCGAAGGGAATTCGGTTGCCGCCCAGGATCGCGACCTGGCGAAGTGAACGCATGCGTGGATTCCTCCTGAAACAATTAGGTCCGTACAGCCTAGGTGTTTTTGCCGCATTCGAACGACCTTGCCACAAAGTTGGTCCACACTTGCAAGCTTGCCTTCAGGGAGACCCGCACATGAGCGACCGCTATCTCGGCTTTGCCAACTCCAACCTCGGCCGCCGCCTGGTCGATGCCATAGGGCTGCCGCGCCCGGCGCCGCTGGAACGCTGGCAAGCCGGCCGCCTGCGCCCGGTGGAGGGCGCCCTGGTGCTGGGTGGCGGCCCTTTGGCCAATGCCGTCGAAGCCATCGCCCCGTGCCTCACCGACGAATGCTACAGCTTCAATGGCCAGGGCCTGCAGGCACCCGCCTGGGTAGCCGGCCTGGGGCCGAAGCTCAAGGCCGTGGTGTTCGATGCCAGTCACTTGTCCGACAGCGATGACCTGAAGCAGTTGCGTGAGTTTTTCCAACCATTGCTGCGTAGCCTGGCTGCCTGTGCCCATGTGGTGATCCTGGGGCGTGCGCCGGAGCAGCTCGACGATCCGCTGGCCAGCGTTGCCCAGCGTGCTCTGGAGGGTTTCAGCCGCTCACTGGCCAAGGAGCTGCGCAACGGCGCCACGGCGCAACTGCTGTACGTCGCTGAGGGGGCCGAAGACCAGCTCGAAGGTGCCCTGCGGTTCTTCCTGTCACCCAAGAGTGCGTTCATTTCCGGCCAAGTTCTGCGCCTTGAGCCTTGTGCCCGGCAGGTGCAGGACTGGACACGGCCACTGGCCGGCAAGCGGGCGCTGGTCACTGGCGCGGCGCGGGGCATCGGCGCAGCCATCGCCGAAACCCTGGCCCGCGACGGTGCCGAGGTCATGCTGCTGGATGTGCCGCAAGCCCAGCAGGATCTCGACGCTCTGGCCGCCCGCCTGGGTGGCAAGGCCCTGGGCCTGGACATCTGCGCCGGCGATGCTGCCGCCCAGTTGCTCGAAGCCCTGCCCGGCGGTATCGACATCATCGTGCACAACGCTGGCATCACCCGTGACAAGACCCTTGCCAACATGACCCCGGAATACTGGGATGCGGTGCTGGCGGTCAACCTCAAGGCCCCGCAGGTTCTGACCAAGGCACTCTTTGATGCGGGTGCGCTGGGCGAGGATGCGCGCATCACCCTGCTGGCCTCGGTCAGCGGCATCGCCGGTAACCGCGGCCAGTCCAACTACGCGGCCAGCAAGGCCGGCCTGATCGGCTTCGCCCAAGCCTGGGCGCCAAGGCTCGCCGAGCGCGGCGGCAGCATCAACGCCGTGGCGCCAGGTTTCATCGAGACCCACATGACCGCCGCCATGCCCATGGGCTTGCGCGAAGCCGGGCGGCGCTTGAGTTCGCTGGGCCAGGGCGGGCGCCCACAGGATGTCGCCGAAACCATCGCCTGGCTCAGCCAGCCGGGTTCTGGTGCGGTCAGCGGCCAAGTGCTGCGGGTGTGCGGCCAGGCACTGATGGGAGCGTGAACATGAACCGCCAATGGCACGACCTGCACAGCCCCGACGCCCGCGCCAGCCTGTACTTGCGTGCGGCGAGCAAGCGCAAGATCAGCGGTACCACGCTACCCACCACTGGCCAGCGCTGCTTCATTCGCGTGGAAGCCGGCAACCTTGCGGCGTACCGGCGGCTCTGCCACTTCACTGACGACGGCCGGCTGCCGGGCACTTATCCCCACGTGATGGCCTTCACCCTGCAGTTGCAACTGCTGACGAGCCACGACTTTCCCTTCCCGCTGCTGGGCATGGTTCACCTGCACAACCGCATCGAGATGCTGCGCCCACTGGGTGGCATCGACGGGCTGCGCTTCGCGGTCTATGCCGACAACCTGCAGGCGCATCCCAAGGGCGGCACCTTCGACCTGGTCACCGAAGCCGAGGACGCAATCGGCCTGCTCTGGCGCGAGACCAGCCGCATGCTGGTACGCGGCCTGCACCTCGATGGCCAGCCCGAGGCCAGCGAAGACGACGAGCCCAAGCCGTTGCCAGAAGCTACGCGCTGGTATGCCGACAGCGATATCGGCCGGCGCTACGCCAAGGTGTGCGGCGACTACAACCCGATCCACCTGAGCGCCGCCAGCGCACGGCTGTTCGGCTTCCCAAAGGCGATCGCCCATGGCATGTGGAGCAAGGCCATGGCGCTGGCGGCGCTACGCACCCACATGCCCAACGGCAGCGGCTACAGCTTCGAGGTGGACTTCCGCAAACCGGTGCGCCTGCCTTCGGAGGTGGTGCTCAGTGCCCACGAGCCTGGGCCTGCCGGTGAACTGCGCCTGGATGGCCATGGAGATCTGGTGCACATGGTCGGGCGCTGGGCGCCGCTCTAGCGTCCCGAATCCACTTGCTTTGCATCGGGCCTCCCGTGAAGCTATGCAGCATTAGGAGACCCCCGATGAACCTGCAAGAACTCACCGAACGCCTGCACAGAATCCGCGACAACAACGACTGGCGCGGCTTCCACAGCCCGAAGAACCTGGCCATGGCCGCCAGCGTGGAAATGGCCGAGCTGGTGGAAATCTTCCAGTGGCTGAGCGAAGACCAATCGCGCCAGCTCCCTGCGGACCAGCTCGCCCACGCCGGCCAGGAGGTCGGCGACGTGGTGCTCTACCTGTTGCTACTGTGCAGCGAATTGGGCCTGGACATGGAGCAGGTGGTACGCGCCAAACTGGCCGACAGCGAAAGGCGCTTCGCCCGATGAACGACCGTCACTTCGATGAACTGGCCACCCGTTTCGCCGAGAAGATCTACGGCGGTGCCAAGGGCGCCATCCGCCTGGCCGTGCTCCAGGCCGACCTGGCCGAGGCCCTTCCCGACCGCCCGCTGCGGGTACTGGATATCGGTGCAGGGCTCGGCCACATGGCCCTCTGGCTGGCTGAGCGCGGCCACCACCTGACCCTTGCCGAACCGGCCGCGCCGATGCTCGAAGGCGCCCGCGCACGCTTTACCGAAGCAGGCCAGCAAGCCACCTTCATCCAGGCACCGTGGCAAGACCTGCTCGGCCAACTCACCGAACCTTACGACCTGGTGCTGTGCCACGCCGTACTCGAATGGCTGGCCGAGCCGGAAAGCATCCTGCCGGTGCTGCACCAGCTGACGGCCCCGGGGGGTTGGCTGTCGCTGGCCTTTTACAACCGTGATGCGCTGGTCTATCGCAACCTGCTAAAGGGCCACTTCCGCAAATTGCGCAGCAATCGCCTGCAGGGCGAAAAGCAGAGCCTGACCCCGCAAAAACCGCTTGATCCCCGTGAACTCAAGGCGCAACTTGAAGCCATGTGGCATGTCGAAAGCGAGAGCGGTGTAAGGGTATTCCACGACTACATGCCCAAGGAATTCCAGGACAAGGCCGAGTTGCTCGACCTGCTGGAAATGGAACTGGCCCACCGCCGTCACCCAAGCTTTGCCGGGCTCGGCCGCTACCTGCACTGGATGTGCCGCCCACGCTAACCCGCCCGCCGGGAGGAATACATGCCGTACCGTCCGTTGTGTCTGGCCTTGCTGCCGCTCGCCCTGGCCGCTTGCCAGGCCAGCAACCCCTACGTTGCCAGCAGCCGCCCGCTACCACCGGCCCCTCCGCAAGCGGCCAATACGTTCGACGCCAGTGCCTACCCGGCTCCGGAGCGTGACTATGGGCATTACCGCAGCTGGAGCTGGCGCAACGGGCAGTTGCCCACTGCCACTGCCAACGCCGACCCCGGGCAACTGGCCGATGCGGTCAGTGGCGCCCTCGACCAGCATGGCCTGCGCCCCGCCAGGGGCAGTGCGGGCGACCTGCTGGTGAGTGCTGACATACGCCTGGAGCGGCGCCTGCGCCAGGTTCGCGATTACGACTATTACGACCCCTATTACGGCCCCTATCCATACGGTGGTGTTGGTGTCGGTGGCTACCGCAATGGTTATGGCGGCTACGCCAGCGTGCCGATCGTGCGCACCTACGAGGTCGAAGTGATGGTGGTGCGCATCGACCTGTTCGATGCCCGCAACGGCGAGCCGGTATGGAGCGCGAGTGCCGAGAGCGGCAGCGACCAGAGCTCGCCACGCGATCGCGAGAGCGCCTTGCGTGAATCGGTGCACAAGGCGCTCAGCGGCTATCCTCCCAGTTAACGCTTAACGGAGAACCATCATGTTGCGCCGCCTCGTTCTACTGTCGTTCGCGCTGCTGCTCACGGCTTGCTCGAGCAACAACGTTCAGCAGGATTTCGATGCCAGCCGCGATTTTGCCGCCTACCGCAGCTGGGCATGGCAGGAGCCTGGCCTGCAATACCGCCCGGATGACCCGCGCATCAAGAGCGACCTGACCGAGCAGCGCATCCGCCAGGCCGTGGACGACCAGCTCGACCAGCGCGGCCTGCGCCCGGCCCAGGGAAACAGCCCGGCCGATCTCAAGGTGCGTGCCTATCTGATCGTCGAACAGCGCCAGCAACAGATCACCACCAACTACGGTGGCGGCTGGGGCGGTTACTGGAACGGCTACTGGGGCGGGCCGATGTACAACGAAACCCGTAGCGTCGACTACAAGGTGGCGACCATCCAGGTCGATCTGTTCGACGGCCACGACGGCAAGCTGGTATGGCGCGGCAGCGCCGAACAGATCATGAACAACTACCCGCCAAGCCCGGAGGAGCGCAACAGCGCAATCCAGAAAACCGTGGCCGAAGTGCTTAGCCATTACCCACCCGGGAGCAAGAAATAGCCACGACATAGCCCGTTCGTCAGATCGCGTCTACCCTGTTTAGGAAACCTGACTGAACGGGTAGCCGTGTTCAACGATTAAGGACTGCCAATGCAAAGCATTGTTCTCCTGATGTGGCTTGCCTTGTGCACTGAACAAGATATCCGCGAACGCCAGATCGCCAACTTCCTCACCCTGGGGGTCGCGGCATGCGCACTGGTCTGGCTGTTCGTCACCGGCCATAGCTGGATCGGCGCCGAGGCCAGCGATGCCGGCTGGGCCCTGGCGATCGTCATGCTGCTGACACTGCCCGGCTACATGCTCGGGCGCTTCGGCGCTGATGACGTCAAGCTGATGGGCGCCCTGGCCTTGGCCACGAGCCCGCAATATGTGCTCGGCACCTTCATTGGCGCGGGTGTCAGCGTGGTGTTGTGGCTACTCACCCGCAGGCGTCTGTGGACCCTGCTCAACCCGAAAGTGAAGAAGCGCCTGCAGGCCCTGACCGAGCAGATGGGCGACAAACAGGCCTTCGTACCCTATGTGCTGACCGGCTTTCTTTTGACTGCTGTATGGATCCAATAATCATCCCTGCGGTCCGATAGCTTGTACATGCCTTGTACAGAATCGCCAGCAGCGTCTACTTTTAAGCTGCCAGAGCGTCTGGTCCGGGAGCTGGGCCATATACGAACAGGGAGTTGATCGTGAACAAGTCAGTCAGTGAGGTGAAAGTCCTGGTGGTCGATGACCAGGAAGTGATTGTCGAACAGTTGTGCGAGTTTCTCGAAAGCCACGGGCACCCCTGCGTGGCCGCTTTCTCCACCGACCAGGCCATCGAGTGCTATATCGGCGATGAAGCCATCGGCCTGGTGCTATGCGACCTGCATATGCCCGATCGTGATGGTATCGAGTTGGTTCGTGCCTTGAAGGAAATTGCCGGGCGCAACCGCATGTTCGAGGCAATCATGCTCACCGGCCGCGCCGACAAACAGGACGTGATCCGCGCCCTGCGCGAGGGCTTTGCCGACTACTACCAGAAACCCATGGACCTCGACGAGCTGCTCGAAGGCCTGCGTCGCCAGGAACAGGTGCTGCTCGAGCGCAAGGCCAACTACCGCGATCTGGGCAACCTCAACCAGCGCCTGCAGGACCTGGCGGGCTCCATCGATGAGCTCTACCAGGATCTGGAGAAAGCTCGCGGCCAAGGGGTGCACAGGCGCGCCACCGATGCCGAAGAGGCTGAAGGCGAGTTGCCGGCAGCCTTCGAGAAACTGTCGCCGCGCCAGTTGGAGGTGGCTCGCCTGGTGAGCAAGGGCAAGACCAACTACCAGATCGCCTGCGAACTGGGGATCACCGAGAACACGGTCAAACTTTATGTTTCGCAGGTGCTGCGCCTGACCCACATGCACAACCGTACGCAACTGGCGCTGGCGTTGACGCCCAGTTCATCGCCGGTGCATCAGCGCTTTACCACGCACTGACGATCATCAATATCAGTCGACCCGGTAGGTCAGGCTCATCATCAATCGTGGCGCTCGGCTCATGCTGTCCAGCGCCTCATCTGCCAGCGGTTTGGCCAATTCCAGTGAGACGTCGGCATCGTGCCCGTCCGACAACCGCACTCCCAGTGCCAGCGAGCTCATCCTGGCATCCGCGATGGGCCCACCGTTGTACCAGGCCTGTGCGGCATCGAGCAGCGCGTAAGGCTGCAGCAAGCGCAGCCAACCCGTGCCTGGCCGGATGCTGTAGTTGAGTTCATAGGCCGCGCCCCAGCCCTTGTCTCCTGCCGCCTGATCGCGCGGGTAACCATGGCCGAACTGCTGCCCACCAAAAACTGCACGCTCACTGTCGGGCAGGCGGTCATCGCTCCAGTAGAGTGCACCCGAGGCCACGCCCTGCCAGTTGTCGAACCAATTGTCGCCCTGCAGCGCCGCCAGCCGAAAGCGCAGGAAATCCATGTCGTAGCGGGCATCGCTACGCGCATCCAGATAATCCAGGCCCTGGTAGACCCCGGCACTGACCATGCGCAGGCGCTGTGGCTCGGCCTTGCGCCAATTGCCTTCGAAAGAGAGGGCGCGGACGTAGGTGTCATATTCACGTTGGCCACCGCGCCGGTCGTCGATGTGCTCGCTGACCGAATAGAAATGCCCGGCAACGCTCATCGATTCATTCGGTGCAATGATCAACGGCTGAGCGAAACCCATTGCATAACGCTCGCTCTCGATGCGCTGGGTGAAGTCGCTACCGTCATCCAGGCGAACGCGGGTGCCCGGCTCACTGCGATAACGCGCAACCGAGAGCAGCAGCTGGCTGCCCTGAGCGTCCAGATACTGGCTGTAATCCAGGCGTTGGTAATGCGCGCGGTCATCACCCGGCGGCAGCAGAAAGCGTGCAGTCAATTGTTCTGCCAGCTGCGTCTGGGCATTGCTGGAGACCGTCAGCAGCGCCTGCGCATCGTCCCGGCTCCCGTCGTTCACGGTCACCGCGGCGGCAAAGGGCTTGCGCGATGCGCGCAGGGTAAGCCGCGCCGCGCCATCAGCGCCTTCAGCAGCGGCCATTTCTGCCTGCACGGTGATACCGGGAACACGTTGCATCAAGCCCAGGGTGCGCTGGAGTGCTGCGTCCGTCAGCGGTCGCTCGGCCTTGAGCCGCTCCATCAACTGCATGAAATAGGCCGCAGCGGCGCCGATATCGCCCTGCAACTGGTAGTCATGGACGTAGCCTTCTACCAATTCCACCTGGGCCCGGCCATCGGCCAGATCCTGCTGTGGCAGGTAGGCATAAGACAGTGGAAACCCGTCATGGCGGTAGCGTTGGGTCAGGCGATCGGTGAACTGCTGCAGTTCAGCCACGGTTATCGTTCGGCCAATCAGCGGCTGGTAATGCTCACGCAGCTCACTCAAGGGATAGACCGTGCCGCCTTCGAAACGCACCTTGTGCAACACCAGTCGCTGATCGCTCGGCAACGCGGTTGGCTGGCCAGCAGCAAGCGTTCTTTGCAGTGGCAGGGCAGCGGGTAAGTAGGCATCCAGCGGCACGTTCGCGCTGGGTAGGCGGCGTTCATATTCGTGGCTGTCGAGAAATACCGGCAATGGGTCGGCAAGAGCCGAGTTGGCCCAGGACACCAATATCAGGGGCACGGCCAGAGGACGCATAGGGTGCTCCAGAATCCCTTGGGTACCGGGGCTGCGCCGGTCACACCCCTCACCAGCAAGCGTAGGTGCTGCCCCGGCATACGTCGAACGGCTACTCGCTGACCTGAAAGCTCACCCTCGCGGTGGTGCCGCTTTCGTCCAGCGCACTGAGCTCGTGCTGCCCGGCCTGCTCGAAGCGCACCTGCAAGCTGCCTTGCCCTTCGGTCTCACCCAACGGCTGGCCGTTGAGGAACCACCAGCGCCGGCCGCCCCCGCCCAAGGCCGACACCTGCAGTTGCAACGGTTCGCTGCTGCTGGCCGGGCGGCGCAGATTATCCCCAGGGCGCACGCCGACGATCGACAGCGGCGGCGCACTGGCCGGCACCTGCGGCGGGCAGCCAGGGTCCACCGCTGGCAGCCGCGCTGCCCTCTGCTCGGCACGTGGCAACCAGGGTTCCAGCGGCGCCGGCCACAGGGCGATGTCGCGCTGCACGGCGCCAGGGCAACTGCCGTCCACCCGCAGCCCCTGGGCATTGACCCATACCGGTTCGCGCAACCCCAGCCCCAGCGGCTGATCGGCCGCCTGCAGGGTCGGGGGCGTGGTGCCGTCGAGGGTCCAGGCGAAGCGCTGGCGCCGGCAGTTCGGGTCCAGGCGCGACATGGGCTGCCCGAGCGGCCAGCAGATCGCGGCCACGCCCACGCTGTCGGGCACCCGCTCGGCCGGCACGCTTATCCCGCGCTGGCTGTCGCGGTTGCTCAGCAAGTCGTGCACCTGCAGCATCAAGGGCGCCGCCGACGCCAGCCCGAACTGCCCAGGCACCGGTGTGCCATCGGGCCGACCGATCCATACACCGATCAGGTAGCGCGGGCCGACGCCAATCGACCAGGCGTCGCGAAAGCCATAGCTGGTGCCGGTCTTCCAGGCCAGCTGCGGGCGCTGCACCAGCTCGGCATGCGGGTCGCGGTCTGGCCGTGCCTGGCCGCTGAGGATGCGCCGGATGATCCACGCCGCCCCCGGCGACAGCAGGCGCCGTTCCAGCAGCGGGTCCTGGGGCTGCAGGCGAACCTGCGCACTGTTGCCGGCCCGGGCCAGCGCGGCATAACCGCCGACCAGATCCTCCAGGCGGCTGCCGGCGCCCCCCAGAATCAGTGACAGGTTGGGCTCGGCCAGTGGTGGAAGCGCCAAGGGCACGCCGGCCATTCGCAGTTGCGCGGCAAAGCGCTTGGGCCCGTATGCCTCAAGCAATTGCACCGCCGGTAGGTTGAGCGACAGTGCCAGCGCCGAGCTAGCCGACACCGGGCCGCTGAAGCCCATCGAGAAGTTGCCGGGGCGATAGTCGCCATAGCGGCGGGGCACATCCTGCAGCAACGACTCGGAATGGATCAGGCCGTCGTCCAGGGCCATGCCATAGAGAAACGGCTTGAGGGTCGAGCCAGGTGAGCGCAGTGAGCGAACCATGTCGACATGGCCGAAGCGTCGCTCATCGGCGAGGTCGATCGAGCCCAGGTAGGCGCGCGTCGCCATGGTCTGTGAATCCACCACCAGAATCGCCGCCGAGGTTCGTTCCGGCAGGCGAGCGCGCCACCCCAGCAGCAGGTCTTCGAGGCGCCGCTGCAAGGCGGCGTCCAGGGTGGTGCGGATCAGCGCCGGGCTACCGGGAGTATTCAGCCGCCGTGCCAACAGCGGGGCCAGGGCAGGCTCCTGACGAGGTGCCAGCAGCAGCGGCTCTTCGATGGCTTCGCTGATCTGCTGGGCGGGCCAAACCTGATACTCGGCCAGGCGTTGCAGCACCTTGTCTCGGGCGCGCTGGGCACGTGCCGGGTGGCGGTCCGGGCGCAAGCGGCTCGGGGCCTGGGGCAGTACGGCCAGCAGCGCCGCCTCCGAAGCAGTCAGGTGCCGGGGCGACTTGCCCAGGTAGGCCCAACTGGCTGCTGCCACACCCTGCAAGGTCCCCCCGAACGGGGCACGGTTGAGGTACAGCTGGAGAATCTCGCGCTTGGACAGGTGCCATTCCAGTTGCGCCGTGCGCCACAGTTGTCGCAGCTTGCCGGCCAAGGTGCGGTCGTGGGGGTCGAGCAGGCGCGCCACCTGCATCGACAACGTGCTGCCACCCGACACCACGCGTCCACCCCGCAAGTTCAGCCACGCTGCCCGCGCCAGCGCCAGCGGGTTGACTCCCGGGTGATGGTAGAACCAACGGTCTTCGTAGGTGAGCAGCGCCTGCAGATAGTACGGTGAAACTTCTTCCGGGCTGACCGGGTAGCGCCATACCCCGTCGGCATCGGCGAAACGCCACAGGGGCGTGCCATCCTCCGCCAGCACCACCCGCGCCAGGTCATCTGCCGGCATGGGCAGGGGCCACAGGCGATCAGCCAGCCACAGCAGGCCGCACAGCACCAGCAATGCGATGGCACTGGCGCGCAGGAACCTGCCCGCACGGGTGCGCAGTCGAGCTAAGCTAGGCATCGGGAACCGACCTGGCCTGGTAGTGGCCAAAGGCTTGGAAGCGGCAACACGCCGAATCGTTCATCAGGAAGCAACTATGCAAGTAGAAGGTTTTTTCGAGTGGCTTGGCCAGGCACTGGGTGCGCTGATCCGCTTTGTCGTCGATGCGCTGAGCGGCCTGTTCAACCTGCTGGCCAATGCCGGCGGCAACTTCATCGATGGCCTGGCTCGCACCCTGGGCATGGACACTTCGCTGGTCAGCATCCTCGCCCTGATCGTTGGCCTGATGCTGCTGTACTCGGCGATCCGCGCCTTCATGCGGGCTTCGATCATTCTCGGGATCATCTGGTTGGTGCTGGGGTTGTGGG
This sequence comes from Pseudomonas sp. KU43P, assembly GCF_033095865.1. Classification (NCBI taxonomy): domain Bacteria; kingdom Pseudomonadati; phylum Pseudomonadota; class Gammaproteobacteria; order Pseudomonadales; family Pseudomonadaceae; genus Pseudomonas; species Pseudomonas sp. KU43P. The sequence goes on along the minus strand of NZ_AP019365.1, from coordinate 686,653 downwards.
TAATGAGCTGGGTGATTCACTGAGCCTGGGGCTGCCTGGCAGCCCATCGCCGGCAAGCCGGCTCCTACAGGTAAAGCGCCAGCCTCGAGACATGCGCAATCCCTGTAGGAGCCGGCTTGCCGGCGATGAGGCCAGTAGCGGCACTATCTGGCCTTGACCGTCATCTCCCCCTGCCCATCCCCCACCGCCTGCAGGTTCGGCCGATACATCGACTCCACCTGCGCCGGCGGCACACGATAGGTCCCCGGCGTCACCGCCCGCGCCAGATACAGCAAATGGGTGGTGCCATAGCCGTCCAGCTTGAGCGCCGCCACATAGCGGTCATCGCGATACTCCTGATGCACCACGCTGGCGTTCTGCATCGACTCTCGCCACTCCTTCACCGCACTGCTGGCGTTGTCCAGGCTGGCAGCGCTCTGCGCCAGGTTCTGGTTTTCCAGCTCCAGGCCCGCCGGCAGCAGGTCGACCACCAGGGCATCCGGCACACGCTCCTGGGCCTTGAGTGCCAGGTGCACCAATACCAGGTCGCCACTGCGCAGGTTGCGCAGGTCCAGCGGCTGGCCATTCATGCCCAGGTACTCGCGGCGGATCTCCAGGCCATTGCCACCGGCTGCAGGTGCCTGGCGCGGGTAGCCGGAAAGGGTCAACTGCTGATAGACCGTTGCGCTGCCTTCGTTCTGCACGCTCAACGGCGAAGCAAGCAATGGGCCTTCGAGCTTCATGCCGGTGTCGTCATTGTTGAACTCGCGCACTTCACCGGCACTGTCCAGACGCGCCTTCCACTGCGCTTGCGGCTTGCCAAGCAGGCCGCGGCCCGCCAGGTACAGGGCGTTGCGTTCCTGGGTCGACAGCCAGCGATTGGCCGCCAGCTCATCCGACAAGGCAAACAGGCGCTGGTCGACCTGATCGCCGGCCAGGCTGCTTTCCTGCAACAACGCCAGAATCAGCGCCTGGTCACGTAGGCTGCTGCCGTAATCGGCCATCCAACCTTTGCTGCGGCTGATGCCCAGGCCGGCTTGCAGGGCCTGCTGCGAACGTGGCTTGTCACCCATCTTGTCCAACGCCACGGCCAGCTGCACCAGCGGCAGCCCAGAACGGGCGTCGGCACGCCGTTCGAACAGGCTGCGCAGGGCGCCCAGCGGCGCCTGCTGGTTGCGCGCAAGCACCAGCGCGGCATAGGCCTGCACGGCAAAACGGGTGTGCTCGGCGTTCTCGCTGTAGTCCACCTCGATCAGGTTGCGCTCCTGCAGGTAACGCAGCAGGCGCTCATTGGCCTTCTTCAGCGCCTCGGCAGGCACGCCGTAGCCCTGGTCGCGGGCGCGCAGGAGGAAGTCGGTGACGTAGGCGGTCAACCAGTACTCTTCTTCGCTGTCGGAGCTCCACAGGCCAAAGCTGCCGTTGTAGCGCTGCATCCCCAGCAGGTGCTCGATGCCCATTTCGATCTTGCGCTTGCGCACGTCTGCCGGCTCGCCCGTGATGCCCAGGCGCTTGAGGCTGTCGGCATCGGCGTATAGCGAGGGGTAAAGGCCGCTGGTGGTCTGTTCCAGGCAGCCGTAGGGGTAGGCTTCAAGGGCACGGATCTGCTCGGCCAGGTTCAATGGCGGGCGGCTCGACAGGGCCAGGCTGGCCTCAAGACCGGCGGGTTCGAAAGCCGCAAGGTCAGCTTCCGGCAGGATCCAGGGCTGCTCCTTGAGCGCTACGCGGTAGTGCTTGAGCATTGCCGGGTAGGCCGGGCGGATGCCCAGGGTCCACTCGCGGGTGAAGGCAGTGGCCGGCTCACCCGGCAGCTGCAGGCCATTGACCCGCACCTGCACCTTGCCCTGCCCCAGCCCGCCCTGGGCCTGCACCGGAATCATCAGCGTGCTGCGCTGGCCCTCGGCCAGGGCGACGCTCTGCTGGGCGCTCGCCGTTAGGTTCAACGGGCCTTCGGTGCTGATCTGCACCGTCAGTTGCTGGGCCCGCCCCGAGAGGTTGGCCAGGTCCAGTGCCAGGCGAGTCTGATCGCCGCCGGCTAGGAAACGTGGTGCCGACAGTTCGGCGATCAGCGGCGCGGCCACCACGGTCTTGCCTTCAGCCATGCCGAAATGCTCGTCGGTCCAGGCCTGGGCCATCAAGCGCAGCTCACCGTTGAAGTCCGGAATATCCACGGTTGCCTGGCCTTCGCCCTTGTCGTCCAGGGTCACTGGCACGCTCTGCTGGGCGACGATTGTCACCGTGGTGTTCGGGCGCTTGCCGCCCTTGGCCATCGCTGCGTCGCCACCGAACGCCAGGCTGGCCAGGCGGCCCTGGCCGGCTTCGATGAGCTGGCCATAGATGTCCAGCTGGTCGGCACCGTAGGCCTTGCGACCGAACAGGCTGGCGAATGGGTCTGGCGTCTTGAAGTCGGTGATGTTGAGGATGCCCACGTCGACCGCGGACAGCAGCACGTGCACCTGCTTGGGAATGCTGCCGTCAGCATTGGCGGCCTTGAAGCTGACTGTCAGGGGTTGCTTGGGCCGCATCTTCTCCGGTGCCTGCAGGCTCAGCGCCAGCTTGCGCTCGGCACGGGCCAGCGGCAGGTGCAGAACGCCCACGGCACGTTTGGGCGTGGCATTGGCCTTGCGCTCGCCCGGGCGAATCACCAGGGCGCTGAGGTACAGGTCGTGGCGGGCCCAGTGCTTGTCTAGTTGCACCTCGAAGGTCTTGCCTTCTGCAGGCACTTCGATTTCCTGCCACCACAGCGGGCCATCGCTGGATTCGACCATCAGGTAGCCGCTGCCGGCCGCAGGCGGGGTCACGGTCACCTTGGCGCTGGCACCCTCGGCGTAGGCCGGCTGGTCCAGCGCCAGTTTCACCTGGTCAGGGCGCACCGCGCCGCCTTCGGCGTTGTCCTGGGCGCGGTAGCCGGCCCAGAAGCGCTCGCTGGAAACCAGGCCCGTCTGCGGGTCTTCCACTTCGACACGGTAAGGGCCCCACTCCACCAGGAAGTTGAGTTTGGCGGTCGCACCGGCCTCAACGTTGAGGGTCTGCTCATCCTGGGTGAGGAACTTCTCGTTGTAGGCGTAGCTCCAGCCATCGCTCTGCGAGTAGTTCCAGTAGTAATCGCGACGCTCGCGAATCAGGCGCACCTTGAGGCCTTCGGCGGCGAGTTTGTGGCCATCGCGGTCGGCCACCAGGAATTCGAATTGCACTGGGCCGTCGCTGTCGGTTTCCTCGCCCTCGAACAGACCGCGCAAGCCTGGCAGGCGCTCGGCGGGCCAGATGGGTTGTTCCAGGCGACGGGTAATCGGGCGCCCGCCAGACTCCTGCAAGCTGGCCTGCACGGTCAGCTGCAGCGGCGAGCGGGCCTCGGCCCAGCGGCTTTCGATATCGACCACCGCCTTGCCGGCCTGGTCGAGGGTGACTTCATCCAGCTCCAGGTCCTGGTTGAGGTCGGCCTCGGTGACCGAGCCGAACTGGTAGCCCGGCAGCGCCGGCACTGCTTCGCGCAGAGGTCGCAGATAAGCCTGGCCGCTCAGGCGATTGCCTGCGGCCGGTGCGCCATAGAGGTAACGGCCATTGACCTGGATGCGCGCATCGTCTTCGGGCGCAAGCGGCGTGCCGCTGCCCTTGAGCTCCAGCGCCAGGCGCTCGGGCAGGAAGTCTTCGACGAGAAACTCGTACACCTGCTTGCGCCCACCGCCCAGGTCGAGCAACAGCTGCCAACGACCGGTCGGGGCCTCCGTTGCCAGTTGCAGCTGATACTGGTAGAGGCCGTTGCCATCGGCCTCCCAGACGAACTTGCGGCTGACCTGCTCGTCGGGGCGGCGCACTTCCACGCTCACCGGCTGGGCCTTGACCGGCTTGCCATCCTGGTCACGCAGCAGGCCGTTGAGCAGCACGGTTTCGCCAGGGCGATACAAGTCGCGCGGGCCGAAGATGAAGAACTGCAAAGGGTTGGCTTGGGGGCCGGTGATGTCGAACTCGGCCAGGTCCAGGGCGGCTGTATTCAGACGCAGCAAGGTAGTGTGCACGCCTTGGGTGGCGATCAGCGTGTCGGCCTTGGCGGTGATCGGTAGCTGCGCGTGGCCCGCGCCATCGGTGCTGGCCTGGGCCAGCAGCTTGCCCTTGTCGTCGTGCAGTTCGAGGTTGACGCCGTTGAGCGCCTTGCCGCCTTCCAGGGCCTGGGCGAACACGTCCAGGCGGTCGCGGTAGCGGTGGGCAGACACGCCGATGTCGCTCAGGGTGAACAGGGTCGCGGGCTGCGAGTAGTCGTAGGTGCCGGAGGCACGCATCACCGCCAGATACACGCCCGGCGCCTGCAGCGGCTTGATCCCGGCAATGGGCAGCAGCACGGTTTCGCGGGTGTTGCGCGCGGGGTTGAGGTCGAAGCGGCCGCTGTACACCAGGTCGGCCATGTCCAGGGTTTCCTTGGACTGGTAGTAGTACAGACTGCTGTTGCGGCCCCAGCTGACCAGGAACGCCGAAAGGCTTTCAGGCTTGACGCGGAAGAACTCGACATCGACCTTGTCGACGTTCAGGGCGATCACCGGCAGGCCTTCGGCCAGGCGTGTGGGCAGCAGCGAGCCACGGCTGGCGAAGCCTACGGTGGGCTGCATGTCGCGGGTTTCAAGGTGCGTCACCGATTCGCTGGCAAGCTGCTGGCCATTGACCGCCAGCAGGCTCTTGTCGACCGTCAGCACCAGCTTGCGCTGGGGCTCCAGGTGGCGAAGGCACAGTTCCATCTGGTTGTCGGAGAGTTCCCAGGCGCCGTCGACCTTGCCTTTCACGGTGTCGACCAGGTGCACTTTGCTGGCGAAGTCCTGCTTGGCATCCAGCGGCACCGAGAAACTGACCGACAGGGTACTGGCCCCGTCGATCTGTACTTCCGAGGCATCCAGTACGCTCAGCTCGCGGCCTTCGTAGCGTTTGGCGAGCACGGCGGGGTCTTCGCGCCGGGCAGCCGGCACCTCGGCCGGCACGCTCGCCTGAGGTTTCTCGGCGGGTGCGGGCTTGTCCGGTGTCGAGGAGTCACAGGCACTGAGCAAGGCCAGCGCGCAGGCCAGCAACAATCCTTTGTTGAACATGGAGTGGGAACTCTTTGGCAGCAGGTACGTGAGGGCAGCAACTATAGCGCAACAGCAGGTGGCTGGCCGTTACAATGCGGTCAAATGGAACCAGAAAGGGGGCGCTTCGCACCCCAATCGCCGGCAAGCCGGCTCCCACATTTCAAGCTCGGCAGGGCCCCTGTGGGAGCTGGCTTGCCAGCGATCGGGGCGCGTGGCGACCCCTGCTTTTCCCAGGAACTCACATGTCTCGAATTGCCAGCGACTGGCGCCACCGCCTCACCCACCGCAAAGTCTGGGCCCTGGCTGCGCCGATGATCCTTTCCAACATCTCGGTGCCACTGGTCGCCCTGGTCGACAGCACGGTCATCGGCCACCTGCCCCACGCCCACCAGCTCGGCGCAGTTGCCGTGGGCGGCACGCTGTTCACCTTCATGGTCGGCCTGATGGGCTTCTTGCGCATGGGTTCCACCGGCTTCGCCGCGCAGGCGGCAGGGCGTGCCGATGGCGCGGCGCTGCGCCAGGTGCTGATACAGGGCCTGTTGCTGGCCTTGGGCCTGGCACTGCTTGTCGGCCTGCTCGCCCTGCCGTTCAGCCAGCTGGCACTGCATGTCATGCAGCCGAGCGCGGAGTTGCAGCAGTCCACCGAAGCCTTCTTTCATACTCGCCTGCTCGGCCTGCCGGCGGCGTTGGCCAGCTACGCGCTGGTGGGGTGGTTCCTCGGCACACAGAATGCACGCGCGCCGCTGGCCATCCTGCTGACTACCAACCTGCTGAACATCGCGCTCAACTTGTGGTTCGTACTTGGCCTGAACTGGGGTGTGCTGGGGTCGGCGAGGGCCTCGGTGATTGCCGAATGGAGCGCCGCCTTGCTCGGCTTGGCCTTGACCCGCCCCGCCCTGCGCGCCTACCCCGGGCAAATCGCCTGGGCCGCACTCAAACGCTGGCAGGCCTGGCGGCCGTTGCTGGCGGTCAACCGCGATATCTTCCTGCGCAGCCTGGCACTGCAGCTGGTGTTCCTGCTGATTACCGTGCAGGGCGCGCGCCTGGGCGAGGCCACGGTGGCGGCCAACGCACTGCTGCTCAACGGCCTGCTGCTCACCGCCTATGCTCTCGACGGCCTGGCGCATGCGGTGGAAGCCCTGTGTGGGCATGCCATCGGCGCACGCGATGGCGACACCTTGCGCCGCTCGTTGGTGGTGGCCTGTGGTTGGTCGCTGATAACCAGCCTCGGGTTCGCAGGCCTGTTCCTGCTGGGCGGGCACCTGTTCATCGACCTGCAGACCGACATCGTCAGCGTGCGGGCGGCGGCGTATCCCTACCTGCCCTATCTGGCGGTGCTGCCGCTGATCGCGGTGTGGAGTTACTTGCTCGACGGGCTGTTCATCGGCGCGACGCGGGCGCGGGAGATGCGCAATGCGATGCTGCTGTCGGTGCTGATCGCGCTGCCGCTGGCGTGGCTCATGAGAGGGTTTGGCAACCACGGGTTGTGGTTGGCTTTTCTTGCGTTCATGGCGTTGCGGGCAGTGACGTTGGGGTGGGTTGGCTGGGGGTTGCAGCGCAAGAAGCTGTGGGTTGGATGATGCGGGGCGCTTTGAGCCCCTTTCGCCGGCAAGCCGGCCCCCACAGGTACCGCGCAGATCCTTGTAGCGGCGGAGTACCTGTGGGAGCCGGCTTGCCGGCGATGGGCCGCAGGGCGGCCCCGTGATTACGACGACAGGTACGAAGAGCGGGTCAGGCCCAGGCGCAGGGCGTCGAGGAACTGGGTACGCTCGCGGGCGCTGATCTTGGCGCTGGCCACCTTGTCGCGGTAGTGGGTCATCAACTCCTCCGGCGACAGGTGCACGTAGCGCAGCATGTCCTCGATGGTGTCGTGGGTCTCGATACCCGCGTGGTACACGCTGCCATCAGCGTTCTGGTAGATGTTCACCGAGTCGGTGTCACCGAACAGGTTGTGCATGTCGCCGAGAATCTCCTGGTAGGCGCCCACCAGGAACACGCCCAGCAAGTAGTCTTCGCCTTCCTTCACCGCATGCACCGGCATGCTGGTCTCGATGCTCTGCTCGTCGACGTACTGGTTGATCTTGCCGTCGGAGTCGCAGGTCAGGTCCTGCAGCACCGCGCGGCGCATCGGCTCTTCGTCCAGGCGGTGCAGCGGGATGATCGGCAGCACCTGGCCGATGGCCCAGGTATCCGGCAAGCTCTGGAACACCGAGAAGTTGCAGATGTACTTGTCGGCCAGCTTGTCGTTCAGCTCGTCCAGCACCTGGCGGTGCGAGCGCTGGCGGGCCTTCAGCGAGTTGTGCAGGCGCCGGCACACGGCGAAGTAGCACTGCTCGGCCAGAGCCTTTTCGGCCAGGCTGATCTTGCCATCGGCGTACTGGGCGGCCACGTCGCCCATGTAGTGGGTGGCGCGCCAGTAGGTCTCGGTGACCATCTCGATGTCGGTCGGGCCCAACAGGTCGGCCAGCCACTGCACGGTTTCGGGCAGGCTTTCCTTGTTCTCGATCAGCGGCACTTCGTCGTTGTGGCTTTCGACGTCGGTCACCTGGATCACCAGCATGGCATGGTGCGCGGTCAGCGAACGGCCGCTCTCGGAGAAGATGTGCGGGTGCGGCAGGCCCTGCGCGTCGCAGAACTCCTTGAGCATGCCCACCACCACGCCGGCGTAGTCGTCCATGTCGTAGTTGATCGAACTGGCATTACGCGAGTGGGTACCGTCGTAGTCCACGCCCAGGCCACCGCCCACGTCGATATGGTCGACCGGCAGGCCCAGCGCGCGCAGTTCGCCGTAGTAGCGGATGGCTTCCTTGAAGCCGTGCTGGTAGTCGGCCAGGTTGGCGATCTGCGAGCCCATATGGAAGTGCAGCAGGCGGATGCCCTGGTCCAGGCCGGCATCGCGGAAGCGCTGCACCACCGAGATCAGCTGGGCAGCCGACAGGCCAAACTTGGACTTCTCGCCACCGGTGTCGGCCCACTTGCTCGACGCCAGCGACGACAGGCGCACACGCAGACCGACCTGCGGTTTGACCTTGAGGTCAGCGGCCTCTTCGATCACCAGCGCCACTTCGGATTCTTTCTCGATGACGATGAACACATTGTGGCCAAGCTTCTGGCCCATCAGTGCCAGGCGGATGAACTCGCGGTCCTTGTAGCCGTTGCAGACGATAGTGCCGCCTTTCGGCGCCAGCGCCAGCACGGCCAGCAGCTCGGGCTTGGAGCCGGCTTCCAGGCCGATGGAAACGTTCTGCGTGGCGATGATGTTCTCCACCACCGCTTCTTGCTGGTTGACCTTGATCGGGTACAGCGCGGTGTACTGGCTCTGGTATTCCAGGCGCGCGATGTTGGCGTCGAAGGCACCGGTCAGCTGACGCACGCGGTCCTGCAGGATATCGGGGAAGCGCACCAGCAGCGGCAACGACAGGCCGCTCTGGCGCAGTTCGTCGACCTGTTCGAACAGGTCGATCGGTGCGCTCTGCGGGCCGTTGGGGCGCACTTCGACGCGCCCGGCTTCATTGATGGCGAAATAACCAGCGCCCCAATGGCGGATGCCATAAACACTGCGGCTGTCGGCCACGGTCCACTGGCTACCATCGTCTTTGCGTGTGCGTCGTACGGACATTCAAGTCCCCTATAGAAAAGTCGAAGACACTGCCCCGCAAGGAGGCGGGCGCAGTGTAAAAGCTGAAAATGACGATTCGTCCGTGTCCTGGGATAGACCCTGGCCACGGCAACGAGTTTAGAAAGCGCTGGGCAAAAAATCGCGTGCCGGCATCAGCCGCCGGATTTTTTTGCCTTGAAGCCCTGTTTGGTCAGCTCACCGATCAGCAGTTCGACATGGTCGCCCTGGATCTCGATGACCCCATCCTTCAGGGCGCCGCCAGTACCACAGCGGCGCTTGAGGGTGGTGGCCAGCTCCTTGAGCTGATCGAGTGGCAGCGGCACGCCAGTGACGGTAGTCACCGTCTTGCCGCCGCGGCCTTTGCTTTCACGGCGCACACGGGCAATGCCATCCCCTTCGGGGATGAGCTGCTGCTTGCAGGTACAGGCATCCACCGGCTGGCCACAGTCGGGGCAGTGCCGACCGGCATCGGTGGAGTAAACGAGACCGCCTAGGGCGGCGAAGGAAGAAGCTTTCTTGGCCACTTTTGTTCCTCGGTGCAGAGGACAAAAACTGGTCGGCGGGAGCCGACCGCGAAGCCCCACTCTGGCAGGGGCGGCGCTACTGCTGCAAGACTTGCGGCAGCCCGAAAAGGGCGCGCAGTTTAACGATAAATCTCGCCGTTGCTAAGTACTGGAATGCGCCATTTTGCGAATGATTTGCGACCCATCGCCGGCAAGCCGGCTCTCACAATGATCCCGCTGCATCAGTGAGTGGTGGGAGCCGGCTTGCCGGCGATGGGTCCACCCCGCCATCCAACCTTTCACAGACTGGCCTTGTAGCGCTGCAACGCAGCCAGAGAGTCCGGGCAATACGGCTTGACCAGGCTTTCTGCTTCAGCCTGTTCGATTGGGACGAACTTTGCCTCGATCACCTCTTCCGGCTGCAACTGCAGCGGCGCATCCGACACCGCCGAATACACCGCGCACCACAGGCGATTGTCCGGTTGGTCGAAATAGAAGCGCTCGTGAAAGGTCAACGGCACGCCTGCGATACCCAGCTCCTCGGCCAGCTCCCGGGCTGCCGAGTCGGTATAGGCCTCCCCCGCCGCCACCATTCCACCGGCCGCCACATCCCAATAGCCAGGGTACAGCGCCTTGCTCAAGGTTCGCCGGTGTACGCACAGTTCCCCGGCGCTGTTGAACAACAGGATGAAGGTGCAGCGGCCGATCAGGCCACGCTCGCGCAGCTCAGCCCTGGGCAATGCACCCAGCACCTGGTCGGCTTCGTCCACCCAGGCAACCAGTTCGCGGTCGGAAGCCGCCCGGTGGGCGGCCTCGTGGGGGCTGATGGCCATGCTCAACCCTGCGACAGCAGCTGGCGCAGGTCGATGACTGCGGCGTTGGCCCGGGAAATGTAGTTGGCCATGACCAGCGAGTGGTTGGCCCACATACCGAAGCCGCTGCCGTTCAGCACCATCGGGCTCCAAAGCGGCTCTTGCGAAGCTTCCAGCTCACGGATGATCTGGCGCACGCTGACCGTGGCGTTCTTCTTCGCCAGCACATCGGCGAAATCGACCTCGATGGCACGCAGCAGGTGCGACAGCGCCCATGCCTGGCCACGTGCCTCGTAGAACACGTTGTCGATCTGCAGCCACGGCGTTTCCACCATCTCTTCATCCACTTGCGGCGCCTGGCCGGCCACGACCGACTCGGTCTTCAGGGTGGTGTTGAGCTTGACCCGGCCAACGCTGGCCGACAGCCGCTGAGACAGCGAGCCCAGGCGAGTGGCGACATCGCCCAGCCAGTTGTTCAGGTTGTCGGCGCGGGTATAGAAGATCGCGCCCTTGTCGCCGGCGGCCAGGCGGGTCTGGTAGCGCGACAGCGACTTGATGCCCTCTTCGAACTCCGATTCGCTCGATGGCAGGATCCAGCTCTTGTTATCGAAGTTGAAGCGCGGCTCGGCCTTGGCCAGGTCGGCGTCCTCGGTGGACTGCGATTGCGAGCGCGCGAAGTCCTTGCGCAGGGCACGGGAAAGGTCACGCACCTGCACCAGCACGCCATACTCCCAGCTCGGCATGTTGTCCATCCACAACCCCGGCGGGAATCGGTCGTTGGAAATATAGCCGCCCGGCTTGTTCAGCAGGGTAGCGGCCACGGTCTTGAGGGTTTCCACAGTGGTGTAGCCGACCACCATCTGCTGGCCGGTGCGCTCGGCCGCAGCCTGGGCATTCTGCTGCACCGGGAACAGGTCCGGTTCCTGGCTCCAGTACCAGCCCAGGCCGATGCAGACCAGCAGGTACAGGCCGATCAGCGTCCCCAAGGCACGGCTCCAGAGGCCGCCAAGGTAGCTACGGGCGGCAGCGCCGCGGCCGTCGACTCGCTCGCGGGGCTCGGCTTTGGCCTCACGGTTTTTCCAATCCAGCATGGCTTTGTCCTTAATCAGTCACGACGGTTCAGGGCTTGGACCACAGGCCTGCGCCAGGGTGCCACGGCAAGCCCGTGTCGCTGCACTATAAAGCAGACACCGCCTTACGCATAAGCGACCAATGAGTCATTAACTGAATATGCGTTCCAAGCTCTTTGTTGACTCAGCGCACTCACGCACAAGAAAAGTGGTGCTAGCATAGAGCCATCATTGCACCTGCATATCCCTCCAATAAGTAGCCAGGACATGACCCACGCCGCGGAGCCGATCCCCGAGCGCCTAGAGCAGGAGCTCGACCATTTGCTGCAACGCCTTTCGCGCACCAGCCTGCGCAAGGGCGACCAACTCGATCAGTTGGCACTGCCACCTGCGCGCAAGCCGGTGTACTTGCTGCTGCAAGACCCCGAGCCTGCCGAGCGCCTGGCGCAGCAACTGGAATTCTTCGGCCTGAGCGCACTGCCACTGTTCTCGGCGCAGGCACTGATGGCGGCACTGGCTGAGCAGATGCCCGCGGCCATGGTCATGGACGTCGACTTCGGTGGCCCCGATCGCGGCCTGGCCCTGGCCACGCAGGTGCAGCAAGGCCTGGACAGGGCTATCCCACTGTTGTTCTTCAGCCTCCACGAAACCGACACGCCCACCCGCCTGGCTGCCGTGCGCGCCGGGGGCCAGGCGTTTCTTACCGGTACGCTGGAAGCCTCCAGCCTGCTGGAAAAGCTCGAGATCATGACCAGCACCGCCCTGTTCGACCCGCTGCGCGTGCTGATCATCGATGACTCCCGCACCCAGGCCCTGCATACCGAGCGGGTACTGGGCTACGCCGGCATGGTCACCCGCAGCCTCAGCGACCCGATCCGCGCCATGGCCGAGCTCGCCGACTTCCAGCCCGACCTGATCATTCTCGACCTGTACATGCCCACCTGCTCCGGACCGGAGCTGGCCAAGGTGATTCGCCACAATGACCGTTACGTCAGCGTGCCGATCATCTTCCTGTCTGCCGAAGACGACCTCGACAAGCAGCTCGATGCCATGAGCGAAGGTGGTGATGACTTCCTCACCAAGCCGATTCGCTCGCGGCACCTGATCACCACTGTGCGCAACCGCGCAGCACGGGCCCGGCACCTGAAATCACGCATGGTGCGTGACAGCCTTACCGGGTTGTACAACCACACCCACATCCTGCAACTGCTCGAAGACTGCAGCTTCCGCGCCCGCCGTGAAGGCCAGCCACTGAGCTTCGCGATGCTCGACATCGACCACTTCAAGAAGATCAACGACCGCCACGGCCACCCCATGGGCGACCGGGTGATCAAGAGCCTGGCGCTGTTTCTCAAGCAGCGCCTGCGCAAGACCGACTTCATTGGCCGCTACGGTGGCGAGGAGTTCGCCATCGTCATGCCCAACACCGCGCTGGATGCAGCACACAAGGTGCTGGACGAAATCCGCCGGCGTTTTGCCGAAATTCTCTACCCCGCCCAACCCCATGACCTGCAATGCACCTTCAGTGCCGGCGTGGTGCAACTCGATGACGGGCTGGATGCGCTGACCATGGCCAGTGCGGCGGACGAGGCGCTGTACCGGGCCAAGCACGCAGGGCGCAACTGCGTAGTGCGCGTAGAGCCTTAGCTCTGCAGATATGGCATCGAGCCACCACCGTCATCACCTCGTCACAAATTAGCAATAACTTCAGGCGCCTACCCCCACTCCCCCGCAGGAAGTTCGCGGCTATGCGCCTGAAGTGGCTGACCAATTTCAACACCCTGTTGCTGGTGACCGTGTGTATTGCCCTGGGCGCAACCCTGTGGTGGTCGCAGCGCGCGCTGGAACGCCCCTATCAACTGATGGAACGCTACCTGAGCCTGTCGCAGCAGTTCCAGAACCAGGCTGCCAGCAATATCCAGGCTTACCTGGGCACTGGCGATGCCGTGCGCCATGCCGCAGCCATGGAGGCCAACCAGCAGTTGCAGGCAGCATTGGCCGAGCTGCCCGAAACACTGGCCAGCCAGATGCGGCCCAGCCTGGACACCCTGAACACCTTCACCGCTAACGAACTGCTGGCGGCCGGCAAGCTTGCCGGTGACCCACAGGCCTTGCTGCTGCAGGCCGACCGGGAACTGGGCGCCAACTTCGAACAACTGACCACCTATGCCCGCGACAGCGGCAATGCGGATGCCAGCCGTTACCTGTTGCCGCTGCTCGATGCCAGCGTGCACCTGGGCCGCCTGTCGCTGGCCCGAGACAAGCTGGTCAGCAGCGGCCGTGCCGAACTGGCAGACGAAGTGGAACGCGAGCTGCAACTGATCCGCGCCCAGGCTCAGGTCATCGACAGCCTGCCCCTGCTGGGCGTGACCCGCGCAGCCGAGTCCGGCGCCGACGACTTCGCCGCCATGATGGGCCTGGAAACCCAGGCAGATACCCAACAGGAAGATGTGGCGGTGACGCTCAAGCGCGACCTGCAGAGCCTGCTCAACCGCTACCCGGCCGAACTGCAACGCACCCGCGAGCAGATCGAGCGGCGCAGTACCCTGGCTGCCAGCACCCATGAACGCCTGGATGCCGTGCAGCAGGCCATCGCTGGCCTTGAGCCGGAGGTGCGTGGCCAGCACGCCAGGATCGCCAGCGAAGTACGCCTTATACAGGGGCTGATGATCGGCCTGATCCTGCTGATTGCATTGCTCATCGACACCTTGCAGCGGCGCCTGGCGCGCACCCTGACTGGCCTGGCTCCAGCCCTGTCGCGTTGGGCCGAAGGCGACTTCGCCGAGGCCATCGCCCTGGGCCGAACCAACCGCGAACTGCACGATATCCAGGAATCGCTGAACCGTCTGCGCCAGTACCTGGTGGCGCTGGTCGGCACCATTCGCCACAACGCCGAACAGGTCGCCGGCAGCAGCCATGCCCTGGCCGGCATGAGTGCCGCCCTGCATGACGGTGCCGAACGCCAGGCAGGTGACACCGGGCAGATTCGTGATGCCCTGGGCGAGCTGGAAGCGACCATCCAACAAGTGGCCGGCGATGCCAGTTCCGCCGCCGATGCCAGCCGTGATGCCGGCCGCGCCGTGGAACAGGGGCAGGCGGTGATCGGCCAGAGCCTGTCGGGCCTGCGGGCGCTGGTCGACGAGGTGCAGGGCAATGCGCGCATGATCGAGCAGCTGGCCGAGGAGTCGGCGACCATTGGCGGGGTGCTGACGGTGATCCGCTCGATTGCCGAACAGACCAATCTGCTGGCCTTGAACGCTGCCATCGAAGCTGCACGCGCTGGCGAAATGGGCCGTGGTTTTGCCGTGGTGGCTGATGAGGTGCGCTCGCTGGCGCAACGCACCACCGGGGCAACGGGCGAGATCCAGGCCCTGATCGACCGCCTGCAGCAGGCGGCGCGGGAGTCGGTGACGGGCATGCGCGCCCAGCTTGAACATGCCGAGGCTACTGCTAACCAGGCACAGGCTGCGGATGGGGCACTGGATGAGATTGTCTGCGCGATTCGCACCATTGCCGACACGGCAGTGCGCATCGCCGATATCACAGCGCAGCAGAGCGGCGCGGTGAGCGAAATTCGCGACCACAGCGAGCGTATTCATGCGCTGGGGGAGGACAACCTGCAGCGCATTGGCGAAGGGCGCGAGCAGGGGGAGCAACTGTTGAGCCTGGGCGGTGAATTGAACCGCGCCGTCCGGGCATTCAGGGTCTGACAGGTTGGGACTGTCAGTTTTTTTGTGTTCGGGCCGGTAATGGCCTGCCGTTAGGCAGGCCCGATTTTCACCACGTCGGCCTGATGAACCGATCCCCGTACAGAATCGCGAATTGATTCATCGCACTTTTCCAATCATGCGCCGCCGAGCCCCAGTTTGCCGTGATGTTCCGCAGCCCCAGCCAGATCAGCTTGGTGGCTGCTTCATCGTTCGGGAAATGCCCCCGAGTTTTAATGATTTTGCGTAGCTGGGCGTTGATGCTCTCAATAGCGTTGGTGGTGTAGATCACTTTGCGGATGGCAGGTGGGAAGACAAAGAAGGGAATCACTCGATCCCAGGCGCGTCTCCAGGCTGCCACGACCGTTGGATACTGTTTGCCCCAGGGTCCGTTTTCAAACTCATCCAATGCCTGCTCAGCCGCTTCTGCATTGATGGCCTGGTAAATCGGTTTCAACGCCTTGGCCAGTGCCCGGCGCTTGTCCCAAGCCACGTAGTCGAGGCTGTTGCGGATCAGGTGCACGATGCACGTCTGCAGCGTCGTTTCTGGAAACACGGCGCTGAGAGCCTCTGGCATGCCTTTGAGGCCATCGGTCACGGCAATCAGCACATCCTCGACACCACGCGTCTTGAGATCGTTAAAAACCTTCATCCAGAACTTCGCACCCTCGGTGTTCTCGATCCAGATGCCTAAGATATCGCGCGTCCCGTCGGGTAGAACGCCCAAAGCCAGGTAAATGGCCTTGTTGCGCACCAGGCCTTCTTCGCGAATTTTCACCCGCAGCGCATCAAAGAAAATGACCGGGTACATCGGCTCCAATGGCCGCTGTTGCCACGCGCCAATCTCTTCCATGACCTCGTCTGTCACAGAGCTGATGAAATCGGGCGAAACGTCGGTTCCATACTGCTCGGACAGAAACGCTCGGATCTCTCTGACCGTCATGCCACGGGCGTACATGGCGATGATCTTGTCATCGAAACCGGTGTACCGCCGTTCGTGCTTAGGGATCAGAATGGGCGCAAAACTGCCGTCTCGATCACGAGGAATTTCCAGCCGCAGCGGGCCATCGCCGGTCAAAACCGTCTTGCCACTCTTGCCGTTACGCTGGTTGGTTTCATCCTCTGGGCGCTGCGCGCCCGGCGGATAACCCAGGTGGTGACCAAGCTCGGCATGCAGAGCACGCTCGATCAAGGCCTTTTTGAACGCCGCAGAGGCATCCTCGATAGCTTCTGCGGTCATCAGGCCCTCACCGAACTGCTCCAGCAGCTCTTTGGGGATTTTGGGCAGGTCACGCAGGGGTTTCTTTTTGGTTGGCATACATGCACCTCTTACTCATGTTATGCCCGAACACAAAATTTCTGACACCCTCGACAGGTTCGGCCCCATCACCGGCAAGCCGGCTCCCACAGACACGCCACAGATCTCAAGTGCTGTGGGCTACCTGTAGGAGCCGGCTTGCCGGCGATAGGGCCAGTAATGGCCCATCACAACCAGCGACCATGTGTCGCTGCCAAAGACACCCCCCTGCCAACCCCCGGCAACTCCGCTATCATGCCCGGCACGTTCCACCTCGCGAGTCCGCCATGCGCCGCCTGTTTTTCCTGCTGTTCCTGCTGCTGGCCAGCCCTACCTTCGCCACGGGCCTGCTCGACAACCGCCCCAGCGCCACCCTCGGCGCCGCCTCGCTGTCCAACGGCGCCGACTTTCTGCCGGTGCACGAGGCCTTCAAGCTCAGCCTGGTCCAAGCCGACGCGCAAACAATCAAGCTGCGCTTGGTCGCCACCGACGGCTACTACCTCTACCGCCACCGCTTCCAGTTCCGCACGGAACCGGCGGACATCGCCCTGGGCACGCCCAACATCCCCAAAGGCGAGGCCAAGCACGACGAGTTCTTCGGCGACGTCGAGGTCTATCACGGCGTGCTCGACATCGAGCTGCCACGCACCGACGCCCGCGCCTTCACCCTGCTCGTGGGCTACCAGGGCTGCGCCGACAAAGGCCTGTGCTACCCACCGGAAACCGAACGGCTGAGCATCGACGGGGAAGGCGGTGGCGCATTGCCGGCAAGCGGCGAACACGCCTGGAGCTGGAAATCGCTGCTGCTGTTCTTCCTCGCCGGAGTCGGCCTGACTTTCACCCCCTGCGTGCTGCCGATGCTGCCGATTCTCTCCGGCGTGGTGCTGCGCGGCCAGGTCGGCGGCCTGCGCGGCTTGGCCCTGTCGCTGGCTTATATCCTGCCGATGGCCGTCAGCTTCGCCGTGCTGGGCGCACTGATGGGCCTGTTCGGCGCCGGCCTGAACCTGCAAGCGCGGTTGCAATCGGCCTGGGTGCTGGTGCCGTTCGCGCTGTTCTTCGTGCTGTTCGCCCTGGCCATGTTTGGCCTGTTCGAACTGAAACTCCCGCAAGCCCTGAGCAATCGCCTGGACAAGGTGGCCAACCGCACCAAAGGCGGCTCGCTGCTGGGGGCTGCGGTGCTCGGCGTGCTGTCGAGCCTGCTGGTATCGCCCTGCGTCTCGGCGCCCCTGGCCGGCGCCCTGCTGTACATCAGCGCCAGCGGTGATGCCCTGGGCGGTGCACTCAAGCTGTTCGCCCTGGGCCTGGGCATGGGTGCGCCACTGTTGCTGGTAGCTACCGGCGGTGCGGCCTGGTTGCCGAAGAGCGGCCCGTGGCTGAACACCGTGAAAAATGCCATCGGCGTACTGCTGCTGGGCCTGGCCATCGGCCTGCTCAGCCGCGTGTTGCCGGGGCCGGCGACCCTGTTGCTGGTGGGCTTGCTGGCCGCTGGCGTGGCGCTGTTCCTCGGTGCGCTGGAATTCGTGGTCAAGTCGCCCCGCCAACGCCTGGCGCAACTGCTCGGTCTGGCCTTGCTGGTGTATGCCCTGGCCTGCTGGTACGGGGCACTGAGTGGCCAGGGCGACCCGCTACGGCCATTGCCGACGCCCACCCTCGTCGGCGCCAGCAGCGGCGCCATCGTCCAGCAGAGTGCCTGGCAAACCGTCACCACGCCTGCTGCCCTGGACGCCGCACTGGCCCAAGCCAAGGCCAGCGGCCAGCCCGTGCTGCTCGACTGGTACGCCGACTGGTGCATCAGCTGCAAGGTGATCGAGCACGAAGTCCTCAATGCGCCTCAGGTCCAATCCCAGCTGGGCGTCTTCAAACTGCTGCGTTTCGATATCACTCAGAGCAACGCCGAGCAGCGTACCCTGCTCGACCGCTATCACCTGTTCGGCCCACCCGCACTGCTGTTCTTTGGGGCGAACGGCAGCGAAATGACCACTGATCGGGTGGTTGGCGAGATAAACGCCGGCGATTTCGCCGAAGTTATTGCGCGCGTGCGCGGCAAACTCGGTCTATAACTTCCCGCGTGCCGGGAATTTTCTGCCAATGAGTGACCAGATTTAATTATTTGGTCACATATTTCGCGCGAATCTCGGACATCGTGCTGGCTATTGCCGGGAACTGGACACTTGCCGTCGCTTTACGGCACACTCGCCGCGCTGTGTCGAATTGCCCTACAAATCCAAGGAATCAGCAGATGGCAACCCTACTGGTGCTTCACGGCCCCAACCTGAACCTGCTCGGTACTCGCGAACCGGGCCACTACGGCGCCGTGACCCTGGCCCAGATCAACCAGGACCTGGAGCAGCGCGCCCGCGCCGCTGGCCATCATCTGCAGTACCTGCAGAGCAATGCCGAGTACGAACTGATCGACCGTATTCACGCCGCACGCAACGAGGGTGTGGACTTCATCCTGATCAATCCGGCTGCTTTCACCCACACAAGCGTCGCATTACGTGACGCATTGCTCGCGGTGAGCATCCCATTCATCGAAGTGCACCTGTCCAACGTGCACAAACGCGAACCGTTCCGTCACCACTCCTACTTCTCCGATGTCGCCGTAGGAGTGATCTGCGGTCTGGGCGCCAGCGGTTATCGCCTGGCCCTGGAGTCCGCGCTGGAACAACTGGCTGCCAACGCACAGCCCTGATGATTGAGACCCTGGCCTTTGTGGGCCGGGGTTCGAGAGAAACGTTCAGATACGTTTTTAAATTACGCCCCCTGACCGAACCTTTGGGAGTTGATGATTAATGGATATCCGTAAAGTCAAGAAACTGATCGAGCTGCTGGAAGAGTCTGGCATCGACGAGCTGGAGATCAAGGAAGGCGAAGAGTCGGTCCGTATCAGCCGTCACAGCAAGACCCCAGCTGCCCAGCAGTACTTCGCACCTGCTCCGATGGCTGCCGCTCCTGCTGCCGCCCCGGTCGCTGCCGCTGCCGCCCCGGCCGCCGAAGCCGCCGCTGCTCCAGCCCTGCGTGGCACCGTGATCAAGTCGCCAATGGTCGGTACCTTCTACCGCAAGCCTGCGCCGACCTCGCCGAACTTCGCTGAAGTTGGCCAGACCATCAAGGCAGGCCAGGTGCTGTGCATCGTCGAAGCGATGAAGATGATGAACCACATCGAAGCCGATGTTGGCGGTGTCATCGACCAAATCCTGGTGGAAGACGGTCAGCCGGTTGAGTTCGACCAGCCGCTGTTCACCATCGTTTGATTCGCGGAGAGCCAACGATGTCTGGGAAGCTGGAAAAAGTCCTGATCGCCAACCGTGGGGAAATTGCCCTGCGGATCCTGCGTGCCTGCAAAGAGCTGGGCATCAAGACCGTCGCCGTGCACTCCACGGCCGACCGCGAACTGATGCACCTGGGCCTGGCAGACGAGTCGGTCTGCATTGGTCCTGCTTCGTCCAAAGATTCGTACCTGCACATCCCGGCGATCATCGCCGCGGCTGAAGTGACAGGCGCTACCGCCATTCACCCCGGTTACGGCTTCCTGGCGGAAAACGCCGACTTCGCCGAACAGGTGGAGAAGTCCGGTTTCGCCTTCATCGGCCCGAAAGCCGACACCATTCGCCTGATGGGCGACAAGGTTTCGGCCAAGGACGCGATGATCAAGTCGGGCGTACCGACCGTACCGGGCTCCGATGGCCCGCTGCCGGAAGACGAAGAGGTCGCCCTGGCGATCGCCCGTGACGTCGGCTACCCGGTGATCATCAAGGCCGCCGGTGGCGGTGGTGGTCGCGGTATGCGCGTGGTGCACAAGGAAGAGGACCTGATCGCCTCGGCCAAGCTCACCCGCACCGAAGCCGGTGCTGCCTTCGGCAACCCGATGGTCTACCTGGAGAAGTTCCTGACCAACCCACGTCACGTGGAAGTTCAGGTGCTGTCCGACGGCCAAGGCAACGCCATCCACCTGGGCGACCGCGACTGCTCGCTGCAGCGCCGTCACCAGAAAGTACTGGAAGAAGCACCTGCCCCGGGCATCGACGAGAAGGCCCGCCAGGAAGTCTTCAAGCGTTGCGTCGATGCGTGCGTCGAGATCGGCTACCGCGGTGCCGGCACCTTCGAGTTCCTGTACGAGAACGGCCGTTTCTACTTCATCGAGATGAACACCCGTGTGCAGGTTGAGCACCCGGTGTCGGAAATGGTCACCGGTATCGACATCGTCAAGGAGATGCTCAGCATCGCCGCTGGCAACAAGCTGTCGATCCGCCAGGAAGACGTGGTCATCCGTGGCCATTCGCTGGAGTGCCGTATCAACGCCGAAGACCCGAAGAAGTTTATCCCGAGCCCAGGCAAGGTGAAGCACTTCCACGCGCCAGGCGGCAACGGCGTTCGCGTCGATTCGCACCTGTACAGCGGCTACTCGGTTCCGCCGAACTACGACTCGCTGATCGGCAAGCTGATCACCTACGGCAAGGACCGCGACGAAGCCATGGCGCGCATGCGCAATGCCCTGGACGAGATCGTCGTCGACGGCATCAAGACCAACATCCCGCTGCACCGCGACCTGGTGCGTGATGAAGGCTTCTGCAAAGGCGGCGTCAACATCCACTACCTCGAGCACAAACTGGCTAGCCAGGAGTGATCGCGTTAGCGTGATGCATGAAAACCCCGGCCCTGTGCCGGGGTTTTTTATGGCCTGCCAGGGCCTCATCGCCGGCAAGCCGGCTCCCACAAGTGGCCCATCGCTTTCAAGGTCGGTGCAATACCTGTGGAAGCCTGCTTGCCGGCGATTGGGCTGCAAAGCAGCCCCCTCAATTCATGCACAAACCCCCGCACTCGCGTAAACTGCCAGCCTTCGCGCAGCCTCGGGCTGCCCCTGTCGATTTACAAAGGTGCCCGCCATGCCCTGGCTGCAAGTACGCCTGGCCATCAGCCCGGAACAAGCCGAAACCTACGAAGACGCCCTGCTCGAAGTCGGCGCCGTCTCGGTCACGTTCATGGACGCCGAAGATCAGCCGATCTTCGAGCCTGACCTCAATACCACTCCGCTGTGGTCGCACACGCACCTGCTGGCGCTGTTCGAAGCCGACGCCGAGCCTGACGCCGTGTTCGCCCACCTGCGCCTGCTGACCGGCGCCGAGCTGCCGGAACACCAGGCCGAAGTGATCGAGGATCAGGACTGGGAACGCAGCTGGATGGACAACTTCCAGCCGATGCGCTTCGGCCAGCGCCTGTGGATCGTGCCGAGCTGGCACGAAGCGCCGGAAAAGGACGCGGTCAACCTGCTGCTCGACCCTGGCCTGGCCTTCGGTACCGGCACACACCCGACCACCGCGCTGTGCCTGGAATGGCTCGACGGCCAACAGTTGCAAGGCACCCAGGTGCTCGATTTCGGCTGCGGTTCGGGCATTCTGGCCATCGCCTCGCTGCTGCTCGGCGCCCGTGAAGCGGTCGGTACCGACATCGACGTGCAGGCCCTGGAAGCCTCGCGCGACAACGCCCAGCGCAACGGCATCGCCGATGACGCGTTCGCCCTGTACCTGCCCGAGCACATGCCGGCGATGCAGGCCGACGTGCTGGTCGCCAACATCCTCGCCGGCCCGCTGGTTTCCCTGGCGCCGCAACTGTCCGGTCTGGTTCGCCCGGGTGGCCTGCTGGCGCTGTCGGGCATCCTCGCCGAACAGGGTGAGGAAGTGGCTGCAGCCTACGCCGCCGACTTCGAGCTGGACCCGATCGTCGTGCGCGACGGCTGGGTGCGCATCAGTGGTCGCCGCCGCTAAGCGGGCCTAGAATTAACCTCTGCACAGCTCCCGGATCGCCGCATGACCGACAGTTTCGTCACCCAGTGCCCGCATTGCCAGACCAGCTTTCGCGTCACTCATCACCAGCTGAGCGTAGCGCGCGGCGTGGTGCGCTGCGGCCACTGCCTGCAGGTGTTCAATGCGGCCAAGCAGCTGCTGGAGCAGAACCGTGCACAACCGGCGGCCGAGGCCGCTGCGGTGGCACCAGCCCCCGTTGTCGAGCCCATCGTGGCGCCCGAGCCTGCACCTGTTACGCGCCCGCCGGTCGAACCAGAGGACTGGGCGGCGACCGCGCAAGCCCTGGACGAGCTGGACCTGGACCAGGAGCTGGCTCGCCTGGAGCGTCGCGGCAAGCCTGCCGAGCCTGGCCCCGCTGCAACTTCCGGGGCCTTGCAGGCGCGCCGTGACGAGCCTGCCATCGATGATCATGATGACCAGCTGTTCGGCACCGCTACCGGCGATCGCGCAGAGCCGCAAACGCTTGATGAGCCCGCCCCTGTGCTGCTGGAGCAGGAACCACTGGACCTGGAGCCGGCCCCCGGAGATCGCACCGAGCCGACCCTGGGTACCAACCTTGGCCTCGACCTCGAAGACGAACGTGCCGAGCCGGTCGAAGCCGAGCGTTTCGACGAACCGCATGCGATCGATGAGGATGAAGTCATCCACGAAAAAGGCCTGAGCGCTCGTGATGACGACGAAGTGGATATCCATTTGTCGGCGCGCGATGACGACCCTGTCTCGCCGCTGCCGGGCGAGCGGCTGGAGCCCGCTTTCGCCGCCAAGGCCGAGCGCCCTTCGCGCAAGGAGCCGCTGGTCGATGTGGTGGATGACCCGCTGCAACTGGGCTGGGAAAAGCCCGAGGCCAACTGGGGCAAGCGCCTGCTGTGGGGCTTTCTGACCCTGCTCGCCGCAGGCCTGCTGGCCTTCCAGTACGTGTGGTTCCATTTCGACGAAATGGCCCGCCAGGACCAGTACCGGCCGATCTTCCAGCAATTGTGCCCAGTGCTCGGCTGCCAGGTGCCGAGCCGCGTCGACATCGGCCGGATCAAGAGCAGCAACCTGGTGGTGCGCAGCCACCCGGACTTCAAGGGTGCACTGATCGTCGACGCGATCATCTACAACCGCGCTCCGTTCGCCCAGCCGTTCCCGCTGCTGGAACTGCGATTCGCCGACCTCAACGGCCAGCTGATCGCCAGCCGTCGCTTCAAACCCAGCGAGTACCTCTCCGGCGAGCTGGCCGGCCGTGGCGAGATGCCAAGCCAGACGCCGATCCACATCGCCCTGGATATCCTCGACCCGGGCCCCAAGGCCGTGAACTACAGCCTCAGCTTCCGCTCCCCCGAGTAACCCGGCACCTCAGGCCCTGCTCTGTGGGAGCCGGCTTGCCGGCGATGGCGCGGCAAAGGTGCCCGTTATCCGTTAAGGCATAAGCCGACAACTGTTCAGAATTTATCCAAATCCATCTTTATCCGGTCACCGAGAGCGGGTATCATGCCAACCCTTTTTCGACTCCAATGATTCGGCCCCACAACAGGGAACACCTATGTCGGCGGTACGCATCGGCCCATACACACTACGCAACAACCTGATCCTCGCGCCCATGGCCGGGGTCACGGACCAGCCTTTCCGTACACTTTGCAAGCGCCTGGGCGCAGGCATGGTGGTGTCGGAAATGGTCAGCAGCGACATGAGCCTGTGGAACAGCCGCAAGTCGAGCCTGCGCCGCATCCACGAAGGTGATCCCGAGCCCCGCTCGGTACAGATCGCCGGTGGCGACGCGCAGATGATGGCAGCGGCGGCACGGGCCAACGTCGAAGCGGGTGCTCAGATCATCGATATCAACATGGGCTGCCCGGCAAAAAAAGTCTGCAACAAAGCCGCAGGCTCTGCTTTATTGAGAGATGAAGCTTTGGTCAGCGAGATCCTCCACGCCGTGGTTGGCGCGGTGGACGTCCCGGTGACCCTGAAGATTCGCACCGGCTGGGACCGGGCGAACAAGAACGGCCTGAACGTGGCGAAGATCGCCGAACAGGCCGGCATCCAGGCGCTGGCGGTGCATGGCCGCACACGCGCCGACCTGTACACCGGCGAAGCCGAATACGACACCATCGCTGCCATCAAGCAAGCGGTGTCTATCCCGGTTTTTGCCAATGGCGATATCACTTCGCCAGAAAAGGCCCGGGCGGTGCTGGACGCCACCGGGGTCGACGGTCTGCTGATCGGCCGGGCTGCCCAAGGGCGTCCCTGGATCTTTCGCGAGATCGCGCATTACCTGGCGACCGGCGAGCATTTGCCAGCCGCCAAGCTGGACGAAGTGGAACGTATCCTGCTGGAGCATCTGGCCGCGCTGCACGCCTTCTATGGTGATGTGATGGGCGTTCGTATCGCCCGCAAGCACGTTGGCTGGTACCTGGCAACACGACCCGGCGGCAAGGAGTTTCGCTCCCGGTTCAACGCTTTGGAAGACACACAAGCGCAGTGCGCCAACGTTCGCGAGTATTTCAGCGAACGTCGACAGAGCCTTGAGACAGAGGACGAACAAGGGGTGGCCGCATGACGATGATGACCGAGACATTAGTGAGTGGAACAACGCCCGTGAGCGACAACGCCAACCTCAAACAGCACCTCAACACGCCGAGCGAAGAGGGCCAGACCCTTCGCGACAGCGTCGAGAAGGCGCTGCACAACTACTTCGCACACCTGGAAGGCGCTACCGTCACTGACGTGTACAACCTGGTGCTCTCCGAAGTCGAGGCGCCCCTGCTCGAAAGCGTGATGAATTACGTCAAGGGCAACCAGACCAAGGCCAGCGAGATGCTCGGACTCAACCGAGGTACCCTGCGCAAGAAGCTCAAGCAGTACGACTTGTTGTAAGCCAGAATCCCAATCAGAAAAGGCGGCTCCCTGAACAGAGGCGCCTTTTTTGCTGACTCCACCGCGTTATTGGAATCCGAAATGACCGACCAGACTACCCGCCTGCCAGTCCGCCGCGCCCTGATCAGCGTCTCCGACAAGACCGGTATCCTCGAATTCGCTCGTGAGCTGCAACAGCTCGGTGTCGAGATCCTGTCCACCGGCGGCACCTACAAGCTGCTCAAGGACAACGGCGTCAACGCGGTGGAAGTGGCCGACTACACTGGCTTCGCCGAAATGATGGATGGCCGGGTCAAGACCCTGCACCCGAAGATTCACGGCGGCATCCTGGGCCGTCGCGGTGTCGACGATGCCATCATGAACGAGCACGGCATCAAGCCGATCGACCTGGTCGCCGTCAACCTTTACCCGTTCGAAGCCACCATCGCCAAGCCTGGCTGTGACCTGCCGACCGCCATCGAGAACATCGACATCGGTGGCCCGACCATGGTCCGCTCGGCTGCCAAGAACCACAAGGACGTGGCCATCGTGGTCAATGCCAGCGACTACGCCAGCGTCCTCGAAGGCCTCAAGGCCGGTGGCCTGACCTACGCCCAGCGTTTCGACCTGATGCTCAAGGCGTTCGAGCACACCGCCGCCTACGACGGCATGATCGCCAACTACATGGGCACCATCGACCAGGCCAAGGACACCCTGTCCACCGAAGACCGCAGCGAATTCCCGCGCACCTTCAACAGCCAGTTCGTCAAGGCCCAGGAAATGCGCTACGGCGAGAACCCGCATCAGAGCGCGGCGTTCTACGTTGAAGCCAAGAAAGGCGAAGCCAGCGTTTCCACCGCCGTTCAGCTGCAGGGCAAGGAGCTGTCGTTCAACAACGTGGCCGACACCGACGCCGCGCTGGAGTGCGTGAAGAGCTTCGTCAAGCCGGCCTGCGTCATCGTCAAGCACGCCAACCCATGCGGCGTGGCCGTGGTACCTGAAGAAGAAGGCGGCATCCGCAAGGCCTACGACTTGGCCTACGCCACCGACACCGAGTCGGCGTTCGGCGGCATCATCGCCTTCAACCGCGAGCTGGACGGTGAAACCGCCAAGGCCATCGTCGACCGCCAGTTCGTCGAAGTGATCATCGCCCCGAAAATCTCCCAGGCTGCCCGCGACGTGGTGGCTGCCAAGCAGAACGTGCGTCTGCTGGAGTGCGGCGAGTGGCCAGCCGAGCGCGCTGCCGGTTGGGACTTCAAGCGCGTCAACGGTGGCCTGCTGGTGCAGAGCCGCGACAACGGCATGATCACTGCCGAAGACCTGAAGATCGTTACCAAGCGCGCGCCGACCGAGCAGGAGATCCACGACCTGGTATTCGCCTGGAAAGTGGCCAAGTTCGTCAAGTCCAACGCCATCGTCTACGCCAAGCAGCGCCAGACCATCGGCGTTGGCGCCGGCCAGATGAGCCGCGTCAACTCCGCTCGCATCGCGGCCATCAAGGCCGAGCATGCCGGCCTGCAGGTACAGGGTGCGGTCATGGCGTCGGATGCGTTCTTCCCGTTCCGTGACGGCATCGACAATGCGGCTAAAGTGGGTATCAGCGCCGTGATCCAGCCAGGTGGTTCGATGCGTGACGCTGAAGTCATCGCCGCTGCCGACGAAGCTGGCATTGCGATGGTTTTCACCGGAATGCGCCACTTCCGCCACTAATCAAGATGGCCGGGCGATCCTCGGCCTTGTAGGTGCGGATTTACCCGCGATTGCGATGCTGGATTCACCAGCGCAATCGCGGATAAATCCGCTGCTACAAGGCCGAGGATCGCCGCCAAACAGAGGTTTTGACATGAAAGTTTTGATCATCGGCAGCGGCGGCCGTGAGCACGCCCTGGCCTGGAAAGTCGCCCAAGACCCACGCGTCGAGAAAGTCTTCGTCGCCCCAGGCAACGCCGGCACCGCCATCGAAGCCAAGTGCGAGAACGTCGCCATCGACGTCACCGCTTTGG
This sequence comes from Pseudomonas sp. KU43P, assembly GCF_033095865.1. Taxonomy (NCBI): domain Bacteria; kingdom Pseudomonadati; phylum Pseudomonadota; class Gammaproteobacteria; order Pseudomonadales; family Pseudomonadaceae; genus Pseudomonas; species Pseudomonas sp. KU43P. The sequence goes on along the minus strand of NZ_AP019365.1, from coordinate 659,976 downwards.
AGCAACTGGCCGACTTCGCCGAGAAGAACGTCGACCTGACCATCGTAGGCCCTGAAGCGCCGCTGGTCATCGGCGTCGTCGACCTGTTCCGCAGCCGCGGCCTGGACTGCTTCGGCCCAACCAAGGGCGCAGCCCAGCTCGAAGGCTCCAAGGCCTTTACCAAGGATTTCCTGGCGCGCCACAAGATCCCGACCGCCGACTACCAGAATTTCACCGAGATCGAGCCGGCCCTGGCCTACCTGAAGGAAAAGGGTGCGCCCATCGTGATCAAGGCCGATGGCCTGGCCGCAGGCAAGGGCGTGATCGTCGCCATGACCCTGCAGGAAGCCGAAGACGCCGTGCGTGACATGCTCGCGGGCAACGCCTTCGGTGACGCGGGCTCGCGCGTGGTAATCGAGGAGTTCCTCGACGGTGAGGAAGCCAGCTTCATCGTCATGGTCGACGGCCACAATGTGCTGCCGATGGCCACCAGCCAGGACCACAAGCGCGTTGGCGATCAGGACACCGGCCCGAACACTGGCGGCATGGGTGCCTACTCCCCTGCCCCGGTGGTCACCGCCGACGTGCACCAGCGCGTGATGGACCAGGTGATCTGGCCGACCGTGCGCGGCATGGCCGAAGAAGGCAACGTGTACACCGGCTTCCTGTATGCCGGCCTGATGATCGACAAGGCGGGCAACCCCAAGGTCATCGAGTTCAACTGCCGTTTCGGCGACCCTGAAACCCAACCGGTCATGCTGCGCCTGGAGTCGAGCTTGGTGCTGCTGATCGAAGCGGCGTTCGCCAAGGCCCTGGACAAAGTCGAAGCCCAGTGGGACCCGCGCCCGAGCCTGGGCGTGGTACTGGCAGCCGGTGGCTACCCAGGCGACTACGCCAAGGGCGATGTGATCAGCGGCCTGGACGCAGCAGCCAAGATCGAAGGCAAGGTGTTCCACGCCGGTACTTCGCTCAAGGACGGCCAAGTGGTCACCAACGGCGGCCGCGTGCTTTGCGCCACTGCCATGGGCGCCAGCGTTGCCGATGCCCAGCAGCAGGCCTACCGCCTGGCCAAGGAAGTGTCGTGGAACGGTAGCTTCTACCGTACCGACATCGGCTACCGGGCCATCGCCCGCGAGCGCGGTGAACACCAGCAGTAATCTTCACCGAATTGCCGCAGCGCCTTGCGCGTGCGGCATTCGGCTCGTCGACAGGGCCCCGATGGGGCCTTGCCTTCGACTTGGCGCGCCGCGCATAGTTAATACCCGGCACATCGGCTAGGAAGGGATCTCGTAGTGCGTCGGCTTCGGATTGCCACAGCTCTGATCGTCAGCTTGCTGACCCTGCTCTGCCTGCTCCCGGCTTCGGCCGAGCAAGGCGGTGGCTGGTCCGTTCTGCTCGATGAACAGGCCAACCTGCAGTTGAGCGATGTTCGCTCCGATCGCTATCGCAGCCAGTTCAGCCCGACCACCCTGGGCGAGCTCGATGCGGCCCCCGCCGAACAGGCCCTGTGGCTGCATTATCACCTGGACCCGGGTGACAAGGAGCAACTGCTGCGGGTATTCGCTCCCGACCTCTCCCACCTTGACCTGTACGCCCTCGATGGCGACAAGCTGTTGCGCCAGCTTCGCCATGGCCGCCAGGCCGGCAACGCCAGCCCGACCCTGCGCGGCAGCGACCATGTATTGCCGCTGCCCATCAGTACGCACCCCCTGGACATCTACCTGCGCCTGGTCTCCGAGCACCAACTGCGCCCGGCCATCAGCCTGGAGCCTGCGGCCGAGGCTGCCTCCGACCATAGCCTGCCATTGCTGTTCGGCATGCTTTTCGGCGGTTTGGTGATGCTGATCCTGCACAACCTGATCCGCTTCCTCTACACCCGCTCCACCACCACCCTGGTTCTTGCCCTGTACCACGGCCTGATGCTGCTCAGTGGCCTGATCCTGCTCAACCTCAGCGGCCCCTGGTGGCACTTGTGGCACAGCGCGCAAACCCCGGCCGCCTACCTGACCCTGGTACTGGCGGGCTTGTCGGGGCTGTATTTCACCCAGCACTTCTTTGCGCCCTGCCATTCGCTGCGGCTCAACCGCCTGCTGCAAGGCGAGATGCTGATCACCGCAGTCAGCGGGTTGATCCTGCTGTTCGTCGACACCCTGCCACTCAACCTGATGACCTACGCCCTGCTGGCCCTGGGCAGCATGACCATGCTGCTGGTCAGCAGCTATCACTGGTACAAGGGCTACGGCCCGGCACGGCTGTTCAGCATCGCCATGCTGGTCTACAACCTCGGTGGGCTGGTGTTGCTGCCGGCACTCCTTGGCCTGACGCGCACTTCCACACCGTGGCTGCTGTGCATCCTCATGGGGCTGACGGTGGTTTGCGGGCTGTTGCTCAACCTGGCCGTCAGCGAGCGCTTGCGGCGCATGAGTGAAGAACGCTTCAGTGCCAGCCGTGCACTGGCCGCCAGTGATGCCGAAATCAATGCCAAGGCCGAGTTTCTGGCCAAGATCAGCCACGAGATCCGCACCCCCATGAACGGTGTGCTGGGCATGACCGAGCTGCTACTGGGCACCCCACTGTCGGTCAAGCAGCGCGACTACGTGCAAACCATCCACAGTGCCGGTAACGAACTGCTCACGCTGATCAACGAGATCCTCGACATCTCCAAGCTCGAATCGCGGCAGATCGAACTGGATGATGTGCAGTTCGACCTCAATGCTCTGATCGAAGATTGCCTGAACATCTTCCGGGCCAAGGCCGAACAGCAGAACATCGAGCTGATCAGCTTTACCCAGCCCCAGGTGCCGCGCGTGATCAGCGGCGACCCGACACGCCTGCGCCAGGCCCTGTCGAGCCTGCTGGAGAACGCGCTGAAGAACACCGACCAGGGCGAGATCCTGCTGGTGGTGGCGCTGGACCAGCGCGGCGAGGTTCCACGCCTGCGCATCGCCGTGCAGGACAGTGGCGAGCCGCTTCCTGCCGCCGAGCGCGAAGCCCTGCTGCAGGCCGAGCTGCACAGCCACCACTTCCTTTCCAGCAACAAGCTCGGCGGCCACCTGGGCCTGGTGATTGCCAAACAGCTCATTGGCCTCATGCAGGGCGAGTTCGGCATCAAGAGCAGCACCAGCATGGGTAATACCCTGTGGCTGACCCTGCCGCTCGACCCTTCGTGCCTGGAACAACCGCCGGCCGACCTGGATGGCCCGTTGCGCGATGCCAGGGTGCTGGTGGTGGACGACAACGACACCTGCCGCAAGGTGCTGGTGCAACAGTGCAGTGCCTGGGGCATGAACGTCAGCGCCGTGCCGTCTGGCAAGGAAGCCCTGGCCCTGTTGCGAACCAAGGCCCACCTGCGCGACTACTTCGACGCGGTGCTGCTGGACCAGAACATGCCCGGCATGACGGGTATGCAACTGGCGGCCAAGATCAAGGAAGACCCGAGCCTCAACCACGACATCCTGGTGGTGATGCTCACCGGTATCAGCAATGCGCCGAGCAAGGTTATCGCGCGCAACGCCGGGATCAAGCGCATCCTTGCCAAACCGGTCGCCGGCTATACCCTGAAAACCACCCTGGCCGAAGAGCTGGCCCAGCGCGGCCGCGAGCAGGCGGTACCGGCTACCGCGCAGAGCGGGCCCTCGGCACCGGAGCTGCCCGGTGATTTCCGTGTACTGGTGGCAGAAGACAACAGCATCTCGACCAAGGTGATCCGCGGCATGCTGGGCAAGCTGAACCTCGAACCGGACACCGCCAGCAACGGAGAAGAGGCCCTGCAGGCGATGAAGGCGCAGCGCTACGACCTGGTGCTGATGGATTGCGAAATGCCGATACTCGATGGTTTTTCCGCGACCCGGCAGCTTCGCGACTGGGAAGTGGCCAACCAGCGTCAGCGCACGCCCGTCGTGGCCCTGACTGCGCATATCCTCGCCGAGCACAAGGAGCGCGCACGCCTGGCCGGCATGGATGGGCACATGGCCAAGCCCGTCGAGCTGTCGCAACTGCGTGAGCTGATCCATTACTGGGCGAAACAACGGGAAGCAAAAGCTGATGATCCGCTGCACACCTCCTGAACTATAGTGGCTGCATCCACCGCCTCACGGGCAAGTCCCGCCCTCGGCGGCCCAGCCAGGAATCGCACTCATGCTCCATGAGTTGTTCAGTGTCTACCTCAAGATGCTCGTGCTCTACAGCCCGTTCTTCGTGCTGTCATGCTTCATCAGCCTGACCCGTGGCCACTCCAGCAAGGAGCGCAAGCAACTGGCCTGGAAGGTGGCCTTCGCTGCACTGGTCGCCAGTGTCCTGCTGTACCTGTTCGGACGGGCGATTTTCGGCATCTTCGGCATCACTGCCGACGCCTTTCGCATTGGCGCCGGCAGCGTGCTGTTCATCTCGGCCCTGAGCATGGCCCAGGGCAAGCCTGCCGTGCAGGCCGACAATGTGCAGCAGGATGTGACCATCGTGCCGTTGACCATCCCGCTCACGGTCGGCCCCGGCACCATCGGCGCACTACTGGTAATGGGAGTGGGCCAGCCGCATTGGGACGACAAGGCCCTGGCCATCGTCAGTATCGCCCTTGCCAGTTTCACTGTAGGGCTGGTGCTGTATCTCTCGCACGGCATCGAGCGGATACTCGGCGACCAGGGCCTGCAGATCGTCAGCCGGCTGATGGGGCTGTTCGTCTGCGCCCTTGCTGCGCAGATTATCTTTACCGGGATCAAGGGCTATCTGCTGCCCTGACCGGACAGCAAGGCGCGCGTGAAAAAACGGGGCCACGAGGCCCCGTTCCCTGTCAGCTGTGGCCCGTTGCGCTCAGAGCCTCAACCCGCGCTCGGGTACCAGCGCGGCGTATACACCCATTGGGTGCCATCGGCTTTTGGGAACTGGCAGGTCGTCGATGACCCCAGCAAGACCATGGTGCGCATGTCGACCATGTCTGGTACCAGCTCGGCCAGTGACACGACCTTGAGACTCTGCCCGGGCCTGCCGATATCTCGCCCGAGTACCACCGGCGTGCTGCCATTGCGGTGTTGTCGCACGATTTCGATGGCGCGCCCCAGTTGCCAAGGCCGCGACCGGGAAATCGGGTTGTAGAAGGCCAGGACGAGATCGGCCTGGGCCGCCAGGTCCAGACGCTGCTCGATGACCGACCAGGGCTTGAGGTTGTCCGACAGCGACATCACGCAGAAGTCATGCCCCAGCGGCGCACCTGCCTGGGCAGCGGTTGCCAGCGAGGCCGAAACCCCCGGCAAAATCTCGAGGTCGACGCGGTGCCAGGCAGGGTCGTCGGACGCGTGCAGTGCTTCGAGCACTGCGGCGGCCATGGCGAACACGCCGGGGTCGCCTGACGACACCACCACCACCGAACGGCCCGTGGCAGCCAGCTCGAAGGCGTGGCGCGCGCGCTGCATCTCTTCTCGGTTGTCGGTGCAATGCAATTGCTGATCATCGCGGAACGGGCCGGCCATGCGCACGTAGGTCTCATAGCCCAGCACATCTTCAGCGCGCGCCAGTTCCGCCTTGACCGCAGGCACCATCAATTCGGCGGCGCCCGGGCCAAGCCCGATCACTGCCAGGCGACCGCGTCGGCGACCGACTTGGGTCGCATCGACAGGTGCCGGCGCTACGGCAATGGCCACACCCGCCTGTTCGACCAATGCCGCGCCAGGCACGTACTCGGCCAGCAGGTCGGCCAGGCTGCCCGCCGCCGGAGCAAAGCGCAGGCCGACCCCAAGTGCCTCGGCCGCTTCATGCAAAGCGGGCTCGGCCATCAAGGTATCGATCGCCAGCAGGCAGGCCAGCGCCTGCTCCGCCAGGCCAGCCTCACGCAAGGCGCTGCGAACCCGCACGAGCAATCCGGGCCCAGCATCATCGACCGCCACCACCAGCGAGCGGCGGTGGATCAGCAACTCGTCACGGCTGGCTGGGCGCGCTTCACACCCCACGTGGATAGTGCGCTGCGCGCTGTCGCTGGCCGGCAACTGAACCTGCTGCAACCAGGGTGCATCGCCTTCTACACGCACCGCTTCACCCGCCAGCAGGTCGGAGACAAAACGCTTGCCCTGCTCGACATCCGCCAATGCATACCCCTCTGGAGGGTTCAGCAGGCAGGTACCAAAGCGCAGCTCACCGCTGGTAGTGATGGCCGCAGCCACACCCAGCGCCTCGCCCAACTCGCGGGCCATGACGTTGACGCCACTCAACCCCCCCAGCAACGGCACCACGGCACTGCCATCTTCGGCCACCGCCAGCACTGGCGGTTCTTCGCCCTTCTCACCGAGCAGGCTGGCCAGGCTGCGGATCACGATGCCCGCCGCGCACAGTGCCACGATCGGGGTACCTTGCTGGTAAAGCGCACGCAAGGTGTCGCCGAACGCCTCGTAGTACTGATCGGCGCCTTCGACCCGACCACTCAGGCCATGGATCGTCGCCGCTGGATAGCGCTGCTGAATACGTTGCGCCGTGGCCAGGCTGCCAGGGCCGAGCACAATGATTGCCGGGGCGGTATGCATGCTCATCCCTGCCATTTTTCACCCGGCACGATGATCAGCGAGAAATAAGGCGAGGATTGCGGGTCGACCTCGTCCAACGGGACGATCTTCTGGTTGGCCATGGTTGCACGTTCGACATACAGCGCTCGCCCATCCAGGCCCAGTTCGACCAGCACCTGGCGCACTTTGGGGAAGTTGCGGCCAAGCTTCATGATAACTGCCGCATCGGCATCGGCGAGGCGGCGCTTGAGCTCATCGGCAGGCAGCACACCCGACAATACCGACAGGCTCTGGTTGCGGTAGACCAGCGGAGCACCCAGTACCGAAGCACCGCCGAGCATCGAGCAGACCCCCGGAATCACCTCGGCCTCGAAGCGCTGTGCCAACCGGTCATGCAAGTACATGTAGGAACCGTAGAAGAACGGGTCGCCTTCGCAGATCACCGCCACATCGCGGCCAGCATCCAGGTGTTCGGCCACCTGGACGCTGGCTTCGTCGTAGAAGTCGCTGATCACCTGTTCGTAGGACAGCGGCGCCGGCAAGGCCTCGGTGGTCACCGGGTACACCAGCGGCAGCAGGGTCTGTTCGGCTTGCAGGTGCGCTTCGATGATGCCGAAGGCATTGCCACGCTTGCCCTTGGCCACGAAATAGGCCACGACCGGCGCCTCGCGCAGCAGGCGCAGGGCCTTCACGGTGATCAGCTCAGGGTCGCCAGGGCCCACGCCCAGGCCCAGCAGACGTCCGCGCGGTGCCATCATTCCACCTCCGTGGCAAGGGCGTTGACTGCGGCGGCAGCCATCGCACTGCCGCCCAGGCGGCCTTGCATGATCACGAACGGTACGCCACGGCTGTCGGCGGCAAGCATGGCCTTGGATTCGGCCGCGCCAACGAAACCGACCGGGAAGCCGAGAATCAGCGCCGGCTTGGGTGCGCCGGCATCGATCATTTCCAACAGGTAGAACAGCGCGGTCGGCGCATTACCGATAACCACCACGCTGCCCTCCAGGTGCGGACGCCACAACTCCAACGCCACGGCCGAGCGCGTGTTGCCAGCATCCTTGGCCAGGCCCGGGACGCTGGGGTCGCGTAGCGTGCAGATCACCTGATTATTTGCCGGCAGGCGCGCGCGGGTGATGCCCTCGGCGACCATGTGCGCATCGCACAGGATCGGTGCGCCGTTGGCCAGGGCTTCGCGCCCTGCGCGGCCAGCACCTTCGGAGAACTGCAGGCCGTCGATCGCCTCGACCATGCCACAGGCGTGAATCACCCGTACGGCAAGTTTCTCCAGGTCGGCGGGAATCCGCTCGAGCCGGGCTTCCTCACGGATGATCCGGAAGGAATTGCGATAGATCTCCTGACCATCGCGGATGTAGTCAATCATCAAGGTGCTCCGTCGGCAGGGCGAGCATGGCGCCTGCTTCATTCAAGGTGAGGTCGGTGGCGCGCAGGGCTCCGAAGCCCGGTTGGCGCGCGTCACGCAGATAGAGGTCGTAGCGGCCCGGCGAGCGGGCCAGCAATGTGGCAGGCGCGGTATGGGCCATGGCACAGGAGCGGCTGCAGCCCGACAGGTGCACGCTGGCAGGGGCGCCCATGGGCAGCAGGCCCGACAGCGCCAGCGCATCGGCCTTGGTCTCGCCGTGCGCCTTGGCGCAGCCGCTGGCGCCGGTACAGGCAACGATGCGCGCCAGTGGTTCGTGGTTGTGACACAGCAGGCCCAGGGCCGACAGCGTTCGCTGAGCCTGCTGGATACCGGCTGGATCGACGTTGGTCAGTACCAGGCTTTGCCATGGGCTCAAGCGCACGCTGCCGTCGCCCTGTTCACGGGCGACCTGGGCGATACCGCGCAGCATCGCGGGGTTGAACCTGCCAAGCGGTGGCGCCACGCCCAGGGCCATGCCCTGGTACTGGTCGAGAGCGCCGAGCCACGGGCTATCGGCCGGCGCACGACGCCAGCCGAGTAGCGCAGCGTCGCGGCGAATCTGCATGCCCAGGCCATCGATGAAATGCTCGGCGGAGCATGCTTCGAGCAACTGGCGCATGCGTACTTGTTCGGGCGTCGCGAGGTCGAGAAAGCGCTCAAGGACTGCACGCACCAGCGCCAGGCCCTGCGCCAGCGGCACAGCCCCGAGCGCGCGGCTAGACGGGCTACCGGCCAAGCCGAATGCCAGCCAGGTCTGTTGTTCAAGACGCAAGGCCGAGAGCCACAGGTCGTGAGGGTGTTCGAGCATCGCCAGGCGCTCGCCGCCATCCAGTTGCACGGCGAACTTGGCCGACAGCTGATGGAAGCGTGGCGTGCCTTGCAACAGGTCCAGAATCTGCCCGGCCAGAGGCCGCACATCCAGCAGCATCGCCGGGTCATGCCCGGCCAAGGGGCTGAGCATCAGGTTGCGCACATCGTCGCTGGCCGCTTCACGCGGGCCGAGGCCGGCGGCCAGCAAAGTCTCGATCAACCCCGCATGGTCACTGCCGATGCCGCGAATCTGCAGGTTGCCGCGGTTGGTCGCCTCGATCACCCCTGCGGCATAACGCTCGGCGGCACTCGCCACGGCCTCGGCCTGCTCGGCCAGCAGCAGGCCACCGGGCAGCTTGATGCGGCAGATGCCGCCGTCACGGGCACTGACGATGCGCCACAACCCCGGGCAGGCCGAGGGACGGGGCGAAACGGTGGGGGCATGGACCTGCTTCAAAGGGGCGTCCGGCAATCGCTGAAAATGCGCTTGAGTGTAGAAGGCGCGGTATTATGCCTGCTTTGTCCGGCGGCATGAAAAGCCGGTGGTCGAGCATGATGGGCGGATTGGATCAAATGGCACCCTGGCTGACAGTAATAGGCATTGGCGAAGACGGTTTCAGCGGCCTGGGCAAGCAGGCCCGGCGCGCCTTGCTGGGCGCTTCGCGGATCATCGGCAGCCCGCGCCAGCTCGCCTTGCTGCCCCGGTGCATCAGCGGCACGCAGCAAGACTGGCCAAGCCCGTTTTCCCTCGCCCCGGTGCTGGCCCTGCGCGGCGAACCGGTGTGCGTGCTGGCCAGTGGCGACCCGATGTTCTACGGCGTCGGCGCCAGCCTGGCACGGCAGGTGCCGGCCGAAGAAATGCAGGTACTGTCGATGCCGTCTTCCTGCGCCCTGGCCGCCGCCCGCCTGGGTTGGCCGCTGCAGGAGGTGCAGGTGGTGTCGGTGGTCGCGCGCCCACTGGCAGCGCTCAATGCCCACCTGTACAGCGGCATGCGCCTGTTGGTGCTGAGCAATGATGGCGACAGCCCTGCGGCCATCGCTGCGCTGCTGCGTGAACGCGGCTTCGGGCCGAGCCGCCTGCAAGTGTTCGAGCACCTCGGGGGGGCTGATGAACGTCAACTGGCGGGCAGTGCCGATGACTGGGCTCACGCCGAAGTCGCCTCGTTGAATCTGGTCGCCGTCGAATGCCAGGCCACTGCGGATGCACCACGGCTCTCGCGCCTGGCCGGCTTGCCGGATATGGCGTACCGTCACGATGGCCAATTGACCAAACGCGATGTGCGCGCAATCACTCTTGCCCGTCTGGCACCGCAACCGGGTGATCTGCTGTGGGACGTGGGCGCAGGTTGCGGCTCGATCGGCATCGAATGGATGCGCGCCCACCCCGCCTGCCGCGCACTGGCAATCGAGGCTGACGAAGGTCGCCAGGGCTTCATCGAGCACAATCGCGACGCACTGGGCGTGCCCGGGCTGCAACTGGTTCGTGGCAAGGCACCGGAGGCACTCGCCGACCTGGAACGCCCGGATGCGATCTTCATCGGCGGCGGCGTCACCCGCGAAGGCGTACTGGCGCTGTGCTGGGAACGCTTGCGCCCTGGAGGCCGCCTGGTGGCCAATGCGGTGACCCTGCAAAGCGAGCTGGCCCTGGCACATTTTCGCGAACAACACGGCGGCGAACTGACCCGCATCCATGTTGCGCAGGCCCAGCCCCTGGGTGCGTTCGACACCTGGCGCCAGGCATTGCCGATCACCCTGCTCGATGTGGTGAAGCCCGTCGATGCGTGAGGAAACCCGCGAACAACCCGCTCCGTTGCGCAGCGGCCTGACCACCGGCAGCTGCGCCACCGCCACCAGCCTGGCGGCAGCGCGCCTGCTGCTCACCGGCCAGGCCAGCGACGCTGTGAGCATCACCCTGCCCAAGGGCAAAGTGGTACAGATGCGCCTGGAGTTCTGCCGCCGTGACGCTGAGCGCGCCGAAGCAGGTACGCTCAAGGATGCGGGGGATGACCCGGATGTCACCCATGGCGCGTTGCTCTACAGCCAGGTGCGCCTGGTGGAGCAACCTGGCGTGCATTTCGTTGCAGGCGTCGGTGTCGGCACTGTCACCCGCCCGGGCCTGGTGCTGGCCGTCGGCGAACCCGCAATCAACCCGGTGCCGCGACGCATGATTGGCGAACACCTGCAACAGTTGGCCAACGACTGCGCCTACCCGGGTGGTTTCGAAGTCACGGTGAATGTGCAGGACGGCGAAGCGCTCGCCCTCAAGACCATGAACCCGCGACTGGGCATTCTCGGCGGGCTGTCGATCCTGGGCACCAGCGGCATCGTGCGGCCCTTCTCGTGCTCGGCCTACATCGCCTCGATTCACCAGGGCATCGACGTGGCCCACACCAACGGCTTCACGCACATCGCCGCCTGCACCGGCAATGCCAGCGAAGACACCATGCGCCGGGTCTACGGCCTGCCGGAAATCGCCCTGATCGAGATGGGCGACTTCGTCGGCGCGGTGCTCAAGCACCTGCGCAAGGTGCCAGTGCCGCGCCTGACCCTGTGCGGTGGCTTCGGCAAGATCAGTAAGCTGGCCGCCGGGCACATGGACCTGCACAGCCGCCATTCGAGCATCGACCTGCCGCAACTGGCCGGCTGGGCGGCGGACGTGGGCGCCGATGCCGAGCTGCAAGCCGCGATCGTTGCCGCCAACACCAGTCAGCAGGCCTTGGCCCTGGCCCATGCGGCCGGTATCGCCCTGGGGGATGCGGTGTGCGCCCATGCCCTGGCCTTCGCCCGCAGCGTTGTGCCGCCCCAGGTGCAAGTGGAAGTGTTCGCCATCGACCGCCAGGGCGGCATCGTCGGCAAGGCCGGTGTGCAATGAGCCAGCGTATCCTGTTGCTCGGTGGCGTCACGGAGGCCCTGGCCGTCGCACGTCAGCTTGGGCCTGAGCATGTCTACAGCCTGGCCGGCATCGGCCGCGTGCCCCAGGACCTGGCCTGCCAAGTGCGGGTCGGTGGCTATGGTGGAGCGGAAGGCCTGGCCCAGTACCTGCGTGATGCCGGCATCACCTTGCTGGTCGACGCTACCCACCCCTACGCTGCGCAGATCAGCCGCAATGCCGCTACAGCCGCCCGCGCCGTCGGCATCCCCTGCTGGGCCTTGCGCCGCCCGGCCTGGCAGGCCCAACCCGGTGATGATTGGCGCGAAGTGGCAGACTGGGCGGGGCTTATCCAAGCGCTCAAGCCGTTTCGGCGACCGTTGTTCACACTGGGGCGAGAGCCATTGCAACACCTCGACGAAATTCCGCCAGGGCAGTTCTGGACCTTGCGAGCCTTGGAGGCCTGCCCCGGCAATGAGCGCTGTGAAGTGATTGGCGCACGAGGGCCGTTTCAGCTCGACGATGAGCGCGCACTGTTCGCTCGCCGAGAGATCGATGTACTGGTCAGCAAGAACAGCGGCAGTGTGGCAACCGAGCCGAAGCTTGAAGTGGCTCGGGAGCTTGGGGTTCCGGTATTGATCTTGAAACGTCCGGTGCTGGCTGATGTGGATCGTGAGTTTGCTTGCGCAGACGAATTGATGGCCGCTCTTTGCATGGGGTGAGGTTTGCGGGGCGCTCAGGGTCGAGCGGCGCACAGGAACAATAGAAAATTCTGACAACTCACTCCAATTTCTCTGAATAGCGTTCTGCCTCCCCTCTCCCCTACACTCAACGCCCCCCCCGGAAGGTGTCACTCATATGGAAATGCAATGGTGGATCTGGCTGATCTTCGGTATCGCCCTGATCCTGCTCGAACTGGTCCTCCCCACCTTCTTCATCATCTGGTTCGGCATCGGTGCCGTGCTGGTCTCGCTCATCTCGCTGGCTGCCCCCAGCCTGCAACTGGACATGCAGGTACTGCTTTGGGTGCTGTTCTCTTCGGGCACCACGTTCCTCTGGTTCAAGCTGTTCAAGCGCAGGCAGCCGGATGTGCGCTGGACCGCCGACAGTGTGATCGGCGAAGTCGGGCTGCTGATCAGCAACGTCTCGCAATTCCAGAAAGGCCGCGTGCGTTTCCAGAAGCCGATCCTCGGCAATGAGGAGTGGCCGTGCGTCGCCGACAGCGACATTGCTTCTGGCGAGCGTGTACGGCTTGTCGCCATCGAAGGTAATACCGCCCGCGTCATTCGGGCCTGATATCGCAATTTAAAGGAAGTTCGCATCATGACCAGCCTCATCGTCGTCGCCGCCCTGGCTCTGTTTGTCCTGATCACCGTGTTCAAGGGGGTACGCATCGTGCCCCAGGGTGAGGAATGGATCGTCGAGCGCCTGGGCCGCTACAACAGCACCCTCAAGCCCGGGCTGAACATCGTCATCCCGTACATGGACGTGGTCGCCTACCGCCTGCCAACCAAGGACATCATCCTCGATGTGCAGGAGCAGGAAATCATCACCCGCGACAACGCGGTGATCGTCGCCAACGCCCTGTGCTTCGCCAAGGTCGTCGACCCGCAGAAGGCGTCGTACGGCGTGCAGAACTTCACGTTTGCCGTCACCAGCCTGACCATGACGTCGTTGCGTGCAATCGTCGGTGCCATGGATCTGGACGAAGCGCTGTCGAGCCGCGAGCAGATCAAGGCGCGCCTGCGTGAGGCGATGTCCGAGCAGACCGAAGACTGGGGCGTTACCGTGCGCTCGGTAGAGATCCAGGACATCAAGCCGTCCGAGAACATGCAGTTGGCCATGGAGCGCCAGGCAGCGGCCGAGCGTGAGCGCAAGGCCGACGTGACCCGTGCCGAAGGCGCGAAGCAAGCGGCTATCCTCGAAGCCGAGGCACGCCTGCAGTCGGCCAAGCTGGACGCCGAGGCGCAGATCAACCTGGCCGAAGCCTCGGCACGGGCGATTTCGCTGGTCAAGGAAGCGGTGGGCAACGAGACGGTGCCGGCCATGTACCTGCTGGGTGAGCGTTATGTGGGCGCCATGGAGAACCTGGCAGGCAGCAGCAATGCCAAGGTGGTGGTGCTGCCAGCTGACCTGCAGGAGACCGTGCGTGGCTTGATGGGCCGAAACAAGGCTTGAGCCCCGACCGCCGGCAAGCCGGCCCCACAGGGTGACGCCTCTTCCTGTGGGAGCCGGCTTGCCGGCGATGGGCTGCGCAGCAGCCCCTGCTACTCATCCCACCTGCGTCACTTCACCGCACCCCGGCATTTTTACCTATACTCCGCCTTACAATAGCCACCACGATTCCTGACCGGATCTCTCCATGCCCCCACGTCGGCACATCGCCTGGATAGCCTGCCTTGCAGTGCTGTTCAACCTGCTGGCCATGCCGCTGTCCTCTGCCGCGCCCAAGGGCCCGGCCGAGCAGCTGCTGTGGGGGGCATTCTGTTCCAGCGTGGCCAGCAAGGCCAAAGTCGATGTTCAGGCGCTCGCCAAGATCGACCTCGGCTCGCAAAGCGACGAGCATTCCAACATGCAGCACTGCTGGTGCTGCTCCGGCGCCGCACCGCTGCTGGCCCTGCCAGGCTACCCACCGCAACTGCACAACCCACCTACTCTGCTGGCCGGGTTCACGCCACCGCCTTCCCGCTACCAGCCAACGCCGCGCCAGTTATGGCCCGCGCTCAATCCCCGTGCCTCTCCCCTGGTCTGAGTTCATCACGTTGTCTGCCTGAACCTGACTAGAACGGAGACTCACACCATGCTCAAGCAAGCTCTCGTAGTGGCCGCACTGCTGCTGCCCGGCGCCTTCGCCAATGCCCATGAATACACCGTGGGCGACCTGCACATCGCCCACCCTTGGTCACTGGAACTGCCACCCAACGCGCCCAACGTCGCCGCGTACTTTGTCGTGCACAACAACGGCAAGGCCGATGACCGTCTGCTCGGCGTCGACAGCCCGATCACGGCTGACGCACAACTGCACGAGCACAGCATGAGTAGCAACGGCACCATGAAGATGCAGCGGGTAGAAAGCGTGGTGGTACCGGCCGGCAAGGACGTGGTCTTCGCCCCCAGCGCCTACCACGTGATGCTCATGCAGCCCAAGAGCCGCGACCTGCTCAGCGATGGCAAGCGCTTCCCGCTGACACTGCACTTCGAGAAGGCCGGCAACGTCACGGTCGATGTCGCTGTGCAGAAACAGCCGCCGGCAGACCAGCCCCAAGGCCACGAACACGCGCACTGACCGCTAGCTGACAGGCGCTCGCCATCATGAGCCTGCCGCGCAACCGTCTCAGCCGTACCTCCCGCCCTGATCGCAGGCGCGTCGGTGGTGGCTGGCTGAGCCTGTTTGCCATGTGGATGATCTTTATCGGCCCGCTGGTTTCCCAGTCGATGCCGATGGACCATCACGCCGGCATGAACATGCCAATGGACATGACCATGGCCGCCGGCCATGAGCATGGCGGCGACGCGCACCATGGCCACGGAGGCGATGGGCAGCTGCACGTGATGTGGGAAAAGTGCGGCTACTGCAGCCTGTTGTTCAACTGCCCGGCATTA
Organism: Pseudomonas sp. KU43P; assembly: GCF_033095865.1. Taxonomy (NCBI): domain Bacteria; kingdom Pseudomonadati; phylum Pseudomonadota; class Gammaproteobacteria; order Pseudomonadales; family Pseudomonadaceae; genus Pseudomonas; species Pseudomonas sp. KU43P. Next base: position 644,810 of record NZ_AP019365.1, on the reverse strand, counting down.
CCGCAAACCCTCAGCCCGCTCAGCGCGGGCGGTGTCACCCCCGCCACGTTCGCCCCCGCCCACCCCCATCAGGGCCATGCCCGGCAGGCCGTATTCCCTGGTGCGCGCAGCCGCGCCCCGCCACCTTCGATCAGCGTGTGAAACCACATTTTTGCCGCACGGAGCCAGGAGGCTTCGCGCTCACTCATGACTGATCGACGGAAATTCTATGTCCGGCTGTACCCCTGCATTTGCCTTCAAAGGCACACTCGCCGCCCTGTGCGGCTCGCTGCTCGCGCCCATGGCCCTGGCCGCCGACCCAGGCCACGAAGGCCATGAGCACGACCTTGCCGAACTGAGCCCGACGGTGATTACTGCCATCGCGCCCAGCTCGCCGCTGACCGTGGTCACCAACCCGAAAGACCCGCGCCAGCCCGTACCGGCCAGCGATGGCGCCGACTACCTCAAGACCATCCCCGGCTTCTCGGCGATTCGCGCCGGTGGCACCAACGGTGACCCGGTGTTGCGCGGCATGTTCGGTTCACGCCTGAACATCCTCACCAACGGCGGCGTGATGCCCGGCGCCTGCCCTAACCGCATGGACGCACCGACGTCCTACATCTCGCCAGAAACCTACGACCGCCTCACCGTGATCAAGGGCCCGCAAAGCGTCATCTGGGGCCCCGGCGGTTCGGCCGGCACCATCCTCTTCGAGCGGGAACCGGAAAAATTCGGCACCCTCGGCAGCCGCGTCAACGCAAGCCTGCTGGCCGGTTCCAACGGCCGCTTCGACAAGTTGATCGACACCGCCGCCGGCAACAGCCAGGCCTATGCCCGCTTCGTCGGCAACCAGTCGCATTCCGATGACTACCAGGACGGCAGCGGCGACACCGTGCCTTCGCGCTGGGACAAGTGGAACGGCGACGTGGCCCTGGGCTGGACCCCGGACCAGGACACCTTGCTGGAGCTCACCGCCGGCAAGGGCGACGGCGAGGCACGTTACGCCGGCCGCGGCATGGACGGCGCACAGTTCAAGCGTGAAAGCCTGGGCCTGCGTTTCGAGAAGTCCAACCTCGGCGAGGTGCTCGACAAGATCGAGGCGCAGGTCTACTACAACTACGCCGACCACGTGATGGACAACTACACCCTGCGTACCCCGTCGGGCACGGGCATGATGGCCGGCCCCATGGCCGCCGCCGTCGACCGCCGCACCCTTGGCGCGCGCATCAAGGCCACCTGGCGCTGGGCCGATGTGCAACTGATCAGCGGTATCGATGCCCAGACCAACGAACACCGCGCCCGCAGCGCGATGGGTGTGGATGCGTACAAGGACAAACCCTGGGAAAAGGACGCCGACTTCCACAACTACGGAGCGTTCGGCGAGCTCACCTGGTACACCACAAGCCAGGACCGCCTGATCACCGGCGCCCGCCTGGATCGTGTCTCAGCCAGGGATTTCCGCGCCGACAGCGCCACCAACGGCAACACCCGCGCCGATACCTTGCCCAGTGGCTTCGTGCGCTACGAGCACGACCTGGTGGCCGTACCCGCCACTACCTACATCGGCCTCGGCCATGCCCAGCGCTTCCCCGACTATTGGGAGCTGTTCTCCCCGGACCAAGGCCCTGCTGGCTCGACCAATGCGTTCGATAGCATCAAGCCCGAAAAGACCACCCAACTCGACTTCGGAATCCAGTACCGTGACGAGCGCCTGGATGCCTGGGCTTCGGGCTATGTCGGGCAGATCCGCGACTACATCCTGTTCGACTACCGCACCGGCATGATGGGCATGAGCACCTCCCAGGCGCAGAACATCGATGCCCGCATCATGGGCGGCGAACTGGGCGCCGCCTACAAGCTGACGGAAAACTGGAAAGCCGATGCCACCCTGGCTTACGCCTGGGGCAAGAACAGCAGCGACGGCAAGGCACTGCCGCAGATGCCACCGTTGGAAAGCCGCCTGGGCCTGACCTACAGCCGCGACACCTGGAGCGCCGGGGCGCTGTGGCGGCTAGTGGCGGCGCAGAACCGCATTGCCGAGAACCAGGGCAACGTGGTGGGCAAGGACTATGACAAGAGTGCCGGCTTCGGCGTGTTCTCGCTCAACGGCGCCTATAAGGTGAACAAAAACCTCAAGCTCAGCGCAGGGGTCGACAACCTGTTCGACAAAACCTACGCCGAGCACCTGAACCTGGCCGGGAACGCCGGGTTCGGCTACCCGGCGAATGATCCACAGCCGGTGAACGAGCCAGGCAGGACCTTCTGGACCAAGGTCGATGTGAGCTACTGACAACAACAGGCGCGGCCTCGAGCCGCGCCCTCAGCTGGTCAAACAGGAGGTTCCCATGAGTGGAACACGCGTGTCCTTCTACAACCTGGCCTGGCGCTGGCATTTCTATGCCGGGCTGTTCGTTGCCCCTTTCATGATCCTGCTGGCGATCACCGGGATCATCTACCTGTTCAAGCCACAGCTTGATCCGCTGCTGTACCGCGACCTGATGGTGGTCGAAGCCGGCCATCACCGACAGGGCGCGGACCTGATGCTGGCCGAAGTGCGTCAGGCCTACCCCAAGGGCCATGTCGGCCAGTACCTGCCCCCCATTGATGCCAACCGCAGTGCGCAGTTCGTGGTGCATGACGGTGGCCGCGAGCTGAATGTGTTCGTCGACCCGTATAGCGGCAAGATCCTCGGCGAACAGGACGGCAAGCAGAACCTGCAGGCCATCGCCCGTGCCCTGCACGGCGAGCTGATGGTCGGTACGGTCGGCGATCGCCTGGTGGAGCTGGCCGCTGGCTGGGGCATCGTGCTGGTGGTGTCCGGCCTCTACCTGTGGTGGCCACGTGGGCGCAACGGCTCCGGCGTGCTATGGCCACGCTTGGGGGCGAAAGGTCGAGTGTTCTGGCGCGACCTGCATGCCGTGACTGGCTTCTGGGGGGCGGCCCTGCTGCTGTTGATGCTGATCAGCGGCATGACCTGGACCGGGCTGTGGGGCAAGCAGTACGCCGATTTGTGGAACCGCTTCCCGGCGGCCATGTGGAATGACGTGCCCAAGTCCGATCAACAGGCCGGTGAACTGAACAATGCCCACCGCCAGACCGTGCCCTGGGCACTGGAAAACACGCCGATGCCGCAATCGGGCGCACATGCAGAGCATGCCGGGCATCACAGCATGTCGGACATGCCAGCGGCGCCGCAGGTGAGCCTGCAGCAGGTGGAAGACGTGGCCAATGCGCGCAAGGTCGAGCCGGGATACAGCATCACCGTGCCCACCACTGCGGACGGCGTCTACACCGTGGCCGTGTTCGCCGATGACCCACGCAACGACGCCACCCTGCATGTCGACCAGTACACCGGCAAGGTGCTGGCCGATGTGCGCTGGCAGGACTACAGCCCGGTCGCCCGGGCGACCGAACTGGGTGTGATGCTGCACGAGGGCAAGATGTTCGGTGCGCTGAACCAGATCATCATCCTGCTGGTGTGCCTGATGATCCTGCTGGGCTCGGTGAGCGGGCTGGTGATGTGGTGGAAGCGCCGGCCGGAAGGTGGACTGGGCGTGCCGCCGTTGCGTCATGACCTGCCGCGCTGGAAGACGGCGGTGGGGGTGATGCTGGTGCTGGGGGCGATGTTCCCGCTGGTGGGAGTGTCGATGGTGGTGATGTGGGTGGTGGACAGTCTGGCCGTGCGGCGCCGTCGGGTGCTGGCCCAGGCTTGAGGACTCTGCCGGCTGGCCTGGCCTCATCGCCGGCAAGCCGGCTCCCACCTTTACGTCTGTGGGAGCCGGCTTGCCGGCGATTGGTCTGCGCAGCAGCCCCAGAAGTCGTGTCGATCTGTCGCGCCCCGATCTGGGACGCGCGTGTTAGCCTACCCGGCTCTCAAAAAAAGACTGACCCTCAATGGAATGCAGCCAATGACCCGGACCTCTTCCCCCCCTGCTGAAGACCAGCACCTGCAGCGCAACCTGACCAACCGCCACATCCAGCTGATCGCCATCGGCGGCGCCATCGGCACCGGCCTGTTCATGGGCTCGGGCAAGACCATCAGCCTGGCAGGCCCATCGATCATCTTCGTCTACATGATCATCGGCTTCATGCTGTTCTTCGTCATGCGCGCCATGGGCGAACTGCTGCTGTCGAACCTCAACTACAAATCGTTCATCGACTTCTCTGCCGACCTGCTCGGCCCCTGGGCCGGCTACTTCACCGGCTGGACCTACTGGTTCTGCTGGGTGGTCACCGGCATCGCCGACGTGGTAGCGATCGCTGCCTACACGCAGTTCTGGTTCCCCGACCTGCCCCAGTGGATACCGGCACTGACCTGCGTGGCACTGCTGCTGTCACTGAACCTGGTGACCGTGAAGATGTTCGGCGAGCTGGAGTTCTGGTTCGCCCTGATCAAGATCGTCGCCATCCTCGGCCTGGTCGCCACCGGCCTGTACATGGTCATCACCAGCTTCACTTCACCGAGCGGGCGCACCGCGCAACTGGCCAACCTGTGGAATGACGGCGGCATGTTCCCCAATGGCCTGATGGGCTTCTTCGCCGGTTTCCAGATCGCCGTGTTCGCCTTCGTCGGCATCGAGCTGGTGGGCACCACCGCGGCCGAGGCGAAGAACCCCGAGCGCACTCTGCCCCGGGCGATCAACTCGATCCCGGTGCGAATCATCGTGTTCTACGTGCTGGCGCTGATCGCGATCATGGCCGTGACACCATGGCGCGACGTGGTGCCGGGCAAGAGCCCGTTCGTTGAATTGTTCGTGCTGGCTGGCCTGCCGGCAGCGGCCAGCATCATCAACTTCGTGGTGCTGACCTCGGCGGCCTCGTCGGCCAACAGCGGCGTGTTCTCCACCAGCCGCATGCTCTACGGCCTGGCCCAGGAAGGCGACGCCCCACGGGCGTTCGAGAAGCTGTCCCGCCGTGCCGTGCCGGCCAACGGCCTGTACTTCTCCTGCACCTGTCTGTTGCTCGGCGCAGTGCTGATCTACCTGGTGCCCAACGTGGTCGAGGCGTTCACCCTGGTGACCACGGTGTCGGCAGTGCTGTTCATGTTCGTCTGGACGCTGATCCTGCTGTCGTACCTGAAGTACCGTACACACCGCGCGGCGCTGCATGAGGCGTCGAAGTACAAGATGCCGGGCGGGCGCTTCATGTGCTACGTGTGCCTGGTGTTCTTTGCGTTCATCCTGGTGTTGCTGAGCCTGGAGGCGGATACGCGTTCAGCGCTGGTCGTGACACCGGTCTGGTTCGTGTTGCTGGCGATCACCTACCAGGGCGTGCGCAGCAAGCGCCACCCGCGCAGTGCGGTGCGCAACGGCTAGATAGCGTTTGGGGCTGCTTTGCAGCCCATCGCTGGCAAGCCAGCTCCCACAGGGGCTCCCCTGCACTGAAATGTGGGAGCCGGCTTGCCGGCGATCGGGCCGCACAGCGGCCCCAATCCTGTGCACGCTAAAACCTTGAGCACCAACCTGGATCCACTTCCTGCCCCAACACCTCGCACAGCCCCTCTACTTCGCACCTTTCGCCACTCGGCACACCCCTTGCAACGCCCTCACCCGCTTGGCCAACACCAAAAAAACTCAGCGGAGAGAGCACATGAAGCGTCGCAGTCTGATCAAGGCTTTTACCCTCAGCGCATCAATCGCGGCGATGGGCCTGAGCTGGAGCATCCAGGCCGCCGAAACCATCAAGGTCGGCATCCTGCATTCACTGTCGGGCACCATGGCGATCTCCGAGACCTCACTCAAAGACATGGCGCTGATGACCATCGACGAGATCAACGCCAAGGGCGGGGTCAACGGCAAGCTGCTGGAGCCGGTGGTGGTCGACCCGGCCTCCAACTGGCCGCTGTTCGCTGAAAAAAGCCGCCAGCTGCTGACCCAGGACAAGGTCGCGGTGGTGTTCGGCTGCTGGACCTCGGTATCGCGCAAATCCGTGCTGCCGGTGTTCGAGGAACTCAACGGCCTGCTGTTCTACCCGGTGCAGTACGAAGGTGAAGAGATGTCGCCGAACGTGTTCTACACCGGCGCCGCCCCCAACCAGCAGGCCATTCCGGCCGTGGAATACCTGATGAGCGAAGACGGCGGCAGTGCCAAGCGCTTCTTCCTGCTGGGAACCGACTACGTCTACCCGCGCACCACCAACAAGATCCTGCGCGCCTTCCTGCACAGCAAAGGCGTGGCCGACAAGGACATCGAGGAGGTTTACACGCCGTTCGGCCACGCCGATTACCAAACCATCGTCGCCAACATCAAGAAGTTCTCCGCTGGCGGCAAGACCGCGGTCATCTCCACCGTCAACGGCGACTCGAACGTGCCGTTCTACAAGGAACTGGCCAACCAGGGCCTGAAGGCCACCGACGTGCCGGTGGTGGCGTTCTCGGTGGGCGAAGAAGAGCTGCGCGGCATCGACACCAAGCCGTTGGTAGGCCACCTGGCGGCGTGGAACTACTTCGAATCGGTGGATAACCCGGTCAACCAGAAGTTCGTCGCCGACTGGAAGGCCTACGCCAAGGCCAAGAACCTGCCAGGTGCCGACAAGGCCGTGACCAACGACCCGATGGAGGCAACCTATGTGGGCATCCACATGTGGGCGCAGGCGGCGGAGAAAGCCAAGTCCACCGATGTCGACAAGGTCCGCGAGGCGCTGGCCGGGCAGAGCTTCAAGGCGCCGTCGGGCTTCACCCTGACCATGGACAAAACCAACCACCACCTGCACAAGCCGGTGATGATCGGCGAGATCCAGGATGACGGGCAGTTCAGTGTGGTCTGGGAGACCGAGCAGCCATTGCGGGCACAGCCGTGGAGCCCGTTCATTCCGGGCAACGACAAGCGGCCCGATTACGCGGTGAAAGGTAACTGAGTGCACTGGGGCTGCTGCGCAGCCCAATCGCTGGCAAACCAGCTCCCACAGGGTCCGAGAACACTACCGAACCTGTGGGAGCCGGCTTGCCGGCGATGAATCCACCGCCGATTTCCAGGATTGCCCGCATGCTCAGACTCCTGCTCACCCTCCTCTTCTTGCTCCCCCTGGCAACCCAAGCCAGCGAAGGCGAATTCTTCCTCACCGCCAAGCCCGCCGAGCAGGCCACCCTGCTCGAAGGCTGGGCGGCGCAACCCGACCCCGCACGCCTGACGCTGCTGGAAAACCTGCGCCAGGGCCGTATCGCCGAAGGCGACACCCGCAAGGTGCGCCTGAACAACCGCCTGCGCGGCCTGATCGACAACGCCCTGGCCAGCCATCAGTTGCTCAGCGTCAGCGGCGAAACGCGCCTGGCCGCTGCCCAGCAGTTGCAGAAGAGCGCCCAGCCCGCGCAGATGGCCTTCCTCGACCGGCGCTTCGCCAGCGAACAAGACCCCGCCGTGCATGCCGCCCTCGCCCTCGCCCTGGCCAACCTGCAACTGGGCGCCAGCGAGCCTGCGGTGCGCCTGGCCGCCGTGCGCCTTCTGGGTGAAACCGGCGATCCACTGGCCCGCACCCGCCTGGAAGCCCTGCTGCAACCGGGCGCCGAAACCGACGCCAATGTGCGCACCGCCGCCGAGACCAGCCTGGCCCAGGTCAAACGCAAGCTATTGGTCGGCGAACTGCTCGGCCAGGCCTTCAGCGGCCTGTCGCTGGGCTCGATCCTGCTGCTGGCTGCATTGGGCCTGGCGATCACCTTCGGCCTGCTCGGGGTCATCAACATGGCCCACGGCGAAATGCTGATGCTGGGGGCCTACAGCACCTACATGGTCCAGGTGCTGCTGCAACGCTACGCGCCCGGCGCCATCGAGTTCTACCCGTTGATCGCCCTGCCGGTGGCCTTCGCCGTCAGCGCCGGGGTGGGGATGGCGCTGGAGCGCACGGTGATCCGCCACCTCTACGGCCGCCCGCTGGAAACCCTGCTGGCGACCTGGGGCATCAGCCTGATCCTGATCCAGGCCATCCGCCTGCTGTTCGGCGCGCAGAACGTCGAGGTGAGCAACCCGGCCTGGCTGTCCGGTGGCATCCAGCTGCTGCCCAACCTGGTGCTGCCCTACAACCGCCTGGTGATCATCGGCTTCGCCCTGGCCGTGGTGCTGCTCACCTGGTTGCTGCTCAACCGCACACGGCTTGGCCTGAACGTGCGCGCGGTCACCCAGAACCGCAACATGGCAGCCTGCTGCGGGGTGCCCACCGGGCGCGTCGACATGCTCGCCTTCGGTCTCGGCTCCGGCATCGCCGGGCTCGGCGGCGTGGCCCTGAGCCAGGTCGGCAACGTCGGCCCGGACCTGGGCCAGAGCTACATCATCGATTCGTTCCTGGTGGTGGTGCTCGGCGGTGTCGGGCAACTGGCCGGTAGCCTCTGGGCGGCCTTTGGCTTAGGGATAGCCAACAAGTTGCTGGAGCCGCAGATCGGCGCGGTACTCGGCAAGATCCTCATCCTTGCGTTGATCATTCTGTTCATCCAGAAGCGCCCGCAAGGCCTGTTCGCCCTCAAGGGACGGGTAATCGACTGATGAACCAGCCACTGCTTGTCACTGCTTCGCAAAAAGCCGGGCCGCGCCTGACCTTGGCCATCGGCACTGTCGTGGTGCTGCTGTTGCTGGCCATGGCGCTGTTGTCGCTGTTACCGGCAGGCCATGCACTGCAGGTGTCGGCCTATACCCTGACGCTGGTCGGCAAGATCCTCTGCTACGCCATCGTCGCGCTCGCCCTGGACCTGGTCTGGGGGTATGCCGGGCTGTTGTCGCTGGGCCACGGCCTGTTCTTCGCCCTGGGCGGCTACGCCATGGGCATGTACCTGATGCGCCAGGCTGCCGGCGATGGGTTACCGGGGTTCATGACCTTCCTGTCATGGAGCGAATTGCCCTGGTACTGGGCCGGCACCCAGCACTTTGCCTGGGCCATGTGCCTGGTGGTGCTGGCGCCCGGCTTGCTGGCGCTGGTGTTCGGCTTCTTCGCCTTCCGTTCGCGGATCAAGGGCGTGTACTTCTCGATCATGACCCAGGCCCTGACCTTCGCCGGCATGCTGCTGTTCTTCCGCAACGAAACCGGCTTTGGCGGCAACAACGGCTTCACCAGCTTTCGCACCATCCTCGGCTTCGACATTGCCTCGCAGGGCACGCGGGCCGTGCTGTTCCTGCTCACCGTCGGCCTGCTGCTGGCCAGCCTGTACCTGTGCTGGCGCCTGACCCGAAGCAAGTTCGGCCGGCTGCTCACCGCCGTGCGCGACGCCGAGAACCGCCTGATGTTCTGCGGCTACGACCCGCGCGGGTTCAAGCTGCTGGTGTGGGTGCTCAGCGCCGTGCTGTGCGGCCTGGCCGGGGCGCTGTACGTGCCGCAGGTGGGCATCATCAACCCCAGCGAGATGTCGCCGACCAACTCCATCGAAGCCGCCGTGTGGGTGGCCCTGGGTGGGCGCGGCACGCTGATCGGCCCGCTGCTCGGCGCGGGCCTGGTCAACGGCATGAAGAGCTGGTTCACCGTGGCCTTCCCGGAGTTCTGGCTGTTCTTCCTCGGGGCGCTGTTCATTCTCGTCACCCTGTACCTGCCCAAGGGCGTGGTCGGCCTGCTGAAGAAAAGGAGCCAGCCATGAGAGGCGTGCCCCCTGTTCACCCGGAATTCATGCTCGAACCGGTCTTCGACAACCTCGGGGCCGGCCGCGATGCCATCGGCCTGGGCAGCCGCCGTGAAGCGGGCCTTGATGCGCGCCATGGCACGGTGCTGAGCCTGGAAGACATCAGCGTCAGCTTCGATGGCTTCAAGGCACTCAACGCGCTGAACCTCTACATCGGCGTGGGCGAACTGCGCTGCATCATTGGCCCCAACGGCGCCGGCAAGACCACGATGATGGACGTGATCACCGGCAAGACCCGCCCCGACACCGGCAGTGCGTTTTTCGGCGACACCCTCGACCTGACCCGCATGAGCGAATACCAGATCGCCCAGGCCGGCATCGGCCGCAAGTTCCAGAAGCCCACGGTGTTCGAAGCACTGACGGTGTTCGAAAACCTGGAGCTGGCACTGAAGACCGACAAGTCGGTGTGGGCCAGCCTGGCCGCGCGCTTGAGCGGCGAGCAGCGCGAACGTATCGAGCAGGTGTTGACTACCCTGCGCCTGCTGCCGCTGGCCCAACGCCAGGCCGGCCTGCTGTCCCACGGGCAGAAGCAGTTTCTGGAGATCGGCATGCTGTTGGTGCAGGAGCCGCAACTGCTGCTGCTCGACGAACCGGTGGCGGGCATGACCGATGCCGAGACCGAGTTCACCGCCGAGCTGTTCAAAGGGCTGGCGGGCAAGCACTCGCTGATGGTGGTGGAACATGACATGGGGTTTGTCGGCAGCATCGCCGACCATGTGACCGTGCTGCACCAGGGCAGTGTGCTGGCAGAGGGTTCGCTTGAGCAGGTGCAGGCGGATGAACGAGTGGTCGAGGTTTATCTAGGCCGCTGAATCTGCAGTGGCCTCATCGCCGGCAAGCCGGCTCCCACATCATTCGGTCTGTGCAGGCAAAGCAAGAATTACCAGGGAGATGACATGCTGAAAATCGACACCCTGCACCAATATTACGGCGGCAGCCACATTTTGCGCGGCCTGTCCTTCGAGGCCAAGGTCGGCGAAGTCACCTGCCTGCTCGGGCGCAACGGCGTGGGCAAGACCACCCTGCTGCGCTGCCTGATGGGCCTGGTGCCGCCCCGCGAAGGCAGCGTCGAATGGGAAGGCAAAACCATCACCACGCTCAAACCGCAGCAACGGGTCCAGGCCGGCATCGCCTACGTCCCCCAAGGCCGCGAAATCTTCCCGCGCCTCACCGTCGAGGAAAACCTGCTGATGGGCCTGTCGCGCTTCTCGGCTCGGGAGGCCCGCGAAGTGCCGGCCTTCATCTATGAACTGTTCCCGGTGCTGGAACAGATGAAGCAGCGCCGTGGTGGCGACCTCTCCGGAGGCCAGCAACAACAGCTGGCCATCGGTCGCGCCCTGGCCAGCCGCCCGCGCCTGCTGATCCTCGACGAACCGACCGAGGGCATCCAGCCCTCGGTGATCAAGGAAATAGGCGCGGTCATTCGCCGCCTGGCCGAGCGCGGCGACATGGCCATCTTGCTGGTCGAGCAGTTCTACGATTTCGCCGAAGCGCTGGCCGACCAGTATCTGGTCATGGCCCGTGGCGAGATCATCCAGCGCGGGCGTGGTGAAAACATGCAGGCCGAAGGTGTGCGCGGGCTGGTAACCATTTAATCTGCCGCCATCGACCCTGCGAGACGCTGCACATGAGCCACGAAATCCGCGACGCCCTGGCCTGCGATGTACCGGGCATCCTCGAGATCTATAACGACGCGGTGTGCAACACCACGGCGATCTGGAACGAAACCCCGGTGGACCTGGCCAACCGCCAGGCCTGGTTCGAGGCGCGGGCGCAGCAGGGTTATCCGATCCTGGTGGTGGTGGATGAGACGGGTGTGCTGGGCTATGCCTCGTTTGGCGACTGGCGGCCGTTCGAGGGGTTTCGCCATACCGTGGAGCACTCGGTGTATATCCGTGGCGACCAGCGTGGCAAGGGGCTGGGGCCGCAGTTGATGGCGGCGCTGATCGAGCGGGCACGTGCCTGCGGCAAGCATGTGATGGTCGCTGCCATCGAGAGCGGCAATGCGGCGTCGGTGCGCCTGCATGAGCGGCAGGGGTTCGTGGTGACTGGACAGATGCCGCAGGTAGGGGTGAAGTTTGGGCGGTGGTTGGATCTGACCTTCATGCAGTTGGTGCTGAACCCAGGAGCCGAGCCATCTAGCTGACTGTACCGGCCTCATCGCCGGCAAGCCGGCTCCCACAAAGATCTCCAGGGCTGTGGGATTCTTGTGGGAGCCGGCTTGCCGGCGATGAGGCCGGTACAGCCAACATCACATCTGGGTAAACCGCCCCAACCGCTGCCTCAACATGCTGTTCTCACTGCGCAACTGCTGCACTTCTTGCAGCAACTCCAGCGCCAGCGCCACCCCTTCCCATTCCAGCTCAAGCTCTTGGTGCAGCTTCACCGCACGCTTGGCCACCAACGGCGCCTGATCATCGAACAACCAATCCTCCGGCGTTCGCCCCGAAGGTTCAACAATGCCGTGCTCGACGATTTCGACCACGTAGTCGGCCGTGATATCGGCTTCCTGGCAGAGGGTGCGCATGTCCAGTTGAACGATCAGGGTGCTGCTCATGATCACTTACTCCATTGTGTCCTCGGGTTGAACGCAGCCTTCTCGGAGAGCTGCGTCCACAGTTCGCGGGCTGAAGCGTCGGATGCAGGCGGCATCACCACCTTGAGTTGTGCATAGAGGTTGCCGCGCTCGCCTTGCTTATTCGCCAAGCCCTTGCCCGGTACGCGCAGGCGCTGGCCACTCTGGCTGTCGGGCCGGATGGTCAGGTTGATCTTGCCGTCCAGGGTCGGCACCGCCACCTTGGTGCCCAGCGCCGCTTCCCACGGGGCCAGCGGCACGGTAATGATCAAGTCATGACCTTCGACATCGAACAGCGGGTGCGGTGCCATGCGGATGGTCAGGAACAGGTCGCCATTGGCCCCGCCGCCTACCCCTGGCGCACCCTGGCCCTTCAGCCGGATCCGCTCGCCATCGGTCACCCCGGCCGGAATCTTCACGTTCAGGGTCTTGGTGGTGAAGCCGGTGCGCTGGCCGGCGGCGTTGGTTTGCGGCACCTGGAAGCTGATCTGCTTGGATTCCTTGCTCAGGGTTTCTTCAAGGAAGATTGCCAGTTCCAGTTCCACGTCCTGCCCTCGCCTGCCGGCACTGCGTTGTTGCCGGGCGCCACCGAAGGGGTTGCCGCCACGGGCGCCGAAGATAGAGCTGAAGAAGTCGGAGAAGTCGCCGCCCTCGAAGCCGCCGCCACCGCCACGGCTTTCCCAGCCTGGTGGGGCCTGGAACGGCCGACCATGCTGGCCGCCGTACTTGCGGATTTCGTCGAATTCGGCGCGCTTCTGGGCATCGCCCAGCACCTCGTAGGCCTCGTTGGCCTCCTTGAATTTCTCCTCGGCGTCGCGCTCCTTGCTGACATCGGGGTGATACTTGCGCGCCAGCTTGCGGTACGCGGCTTTGATCGCCTTCTCGTCCGCCGTGGGCTCTACGCCGAGTATCTTGTAGTAGTCTTTGAAGTCCATCTATGGATCACCAATGTGAATTTGCGTGTTGCAACTGAAGATAGGGGTCAAGCATAGCCTTTCAAGGTGCGCTTGGTGTTGCTGCAAGGCAGACGGCCGGTCTTGATTCTCTGGCCAACTGGCATAAACTGCGCGGCCGTTTTGCCTCCGGAAGCCTGTTTCCCATGTCTGACGTATCCCCGGCCCGCGCCCTGGGCATCGATTTCGGCACATCCAACTCCACGGTCGGCTGGCACCGCCCCGGCAACGAGTCGCTGGTCGCCCTGGAAGACGGCAAGATCACCCTGCCCTCGGTGGTCTTCTTCAATATCGAAGAGCGTCGCCCGGTGTATGGCCGTTTGGCGCTGCATGAGTACCTCGAAGGCTACGAAGGCCGCCTGATGCGCTCGCTGAAAAGCCTGCTGGGCTCCAAGCTGATTAAGCATGACACCAGCGTGCTGGGCAGCGCCCTGCCGTTCAAGGACCTGCTGGGCATGTTCATCGGCGAGCTGAAAAAGCGCGCCGAGGCCGATGCGGGCCGCGAATTCGACCAGGTGGTGCTGGGCCGCCCGGTGTTCTTCGTCGACGAAGATCCGGCCGCCGACCAGGAAGCCGAGGACACCCTGGCCGAGGTGGCCCGCAAGATCGGTTTCAAGGACGTGTCGTTCCAGTACGAGCCGATCGCTGCGGCCTTCGACTACGAGTCGAGCATCAGCCGTGAAGAACTGGTGCTCATCGTCGATATCGGCGGTGGTACTTCGGACTTTACCCTGATTCGCCTGTCGCCGGAGCGCCATCGGGTAGCCGAGCGCCAGAGCGACATCCTCGCCACCGGCGGCGTGCACATCGGCGGTACCGACTTCGACAAGCAACTGAGCCTGCAGGGCGTGATGCCACTGTTCGGTTACGGCAGCCGGATGAAGAGCGGTGCGCTGATGCCCACCAGCTACCACCTCAACCTGGCCACCTGGCACACCATCAATGCCCTGTATTCGCAGAAGTCGCAACTGGCACTGGGCAGCATGCGCTACGACATCGAGGATACGCTTGGCATCGACCGCCTGTTCAAGCTGATCGAGCAGCGCGCCGGGCACTGGCTGGCGATGGAAGTGGAGGCCAGCAAGATCGATCTGACCGAGCAGCAGAGCCGCCGCATCGACCTCGGACGGGTCGAGCGTGAACTGGGCGTGGACCTGACCAGAGCGGTGTTCGAAGGTGCCATCGAAGGGTTGCTGGAGCGCGTGCGTGGCAGCGTGACCGAACTGATGGGCAAGGCCGGTGTGGGCCATGGGCAGGTGGATACGGTGTTCTTCACCGGTGGTTCCAGTGGCATTCCGGCGCTGCGCAACAGCGTGGCGGCGATGCTGCCCAATGCACGGCATGTGGAAGGCAATATCTTTGGCAGCATCGGTAGCGGGTTGGCGATCGAGGCGCGCAAGCGTTACGGGGCGGTCTGATACTTCTGCAGGGCCTGTACAGCCGTCATCGCCGGCAAGCCGGCTCCCACATTCGAGCCCTGTGGCGAACCTGTGGGAGTCGTTATCGCCGGCAAGCCGGCTCCCACATTCGAGCCCTGTGGCGAACCTGTGGGAGCCGTTATCGCCGGCAAGCCGGCTCCCACATTCGAGCCTTGTGGCGAACCTGTGGGAGCCGGCTTGCCGGCGATGGGGGCGGTACAGCTCAAACCAGCTCGGCCCGCTTCAACTCACTCTTCAGGTAGGCGTAATAGATCGGCCCCGCCACAACCCCCGGCAAGCCGAACGCCGCCTCGAACACCAGCATCGCCAGCAACAGCTCCCAGGCCTTGGCACTGATCTGCCCACCGACGATCCGCGCGTTGAGAAAGTACTCGACCTTGTGGATGACGATCAGGTAACCCAGCGCCGCCGCCGCCACCCAGATCGACAGCGACATGCCGACGATAGTGATCAGCGTGTTCGACATCAGGTTGCCGATCACCGGCAACAGCCCGAGCAGGAAGGTCAGCACGATCAGGGTCTTGGTCAGCGGCAGGTGCACGCCGAACAGCGGCATCACCACCGCGAGGAAGATGCCGGTGAAGGTGGTGTTGAGCAGCGAGATCTTGATCTGCGCGAACACAATGTTGCGAAACGCCTGCACCAGCAGGTTCAGCCGCTCGAACAACGCCGCCGCCAAGGGCTTGCGCCGGGAAATGTCGGGGATGCGCTGCAGGGCGATGATGGCCCCGAGAATCATGCCGATGAGCAAGGTCACGAACATGTGCGCCATGCCCTTGCCCACCAGTTGCAGGTCGCTCAGGTGGCTCTTGATCCAGTCACCGATAGCCACCTTGAACTCGGCCGCACTGGCTGGCAGGTAAGCTTCGATGAACGGCGGTAACTGGCCACGGGCACGCTCCACCAGCGCCATGAACTTGTCCAGCGAAGCGCCAGGGTTTTCCGCCTCGTGCAGCAGGAAGCTGAACGCGCCAGCGATCAGCAACGTCAGGGTACTGACCACCAGCGTGCCCAGTAGCGCCACCGCCAGCCAGCGCGCACGCTGCCCGGCAATCAGCGGCTGCAGCCGTGGTGTGAGCATGTTGACCAGTTCGAACACCAGCAAGCCGGCCAGCAGGCTGGGCAGCAACTTCAAGGGCAGGGCCAGGAGCAGGCCGGCCATCACGATGATCAGGCTGGCAAGGGTGATCTGGCGGGGGGTGAAGGTCATACAGCCTCGGCGGCAGACAGCGGAAAGACCCGCAGTCTGCCAGCCTTGTGGCCACAGGCATAGGCGCAGGTCATTTCTTCTTCAGGCAGTCGCTCATGAAGGCTTTGCGCTCGTCGCCCTTGAGTGCCTTGGTGCTGGCGTCGGCATTGCAGGTTTTCATCTTTTCCTGCTGGGTGGCTGGCGTGCTCTTCTTCAGGCAAGTGCTCATGAACGCTTTGCGTTCATCACCCTTGAGGGCCTTGGCGGTGGCGTCGGCATTACAGGACGTCATCTTTTCCTGTTGCGCGGTAGCAGCGAATCCTTGCGCGCTGAACAACACAGCCAACACCAGCAATGGCATTTGCAGCATCTTCATGGAGTGGTCTCCTTGTCTCCGCGCCCGATGCACGGTGGTGCAGATTATTGTAGACAAGAATTTTTACACGCCTGCCCGTGCCTGCCGGCGGTATTGCTCCGGCGTGCAGTGGGCCTGGCGCTGGAACATGGCGATGAAGGCCGAGGCGCTGCTGTAGCCCAGGTCGAAGGCAATGGCCTGAATCGGCTGGCCGGCCTCCAGGGCCTCGATGGCGCGTAGAAAACGCAGGCGCAGACGCCACTCGCCGAAGCTGATACCCAGTTCCCGCAGGAACTGGCGCGCTAGGGTCCGTTCGCTGACATGCACCTGCGCCGCCCATTCAGCTAGCGGACGGTTATCGCCAGGCTCGCTGCCGAGCGCGTCGAGCACCTGGCGCAGGCCGTCGCTGCGGGCGAACGGCAGGTAGCAGGTCTGGGTGGGCGCCAGCAAAAGCTGGTCGAGCAGCACCTGAACCAGGCGCTGGTCGCGCTCATCCTGAGCCACCTTGAGGTCGCGCCGGGCGAAGTCGCCGAGGATGGCCTTGAGGATGTCGCTGATCACCAGGCTGCATGGCTGCTGCGGCAGGTCGGCGCACAGGCTGCGGTCCAGGTAGACCGAGCGATAGACGATGGCCTGAGGGTTGTAGCAGCCATGCTCGGTGCCCGGCGGCACCCACACCGCATAATGCGGAGGCGAGAGAAAGCGCTGGCCGTCGACGTCCAGGTACATGACGCCATGGGCGGTGTAGTTGAGCTGGCCCCAGGCATGGCGATGCGGGGCGCTGTGGGTGTCGGCGCCGAACTCGTCGTGACGGAAGTACACCGGTGCCGGGAGCTGGTCGAACTGGGGGATGTCGAGGTATTTGCGGGCCATGGTGTCTGCTTGCAGGGGCAGGTTGTCTGGATAGGAGTATAGGCTTGCGAACGGACAGCGGATAATGACTGCCTATCGGGGGCCGCCATCGGCCCTTTCGCAACACCTCAGAGAATCACAGCTGCATGAATTACCTATTCCCCCTTACCGCCATCCTCATCTGGGCCGGCAATACCGTGGTCACCAAGCTGTCCGCCGGTGCCATCCACCCCGCCGAGATCGGCTTCTACCGCTGGCTGCTGGCCGGCCTGCTGTTCACCCCGTTCCTGCTGCCGAAGGTGTGGCGCAACCGTGCTGCAATTCGCCCGAACCTGGGCAAGGTCTTCGTCCTCGGCGTACTGGGCATGGCGCTGTACCAGAGCCTGGCGTATTTCGCCGCCGGCATCACCAGTGCCACCAACATGGGCATCATCCTCTCGCTGATGCCGCTGATGTCGCTGGCCCTGTCGATCGCCTGGCTCGGCCAGCGCCTGACCTTCGGCGCCTTGTTCGGTGCATTGGTGTCGTTCTACGGAGTGCTCGAAGTGGTATCTGCCGGCAACCCTGACGCGCTGCTCGAACAGGGCCTGAACAGCGGCGACCTGCTGATGCTGGTGGCCACTCTGGCCTACGCGCTGTACAGCTTCCTGTTGAAGAAATGGCAACTGCGCCTGCCGCCCTTGCAGTTGCTGTACCTGCAGGTGCTGGTGGCCATCGTGGTGTTGTTGCCGCTGTTCCTGATCTCGGAGAAGACTGGCCTGAATACCCACAATGTCGGCCTGGTGCTATATGCCTGCGTGCTCGCCTCGATGGTTGCACCGCTGGTGTGGATGCAGGCCGTGCACCGGCTGGGGCCTAGCCGCACTACGCTGTTCTTCAACCTGCTGCCGCTGGTGACCGCGCTGATCGCCGCTGGTGTACTCGACGAGCAACTGGCCAGCTACCACCTTATCGGCGGCCTGCTGACCCTGGCCGGCGTGGTCCTCGCCGAACGCTGGACCACCCCCGTGCGCCGCCTGGCTACAGCCCCGCAGCCTTGAGCCGGGCAGCATGCTCGATGAACAGGCGAACCGGTTCGGCGCCCTTGCCCACGGCACCGAGCGACTGGTTGACGATGTCCAGGTGGTCGAGCGGGTAGTCGTCACCGATCACCTGGCCCAGATGCGAACTGAAGCGCCCGACCATGCCGTCGCAGTGGCCCTTTTCCTTGACGAAGCTGCGCGCGAACAGGCGGCAGAAGCGATTGCTGCCGTCGAAGCGGTTGCGTCCCTGGTCGGTAAGCCCGGGCTGCAGGGTGCCTGACCAGGAGTAGTAGCGAACGCCGTTGACCTCGCTGGGCCCTTCCCCTCCCCAGGTATCGGGCAAGCCCTGCGGATAAGCCTGGTTGAACAGCGCCACGCCTTCGCTGGTCAGGGACTGGTGCGAGGCATGTACGTCGACTGGCAGCGGGTCACGCCGCCAGCCGGTTTCCAGCCACACCAGCAACAACGCCAGACCGTGCAGCACGGCCTTCAAGATACGTCCCTGGGGTGAGTCACCCGGCGCGACACGTTGCAGATGGTCAGCCAGTTCCGAACCGTGGTTGGGCCCGGCCACCGAAGTCACCGAGGCGATCCGCTCAGGCCTTCTGGCAGCGGCGTAACGGGCATCCAGGGCACCTTGGCTGTGGCCGATCAGGTTGACCTTGCTGGCGCCGGTGCGCTCACAGATGTCTTCGATGATCGCCAGCAACTGCTCACCGCGCACCTCGCTGGCGTGCAACGGCGAAACCTGCACGGGGAACACCCGCGCCCCGCCCTTGCGCAAGGCCGGCACGATACCGAACCAGTAGGGATAGAGCAGCACCCTGACGAAGCCGAGCATTCCCGGTACCAGCACCAGCGGGTATCGCGTGGCCAATTCCTGTCCCATTGCCCCAGCCCCTTTGCGTGGACGTTCGGCCCACACTACAGCGGCGTTGATGACCATCGCAATCGAACTCCTGACGCGCGCTGCGGTTCCAAACCAGAACAGACCCTGTGCAAGGAGCGGGACCATGTACAAGCAGACCCTGGCAATCCTTTTGGCAAGCGCCACCCTGGCCGCCTGCGGCAGCCGCCCGGAAAACCCGGTCGACTACGTCACCTATCGCGACGAACCACTGGTCAAGCAGGTGGAAAACGGCATGACCATGCAGAAGGTCATCGCGATCGGCGGCAGCCCGTCCAATGTCATCGACTTGCCGCACGGGGGCACCTGCAACGACTACATCCTCAACCGCGACGGCCAGCAACAGCCCTATTACGTGCGTTTCGACGCCACCGGCCATGTCGATGCCAAGGGCTTCAAGACATGCAAGCAACGAGAAGAGGACAGCGAAGCCGTAAAGGACGCCAAAGCCTCCGTCACACCTTGACCCACCGTCCTGATCTGTTTGGAGACAACCATGAGCAACGTTGAACTGACCGATGTGCAAACCCTGCGCAAGCGTGCCCGCCAGCATGTGGAACAAGGGGCCGTGACCGAGGGTTACCAGGCTGATAGAAAGGAAATCCTGCGCCTGCTGAACGAATCGCTGGCCACCGAGCTGGTCTGCGTGTTGCGCTACAAGCGCCACTACTTCATGGCCAGCGGGATCAAGGCGAGTGTCGCGGCCGAGGAGTTCCTCGAGCATGCCACCCAGGAAGCCGAGCACGCCGACAAGCTGGCCGAACGCATCGTGCAGCTGGGGGGTGAGCCTGACTTCAACCCGGACAACCTGACCAAGAACTCCCACGCCCAGTATGTGGCAGGCAGTACGCTGAAGGAGATGGTACTGGAGGACCTGGTGGCCGAGCGCATCGCAATCGACAGCTACCGGGAGATCATCCAGTACATCGGCGATACCGACCCGACTACGCGGCGTATCTTCGAAGACATCCTGGCGCAGGAAGAAGAGCACGCGGACGATATGTCCGATCTGCTGCAGGGGTTGTAATCGCTAAGGGCTGCTTAGCAGCCCAATCGCCGGCAAGCCGGCTCCCACACGAAATATGCGCGGGAGCCGGCTTGCCGGCGATTGGCTGCAACGCTATTTCTTGCCTTTCACCGCAGCCGGCGCCTTGCCGGCTTTCATCTGTTGCAGCAACGGCGTGCACTGATTGGGCTCATCACCGCTGCTGGGTGCCACCAGCGCCAGCAACCCCGCCGCCGGCCCCGCCACCACTCCCAACGCCACCATCCCTGCCCCGCGCAAGGCCAGCGGCACCGCCTGCACCCCCGCGCTCGGCTTGGCGAACGGCCCACGCACATACAGCGGCGAGCGCAGCGAGAACAACCGCAGGCCTTTGGATTCCGGGCTGATCTTCAAGTCCAGCTGCTCACTGGCGAAGTTGGCCGTGCCGTTGATGTAGATGATCGCGTTCTCGGTGTCGAAGATGAACAGGCGCGTGGTCGCCAACCCATCCTTGATCCCGACATCGGCCGCTGCGCAGTTGATCTTCACGTCCTCGTCGCCAAACAGCTTGCCGACCACATAGTTGCCAACGTTGAGCCCGGCGATCTCCATCAGGCTGCGGCTGATCGCGCCATCGTTGATCAGCATGCGCAGGTCGCCGTTGGCCGTGCCCAGCAACGCCGCTACCGAGTTGCCGCGGCCGCTGATGTCGGCATCGCCGTTGAGTTCGCCAAAGCTGGTTTGCATGGGCGCAAAGGTGGGGAACAGCTGCTTGAGCTTGAAGCCACGCGCAGTCAGTTGGGCACGCCCCTGCAGCGGCACGCTGCGCCCGTCCAGGCGAATGTTCGAGGCCAGGTTGCCGCCCGCCACGCCGAAGCGCAGCGGCTCAAGGCGCAACAAGCCGTCGTCGAGAATCACGTGGGCAGACAAATCATTGAACGGCAGCTGTTCGCTGTGGACGATGCGCTTGCCGGCGAAGGTGACATCGGCATCCATGGCCCGCCAGCGTTCAGTGCGGAACTCTTCCACCGGCAGCACCTTGGCGGCGGGCTGCTTGCTGGCACCGCCACGGGCCTTCTGCTCGGCATTGGAGTCGGCGCCGATCAGCGGCGCCAGGTCCTTGAACAGTAATTGATTGGAGACCAGCTTGCCGGTGAGCTTGGGCCGCGGCTGGCTGGCGACGAACGCCAGGTCGCCGTGGATATCACTGTCGCCGATCTTGCCGTTGAAGCCCTGGTAATTGAAGGTCGCACCCTCGGCAGCCTGCAGGTTGGCCGTGAGGTGGCCATCGGTTTCATAGGCAGGGGTGTCGGGCAGGGTCACGCCGGTCAGCGGGTAGAGGTTGCCCAGGCTGGCACCCGACAACCGCAGGCGCAAGTCGAGGGCGCCCAGGTTGCGCGGGTCGGTCAGGGTGCCGGCGAGTATCACGTGGGTATCGGCGATGCGCACATCGGCCTGCAACGGGAACGGCTGGCTGGCATCCTGCAGCGCCAGCAAGCCACCGATCTTGCCTGTACCCGTGACTGGCTGGTCCTTGTAACGGCCCTTGGCCTTCAGCCCAAAGGCATAGTCCTGAGCGCCGCCAGCCTTTTCCGCGCTGGC
The DNA here is from genome assembly GCF_033095865.1 of Pseudomonas sp. KU43P. Taxonomy (NCBI): domain Bacteria; kingdom Pseudomonadati; phylum Pseudomonadota; class Gammaproteobacteria; order Pseudomonadales; family Pseudomonadaceae; genus Pseudomonas; species Pseudomonas sp. KU43P. The sequence goes on along the minus strand of NZ_AP019365.1, from coordinate 623,360 downwards.
CTTGCCGACGATATCGCTGAACGGGATCGGCTTGCCCAACGGGTCGATCTGCACCTTCATATTGGTTTTCAGCGTCTGGTCATCAAAGCTGACGTTGCCTTGGTCGAAGCCAATTGCACCAATGTCCAGCTGCCATTTTGACGGCTCTGCGTTTTCGTCCTTGGGGCCGAAGTCGAAGGTCCAGTTGGCCCGGCCATCGGCCAGGCGAGTCAGGCTAGCCGTAGGTTTGACCAGGTCGATGCGCGGGATGACGATCTGCTGGAACACCAGTGGCAGTGGCGCAAGGCGAAACTCGACGCGCTCCAGGCCGACCATCTGCGGCTCCTTGAGCCAGTCGGGGTTGCCCAGGGTCAGGTTCTCGGCAGTGAAGCGGGGCCAGGGCACCCAGGCGCGCCAGCCGCCCTCCTCGGGTTCGGTGCGCCAGTGAACGGCGAGGTTGCCATTGATTGCGAAGGGACGGTGCAGCGCCTCGGAAACCTTTTCGTTGAGCAGCGGCTTGATACGGTTCCAGTCGAAGGTGGCGATCACCAGGATCAATATCGCCAGCAGGGTCAGCAGGGTGGTGAGGGTCCAGACGAGGATTCTGGCGGGACGCGTCATTGCGTGGTTCTCCTGACGACATGGCTCAAAGCGGGGCACAGCGATGGCACTCAATATCTCGGACTGATGAAAACCCGTGGGGTTTTATCGGTGGCGTCCATGATAGCGAAGTTTTTCCGGGGGACTGCCTCGGCTATTGGTCATGGTTCGGTTGATGGGAGCGCTGCAAAAGCCACAGCAAATAGCCACTATCCACTCCACAAGTAGCGTAATAGAGCCGTTGCAAAGGTCTATCAATACGGTCGATTGTTACCATTACCCGTATGAACTTCTCTCTGGTGCCCCCGGGCGTAGCATTGGCTCCGTACCCACTTTCCCGCCCCACCCGAGGAGCACCGAGATCATGAAACGCACCCTGCTTACCCTGACCCTGTCTGTCCTGGCTGCCAATGCCTTCGCTGTGCCTGCTGCCGACCAGCACCTGACCGCCGAATCGCGCTCCAGCGCCGCAGAAATCGCCCAACCGCTGAAAACCGTTGCCGAAGGCGGCTCGGATCGGCTGATAGAACGCAGTGGCCGTGTCGCCGAAGGCGGTTCGGATCGCCTGATCGAACGCAGTGGCCGTGTCGCCGAGGGTGGCTCGGATCGCCTGATCGAACGCAGTGGCCGTGTCGCCGAAGGTGGCTCGGATCGCCTGATCGAACGCAGTGGCCGTGTCGCCGAAGGTGGCTCGGATCGCCTGATCGAACGCAGTGGCCGTGTCGCCGAGGGTGGCTCGGATCGCCTGATCGAACGCAGTGGCCGTGTCGCCGAAGGTGGCTCGGATCGCCTGGTTGAAATCAGCCATGTGAGCTGACCGCCATGGCCGAAAACAACAACCTGCATCAGAGTGCCTGCTCCCCTCCCAGCCCGGTCCATTGACCGGGCTTCGTTTTTTTATCTAGAGTGCCCAGCCTCACCGTCTCAGAATTCCCTGCCATGCTGCCGCGCGCCGAACAGAAGCAACAGACCCGCCAGGCCCTGCTCGATGCTGCCTGCCAGCTCATGGAGAGTGGTCGCGGCTTCGGCAGCATCAGCCTGCGCGAAGTGGCCAAGGCGGCAGGTATCGTGCCCACAGGCTTCTACCGGCACTTCCCCGACATGGATGCCCTGGGCCTGGCGCTGGTCGCCGAAGTTGACGCCACCTTTCGTCATACCATCCGCCTGGTGCGGCAGAACGAGTTCGAACTCGGCGGTATAACCGACGCCTCGGTACGCATCTTCCTCGATGTGGTGGCCGCCCACCGTGCGCAGTTCCTGTTCCTGGCGCGCGAACAGTACGGTGGCTCGCAAGCGGTGCGCCAGGCGATTGCACGCTTGCGCCAGGGCATCAGCGACGACTTGGCCACCGACCTTGCGCGCATGAAGCGCTGGCAGCATCTGGACAACGCTGCACTGGCAGTGATGGCCGACCTGGTGGTGAAGACCGTGTTCGCCACCTTGCCCGAATTGATCGACAGCCCTGAACAGGGTTATCCACAGGCGTTGACGGCGCAGGAAAAGATCACCCAGCAGCTGCGCTTCATCTTCGTCGGCGCACGGCATTGGCAGGGGCTGGGTAATCCGGGCTGAGCCAGAGTTCTGCTACCATGGCGCACTGCCTGACCATGACGAGCGCTTTCATGCCCAACGCCTGCCCCCTTCAGCCCGAACTGGCCCGCTTCAACCAGCACTTCGCCGATCGCATCGTGCCGCTGTGGCTAGGCCCAGGCTGGAACGCCGACATGGCCCTGCCCTACGAAGCCCTTGACGCTCAGCACCAGCCACTGCCCGTCCAGCGCTACCGGGCCATGGCCTGTGCTCGCCAGCTCTACCTGTTCAGCAGCCGTATCGAGCAACCCGGTGCCGCAGAGCGCGCCGCCGCCCTGTTCCGCTCGTTGCAGCGGCATTTCCATGATGCCGAGAACGGCGGCTGGTTCTACAGCATCGACGCTGAAGGCAAGCCCCTGGACCGACGCAAGGACCTTTACACCCACGCCTTCATCGTCTTCGCCTGCGCCCATTACTGGGGCAAGGTACAAGAAGGGCTGGTGGAGTCTGCGCTCAATGCTGCCCTGGAGATCGTTGCCGAACAGTTCGCCCGCGATGACGGCCTGTACGAGGCCAGCCTGGGTGAAGACTGGTCCGACCTGGGCAGCGGCCCCTTGCAAAACCCGCAGATGCACTTGGCCGAGGCGTTCCTGCAGGTGCTCGCCGTGCGTGAAGATGAGAACGTGCAGCACGACCTGCTGCAACTGTGCGAGGCGCTGCAAACGCACTTCATCGAGCCGCAGTACGGGCTAATGCTGGAAAAGCCAAGGGGTGCTGTGGATAACTGGTTCGAACCGGGGCATCAGTTCGAATGGTTCTACCTGTTGGAGACTTCGCCGCTGTTGCGTGGTACGCCGCTGCACGCGTCCATCGAGCGCGCCTTTGGCTATGCCGAGCAGTGCGGGGTGAAGGACACGGCGGTGCTGGCCATGCTGGACGTGGATGGCAAGGTCATCGATGCGACCCAGCGGATTTGGGCACAGGCGGAGTATCTGCGGGCGCTGGCGTTGCGTGCTGATCACGATACCAGGTTGATCGAACAGTTACAGGCGATGAACAGGCGATTCCTGCGGGAGGCTGGCTGGTATGAGTGCCTGGACAGCGAAGGTGCTGTCAGCCGACATGATATGCCTTCGACCACCCCTTACCACTTGGCGACCTGCCTGGAAGGGTTGCAGCGCCTGAACTGACGCTATCGCCGGCAAGCCGGCTCCCACACCATTATTCACAGCCCTTGAGGCCTGTGCTGTACCTGTGGGAGCCGGCTTGCCGGCGATCGGGCCGTAAGTCAGCCTTTGGCCGAACGGTCGATCGAGAACCCTGCCCAGTCCTGGCTCACCGGCATCAGCTCCAGGCTGTTGATGTTGATGTGTGCCGGCTGGTTGAGGATCCAGAAAATGGTCTCGGCGATATCCTGCGGCTGGATCGGCTCGGCGCCAGCATAGGTGGCGTCATACTTGGCCTGGTCACCGCCAAATCGCACCAGCGAAAACTCGCTCTCGCACAGGCCCGGCTCGATATTGCTGACGCGCACACCGGTGCCACGCAGGTCACAACGCAGGCTCAGCGAGAACTGACCGACGAAGGCCTTGGTGCCGCCATACACATTGCTGCCCGGGTACGGGTAGTTGCCCGCCACGGAACCCACATTGAGGATCGACGCGCCGCGACCGTGGGCGATCAGGCGTGGCAGCAGCAGGCGGGTGGTGTACATCAGGCCCTTGATGTTGGTGTCGACCATGGTTTCCCAATCGTCGAGGCTGCAGTTCTGCGCTGCATCCACACCCAGTGCCAGGCCTGCGTTATTGACCAGGCCGCGCAGCTTGTCGAAGCCGGCTGGCAGGGTGGCGATCGCCTGTTCCATGGCCTTGCGGTCGCGCACATCGAGGACCAGGCCATGCACTTCAGTCTTGGCCGACAGCTCGGCGCACAGGGCATCCAGACGGTCCTTGCGGCGCCCGGTGAGTACCAGCTTCCAGCCGGCGTCGGCGAAACGGCGGGCGGTGGCCTCGCCAAAACCGGAAGTCGCGCCAGTGATGAATACGGTGGACGTCATGCTCTGTTCCTCGCTGTGGATAGTCATCGGCAGGCTTTGCAGCATGCCTCTGGTTGGCCCCGGCAGCAAGGTTTCAAAGCAGCTGGTCATTTTTTGTACATAGTCGCGAAAGCCCTGCTACAGAGCGGTTGGCGCCAGCTATACGCATGTTATCCACAAGCCTTTCCCCACGGATTGGGGGCAACTTGTCCTACCAGCGGAACCCTTTCAGCGAACGGCGGTCGCTGACGAGCTGTTCGGTGATGGCGCAACGCTTTCAAGCATGCCGTCTGCAGCGGTCTGTCCAAGGGTTGCTCACAGACTTATCCACAGGCATTCCACGAATTCAGGGCATATCAGATCTGTGGAAAAAAACCTGTTCAATCATCCACAAAGCCTCTCTGTTCAAAAAATGAACAGATGCTCGAAAGCCTTGAAATCAGAGAGTTTGAGCGAGGTGCCACCATGTTTTCCACAGGCGGTTCCACATTATCCGTGGAAAACATACCACCTGTGGAAACAAGGGCTTGTGAAGGGTTTGTAGTGCGCTTCGAGAAAGATATGCGACAAGTTGTCCACATGTGCGGCCCAATCGCCGGCAAGCCGGCTCCCACAGGTTAAGCATCGCCCTTTGTGGGAGCCGGCTTGCCGGCGATTGGGCTGCGCAGCAGCCCCTAACTGTCGTCAATGCCCGCCCAGGTACGCGTTACGCACTTCTTCGTTCACCAACAGTTCCTGCCCGGTGCCGGTCATGCGGATCTGGCCGTTGACCATCACATACGCCCGGTCAGACAACTTCAGTGCATGGTTGGCGTTCTGCTCCACCAGGAAGATGGTCATCCCCGTTTTGGCCAGTTCACGCAGGGTCGCGAAGATCTGCTTGACCACGATAGGCGCAAGCCCCAACGAGGGCTCGTCGAGCAGCAGCAGCTTGGGCCGGCTCATCAACGCCCGGGCAATGGCGAGCATTTGCTGCTCGCCACCGGACATGGTCATCGCTCGCTGGTTGCGCCGCTCCTTCAAGCGCGGAAACAGCTCGAACATGCGCTGCATGTCTTCACTGGCATGCTTGTCGCCGATGGGGATGGTACCCATCATCAAATTTTCCTCGACCGTCATGTCGGGGAACACTCGGCGCCCTTCCGGGGACTGGGCGATGCCGTTGGAGGCGATGTAGTGCGACGACTTGCGGGTGATGTCGGTGCCACGATAGACAATGTGCCCGGACGCCGCACGCGGCTGGCCGAAGATCGACATCAGCAAGGTCGACTTGCCGGCTCCGTTGGCGCCGATCAGGCTGACCGTCTCGCCTTCGTTGATGTGCATCGAGACTTTCTTCAGGGCCTGGATGGGCCCGTAGAACACGTCCAGTTCCTTCAGTTCGAGAATGGGTGCACTCATACCAGTTCCTCTTCGTCGGCACCCAAATAGGCGGCGATCACCGTCGGGTTGTGGCGAATATCCTGTGGCGCGCCTTCGGCGATCACGTTGCCGTGGTCAAGCACGACGATATGGTCCGAGATGCTCATGACCATGCCCATGTCATGTTCGATCAGCACCACGGTGATGTCGTGTTCGTCGCGCAGCACACGGATCATACGGCTCAGCGCCTCGGTCTCCTGCGGGTTGAGGCCGGCAGCCGGCTCGTCCAGGCAGATGATCTTCGGGCGCGTGCACATGGCCCGGGCGATTTCCAGGCGGCGCTGTTGGCCATAGGACAACTCGCCAGCCAGCCGGTTGGCGCAGTCGACCAAGTCGACCACTTCCAGCCAATAGAATGCGTGGTCCAGGGCATCGCTTTCGGCCTTGCGGTAGGCCTTGGTGTTGAGCACACCGGCCAGCAGGTTGCGGTTGACCCACATGTGCTGGGCCACCAGCAGGTTTTCCACCACCGACATTTCCTTGAACAGGCGAATGTTCTGGAACGTCCGCGCCAGGCCTGCGCGGTTCACCAGGTGGGTACCACCGAACATCTTGTAGTACAGGCGATTGGCAAACTTCGCCGGCGACACGAAATCGGTGGCCTGGAAGCGCTCGCCCAGCAACTGAATAACGTTGGTATGGCTACCGCGCACGTTCAGCTCGATACGCCCGCCGCTGGCCTTGTAGAAACCGGTGAGGCAGTTGAACACAGTGGTCTTGCCGGCGCCGTTGGGGCCGATCAAGGCAAAGATCTGGTTGCGCTTGACCTTGAGGCTGACATCGCTGAGCGCCTTGATGCCACCGAACTGCATCATCAGGTTGTCGACCGAGAGAATGATTTCGTCGCTCATGGCGCCACTCCTTTACGCGGGACCACACCGGTACGGCTGATGCGGATCAGCCCACGCGGTCGCCAGATCATCATCAGCACCATCAGCACGCCGAACAGCAGTACGCGGTATTCGGAGAAGCTGCGCAGCAGCTCAGGCGCCACGGTCAACACGAAGGCGGCGATCACCACCCCCACGGTCGACCCCATGCCGCCGAGCACGACGATGGCCAGGATCAGCGCCGACTCGAAGAAGGTGAACGACGACGGGTTGACGAAACCCTGGTAGGTGGCGAAGAACACCCCGGCCAGACCTGCAGTGGAAGCGCCCAGGGTGAAGGCCGAGAGCTTGACCAGCACATGGTTCAGGCCCATCGAGCGGCAGGCGATCTCATCTTCGCGCAGCGCTTCCCAGGCACGCCCGACTGGCATGCGGGTCAACCGGTGCTTGATATACAGCACGGCCAGTACCACCAGGAACAGCACCGCGTAGATGAACACGAACTTCAGGTTGGCGTTGTAATCGATGCCCAGAAACTCATGAATCGGCACCCCACCGTCCTTGGCCCGACGGCCGAACTCCAGGCCGAAGAAGGTCGGCGCCGGCGCCGGCATGCCGTTCGGGCCACCGGTGAACGACAGCCAGTTGTTCAGCACCAGGCGGATGATCTCGCCAAAGCCCAGGGTCACGATCGCCAAGTAGTCACCGTGCATGCGCAACACCGGGAAGCCGAGGATGCACCCCGCCAGCGCTGCGGCGATGGCCGCCAGCGGCAGCACGCTCCAGAAGCCCAGCCCGAGGTACTGGTAGCCCAGCGCCAGGCCGTAGGCGCCGATGGCGTAGAACGCCACGTATCCCAGATCGAGCAGGCCCGCAAGGCCGACCACGATGTTCAGGCCCAGGCCCAGCAGCACGTAGATCAGGCCGAGGATGACCACGGTCAGCAGGTACTTGTTGGCAAAGATCGGGAAGACGATCGCGATCACGATCAGCGCCGGGATGATGTAGCGCAGGCGCGACTTGTAGTCAGGGGCGTTGACATGCACCCCCGAACCACCGTTGTCGAAGCCTTCGAGCATGCGCCGCCCGGGGGCGGTCTGCACGTACAGGCTGAGCAGGAATCGCCCGAGCATCACCCCGCCGACCAGCCAGGCCACCCGGCGCGGCTCGGCATTGAAGGTGTAGCCGTCGAGCACCACGCCGACGATCGGGCCAAACACGATGAGGGCCAGCAGGCCCGCGACAATCGTCTCGAGCAAACTGCGTTTGATATCGAAACCCTTGGTTTCGGAGGCAGAGGCAATCTTGGCAATCGACATGTTCACACCTTAGCCACGAGCGGGCGACCCAACAGGCCTTGTGGGCGGAAGATAAGGATCATCACCAGCAGCGAAAAGCTGAATACGTCCTTGTAGTCGGAGTTGATCAGACCTGAGAACAACGACTCGGAGATGCCCAGGATGATCCCGCCGAGCATGGCGCCAGGCAGCGAGCCGATGCCGCCGAGCACCGCGGCGGTGAATGCCTTGATGCCGATGATGAAGCCGGCATAGAAGTCGAAGGTGCCGTAGTTCATGGTGATCAGCACGCCCGCCAGCGCAGCCATCACCGCACCGATGACGAACACGTAGGAGATCACCCGGTCGGTGTTGATGCCGAGGATCGAGGCCATCTTGCGATCTTGCTGGGTGGCGCGGCACATGCGGCCAAGCTTGGTGTACTTGATCACATAGGTGAGCAGGCCCATGCCGACGAACGCGGCAATCAGGATGAAGATCTTGGTGTAGGTCAGTTGCACGAAGCCGCTGCCCACTTCGACGCGCAGGGCGCCTTCGAGCAGGGTTGGCACGCCTTGCTGGCGGGCGCCCTGGCTGATCTGCGCGTAGTTCTGCAGGATCAGCGAGATGCCGATGGCACTGATCAGCGGTGCCAGGCGGGTGGAGTTGCGCAGGGGTTTGTAGGCGATGCGCTCGATGGTGAAGCCATAGACGCCCGTGACGACGACGGTGAACAACAGCGTACCCAGCATCAGTAGCGGGAACGATTCGACGCCGAAATAGGCCAGCAATGCCAGACTGATTGCCGCGAGGTACGCGGAAATCATATACACCTCGCCGTGCGCGAAGTTGATCATGCCGATGATGCCATAGACCATTGTGTAGCCGATGGCGATCAAGCCATAGACCGACCCGAGGGTCAGGCCGTTGACCAGTTGCTGCAGGAAAATACCATCCATAACGCAATCTCACCTGATTGAGATTGCACGAGCGCCGACCACGGCGGGCCGCCGATGCAGCGGCCCTCGCAGCGCAGAACTGTGCAGATCTACGGATAAAGACAGGTACCGCGGGGCTGCGGCCCGGGCGTCATGCGCCCAGGCCGGTCGCCGTTGTTATTTTTGTTTTTCCAGCTGGTGGTACTTGCCGTCCTTGTCCCACTGGTAGACCACGTAGTCGGAGACGGTCAGGTCGCCCTTGCTGTCCCACTTCTTCTCGCCCATGACGGTCTGCACCGGGTTGGCCTTGAGCCACTTGGCAGCGTCTTCGCCCTTGTTCGACTTGGCGCCGTTGAACGCGGCGGCCAGCGCCTGGACGGAGGCATAGGCGTACAGGGTGTAGCCTTCAGGCTCGGTACCGGCCTTGCGGAACTCTTCCACCACGGCCTTGCTGTCGGGCAGCAGGCGCGGGTCGGCGCCGAAGGTCATGTACACGCCCTCGACGTATTGCTTGCCGCCTGCAGTGGCCACCAGTTCGTCGGTGACGATGCCGTCATCGGACATGAACTTGACGTCCTTCAGGCCCTGCTCGCGCAGCTGGCGTACCAGCGGGCCGGCTTCCGGGTGCAGGCCGCCGAAGTAGACGACGTCGGCACCGGCGGCGCGGATCTTGGTGACCACGGCGCTGAAGTCTTTCTCGCCGCGGGTCAGGCCTTCGTACAGCACAGGCTTCACGCCGCGTTTTTCCAGCTGCGCCTTGGTCGCGTCGGCCAGGCCCTGGCCATAGGTGTCCTTGTCGTGCAGCACCGCGACCTTCTTGCCTTTGAGCACGTCGACGATGTAATCGCCGGCGACGATGCCTTGCTGGTCGTCACGGCCGCACATGCGGAACATGGCGCTCAGGCCGCGCTCGGTCACTGCTGGGTTGGTCGAGCCCGGGGTAATGGCGATGATGCCCGCTTCGTCATACACCTCGGACGCCGGAATGGTGTTGGAAGAACAGAAGTGACCCACTACGCCGATGACCTTGTCCTGGTCGGCCAGACGGTTGGCCACCGCTACGGCCTGCTTGGGCTCGCAGGCATCGTCACCTGCAACCAGCTTGATCTGCTCGCCGTTGATGCCGCCATTCTTGTTGATGACATCGGCCGCTGCCTGCGCACCTTTCATGTACTGCTCGCCAAACGCTGCGTTGGCCCCGGTCATGGGACCAGCGACGCCGATCTTGACGTCGGCCTGAACAAACGAAGAAACACCCAGTGCCGTAGCCACGGCAAGTGCCAGGAAACCTTTCTTGTAAAACGTCTGCGACATGAGGTGGTGCTCCTAGAGTTTTTTTGGTTGGCACTACAACTTCTCAGCCCTGTGCTCCGAGCAAGGGCCGTGCCATCAATTTTGTCTTCCGGGAAAACACACTGGGCAGGAGGCAAGCAGGCGACCGGCGGCCTTTCCATTATTGAGCGTGCAACCGTCTGCCTCGCAGCAGGCGCCACCACTCGTACAGACAAGGAGCAACCAACAGGTGCCATCATTGCAACCCTGGCAAGTGTTTACGTGCAACCGCCCTGTAACCGCACACCGTCACCGAAGTGCACACCGCTGGTGCGCGACTGCTACAGGGGGCACCGTTTGAAGGCTAGCTGGTGCACGGAAAAAAACCTGTTTTGCCTGGACTGGCCCCATCGCCGGCAAGCCGACTCCCACAGGGTTACCACAATGCCCAACTGTGGGAGCCGGCTTGCCGGCGATGGGGCCGTTACTGACACAACAAAACTGAAAAGACTGGCACAATGGCCGCCATTCACCGCTTCTGGAGCCCCATCGATGAGCGAGAGCGCATTCGCCGAGCGCATCGTGCACAACCTGCTCGACACCGACTTTTACAAGCTCACCATGATGCAGGCCGTGCTGCACAACTACCCGGACGCCGACGTGGAATGGGAGTTCCGCTGTCGCAACGGCGAGGACCTGCGCCCGTACCTTGACGAGATCCGCCACCAGCTCGAACTGCTCAGCGACCTCACCCTGGATGATGGCCAGCTGGCCTTCCTCGAACGCATCAGCTTCCTCAAGCCCGATTTCCTGCGCTTTCTGCGCCTGTTCCGCTTCAACCTGCGCTATGTGCAACTGGGCATCGAGCACGACCAACTGTGCCTGCGCCTGCGCGGCCCCTGGCTGCATGTGATCCTGTTCGAAGTACCGCTGCTGGCCCTCATCAGCGAGGTGCGCAACCGCCACCTGCACCCGCACATGCGCCTTTGCGAGGCGCGCGACCAGCTGCACCGCAAGTTCGACTGGTTGCGCGCCCACGCCAGCGAAGACGAACTGGCCGAACTGCAAGTGGCCGACTTCGGCACCCGCCGTCGCTTCTCCAGCCGTGTACAGGCCGAAGTGGTAAAGGTGCTGCGCGACGATTTCCCAGGCCGTTTTGTCGGCACCAGCAACGTCGACCTGGCATGGAAACTGGATATCAAGCCTCTGGGCACCATGGCCCACGAGTGGTTCATGGCTCACCAGCAGCTCGGCCCGCGGCTGATCGACAGCCAGATCGCCGCCCTCGACTGCTGGGTACGCGAATACCGCGGCCTGCTCGGTATCGCCCTGACCGACTGCATCACCATGGATGCCTTCCTGCGCGATTTCGACTTGTACTTCGCCAAGCTGTTCGACGGCCTGCGCCACGATTCGGGCGAACCGGTGGCCTGGGCGGAAAAGGCCATCGCCCATTACCAGAAGCTGGGCATCGACCCGATGACCAAGACCTTGGTGTTCTCCGATGGCCTGAACCTGACCCGTTCGCTGGAAATCTTCCGTGCCTTGCGCGGGCGCATCAACGTCAGTTTCGGCATTGGTACTAACCTGACGTGCGACATACCGGGTGTGGCACCGATGAACATCGTGCTTAAAATGACCGACTGCAACGGCTCGCCGGTGGCCAAGATCTCGGATGAGGCCGCCAAGACCCAGTGCCGCGACGCCAACTTCGTCGCCTACATGCGTCATGTATTCAAAGTCCCCAGCAAGGAGTAACCCATGCAAGCCGTTCAGCAAGAGATTGCCCAGGCGCTCAAGGTGCAGCCGCCGTTTGCCGACGCCGCCGCGCTCGACGCCGAAGTCGCCCGGCGCGTGGCGTTCATCAAGGGCTGCCTGGCCAACGCCCGGCTCAAGACCCTGGTGCTGGGCATCAGCGGTGGCGTCGACTCGCTGACTGCCGCCCTGCTCGCCCAGCGCGCCATCAACGAACTGCGCACCGAGACGGGCGACAAGGCCTATACCTTCATCGCCGTACGCCTGCCGTACCAGGTGCAGCATGACGAGCACGACGCCCAGGCCTGCCTGGACGTGATCAAGGCCGATGAAGTGCACACGGTCGATATCGCACCGGCGGTGCGCGCGCTGGCGAAGGAAGTGAAGGCACTGGAAGGTGGCTCGCCGACTCTGGTGGACTTCGTCGTCGGCAACGTCAAGGCGCGCACGCGCATGGTGGCGCAGTACACCATCGCCGGTGCTCGTGCCGGCCTGGTAATCGGCACCGACCATGCTGCCGAGGCAGTGATGGGCTTCTTTACCAAGTTCGGTGACGGTGCGTGCGACCTGGCGCCACTCAGTGGCCTGGTGAAGAACCAGGTACGGGCGATTGCGCGCAGCTTCGGCGCGCCGGAGTCACTGGTGGAGAAGGTGCCGACTGCGGACCTTGAAGACCTGGAGCCGGGCAAGCCGGACGAGGCCTCGCATGGGGTGACCTACCAGCAGATCGATGCGTTCCTGCATGGGCAGCCGGTCGATCAGGAAGCGTTCGACATCATCGTGTCGACTTACCGCAAGACCCAGCACAAGCGCGAACTGCCGTTCGCCCCGTGAAAACAACCGGGGCCGCTAGGCGGCCCCGGTCTTCACTGCATGCTTACTTGAGGGTAACAGTGCCTTTCATCATCGAGATGTGGCCAGGGAACGAGCAGAAGAAGCCGTACTTCTGATCAGCCGCCAGCTTGGACACATCGAAAGTCAGCTTGTCTGTCTCACCAGCGCCAATGATCTTGGTATGAGCGATGACGCGCTCATCACCGTCCTTCAGGTAGTTCTTGTCAATCCCTGCTGCCAGACCGTCTGTAGCGATCGGCTGCATGTCAGCTTCCTTGCTGATGACCACGTTGTGCCCCATGACATTCTTCGGCAGGTTGCCGGAGTGAGTCAGGTTGACGGTGAATTCCTTGCAGCTCTTGTCGACGACAATGTCCTTGGTGTTGAAGGACATCTGGTCAGTCGAGTCGACAGTCACCGAACACTCGGCTGCGAAGACAGAAGCGCTGGCGAGGGTCAGCAGGGATACCGCTACAGCTTTCGCAAACATCATGAATCTCCTTGGCAGGGTTTTATCAATTGCGAGACTGCCTGAAACCGTTTCACCCCTGGCTGATATGAGTCAAGAAGGGTGTCAAGTGGCCAGGCAGTAGAATTGTTCAATGGATTGTATACAACCAATCTAAGAGCACATCATGCCCTTTTACTAGACGATGGGACAACCTCTCATTTAGGAGCAAAGCCCATGTCCCTGTCGAATTTCATGAACAGCCTGCTCGCAGCCTACGCCCACGGCGCCACCGGCGCGAGCTGCGAATTCTCCCGCCCGGAGTGAAAGCAGCCTTGGAAGCGACAGGCCTGCGCCGTACTCTGTCACGCTAAGTGATTGGAGATTGTCAAATGCCTGTACGTTCCGTTTGTGTGTTCTGCGGCGCCAGCATCGGCGCCAACCCAGCTTACCGCGAAGCGGCGGTTGCTCTTGGCCAGGCCATCGCCCGCCGTGGCCTGACCCTGGTCTACGGTGGCGGCGCGGTCGGCCTGATGGGCACCGTGGCTGACGCGGCCATGGCGGCCGGTGGCGAAGTGATCGGAATCATTCCCGAGAGCCTGATGAACGCCGAGATCGGCCACAAGGGCTTGACCCGCCTGGAAGTGGTCGACGGCATGCACGCGCGCAAGGCACGCATGGCTGAACTGAGCGACGCCTTCATCGCCCTGCCGGGTGGGTTGGGTACGCTGGAAGAACTGTTCGAGGTCTGGACCTGGGGGCAACTGGGCTATCACGCCAAGCCGCTGGGGCTGCTCGATGTGAACGGGTTCTATGAAAAGCTTGGCGGGTTCCTCGACCATATCGTCGAAGAAGGTTTCGTGCGGCCGCAGCATCGGGCGATGTTGCTGCTGGAGCAGCGAGCGGATGCCCTGCTGGATGGGATGGAGCAGTTTGTCTCGCCAGTGCTGCCCAAGTGGGTCGACAAGCAGCCTGATTGATCCAGGGGCCGCGTTGCGGCCCAATCGCTGGCAAGCCAGCTCCTACAGGTACAGCGCAAGCCTTGGGTTCGGCGTATCCCCTGTAGGAGCTGGCTTGCCAGCTCCTACGGGTACAGCGCAAGCCTTGGGTTCGGCGTATCCCCTGTAGGAGCTGGCTTGCCAGCTCCTACAGGTACAGCGCAAGCCTTGGGTTCGGCGTATCCCCTGCGGGAGCTGGCTTGCCAGCTCCTACAGGTACAGCGCAAGCCTTGGGTTCGGCGTATCCCCTGCAGGAGCTGGTTTGCCAGCTCCTACGGGTACAGCGCAAGCCTTGGGTTCGGCGTATCCCCTGTGGGAGCTGGCTTGCCAGCTCCTACAGGTACAGCGCAAGCCTTGGGTTCGGCGTATCCCCTGCGGGAGCTGGCTTGCCAGCTCCTACAGGTACAGCGCAAGCCTTGGGTTCGGCGTATCCCCTGCGGGAGCTGGCTTGCCAGCTCCTACAGGTACAGCGCAAGCCTTGGGTTCGGCGTATCCCCTGCGGGAGCTGGCTTGCCAGCTCCTACAGGTACAGCGCAAGCCTTGGGTTCGGCGTATCCCCTGCAGGAGCTGGCTTGCCAGCTCCTACGGGTACAGCGCAAGCCTTGGGTTCGGCGTATCCCCTGTGGGAGCTGGCTTGCCAGCGATTGGGCTGCAAGGCAGCCCTTGAAATCAGCGCGGAATAACAGGCTGACGCGGTTTCTTGCCCTTGCCGCCACCCTTGGCCGCTTCCTTGCGCTCCTTGGCAGCCTGCTGATTGCGGGCGAATGCCTCGGCCTTGGCCTTCTCACGCTTGTCCCACGGCTTGCTGCCATCGCTTCCACGCGGTGGCAGGCCGGTGTGCTGGGTAAGCACCTTCTGCTCCTTGGCCACTTTGTGGCTGCCCGCTGGCGTCGAGTTCTTGCGCCGCGCACTCTGGTAGCTGTCGGTCTGCGGCTGGTGCAGCGGAATCAACTGGTGCTTGCCCGGCCCGATCAGGTCGGCGCGGCCCATGCGCTGCAGCGCCTCACGCAGCATCGGCCAGCCCTTCGGATCGTGATAACGCAGGAACGCCTTGTGCAAGCGGCGCTGCTCCTCGCTCTTGACGATCTCCACGCCCTCGCTCTTGTAGGTGACCTTGCGCAGCGGGTTCTTGCCCGAGTGGTACATGGCCGTGGCTGAAGCCATGGGCGATGGGTAGAACGCCTGCACCTGATCGGCGCGGAAGCCGTTGCCCTTGAGCCACAGGGCCAGGTTCATCATGTCTTCATCGGTAGTGCCAGGGTGGGCAGCAATGAAGTACGGAATCAGGTACTGCTCCTTGCCCGCCTCTTTCGAGAACTTCTCGAACATGCGCTTGAAGCGGTCATAGCTGCCGATACCCGGCTTCATCATCTTGTCCAGCGGGCCACGCTCGGTGTGCTCCGGGGCAATCTTCAGGTAGCCGCCAACGTGGTGGGTCACCAGCTCCTTGACGTACTCCGGCGATTCCACCGCCAGGTCGTAGCGCAAGCCCGAGGCGATCAGGATCTTCTTCACACCCGGCAAGGCACGGGCCTTGCGGTACAGCTCGATCAGCGAGCTGTGGTCGGTGTTGAGGTTTTCGCAGATGCCCGGGAACACGCACGACGGCTTGCGGCAGTGCTTCTCGATCTCGGGGCTCTTGCAGGCGATGCGGTACATGTTGGCAGTCGGGCCTCCAAGGTCGGAGACCACGCCGGTGAAGCCCGGCACCTTGTCGCGCATTTCCTCGATCTCGTGCAGGATCGACTCATGGGAGCGGTTCTGGATGATGCGGCCTTCGTGCTCGGTGATCGAGCAGAAGGTGCAACCACCGAAGCAGCCACGCATGATGTTGACCGAGAAGCGGATCATCTCGTAGGCCGGGATGCGCTCCTTGCCATAGGCCGGGTGCGGCACACGGGCGTAAGGCATGCCGAACACATAGTCCATTTCCTCGGTGCTCATCGGAATGGGTGGCGGGTTGAACCACACATCCACTTCGCCGTGCTTCTGCACCAGGGCGCGGGCGTTGCCTGGGTTGGTTTCCAGGTGCAGCACGCGGTTGGCGTGGGCGTAGAGCACGGGGTCGTTGCGCACTTTCTCGAACGATGGCAAGCGAATGACCGATTTCTCGCGCGTCACGGCCGGGCTATCCAGAATCTGCACGACCTTGGCCTCGTTCGGATCCTCCTGGTCGCCCTTGGCCTGCTCGATGGCGCAGGCCTGGGTGTCCTGGGTATTCACGTACGGGTTGATGATCTTGTCGACGCGGCCCGGGCGGTCGATGCGGGTGGAGTCGATCTCGTACCAGCCCTGCGGCGTATCCCGGCGCACGAACGCAGTGCCGCGCACGTCGGTGATGGTTTCGATCTTCTCGCCATTGGACAGGCGCTGGGCCACCTCGACCACCGCGCGCTCGGCGTTGCCGAACAGCAAGATGTCGGCACTGGCGTCGATCAGGATCGAGTGACGAACCTTGTCTTGCCAGTAGTCGTAGTGGGCGATGCGGCGCAGCGACGCCTCGATGCCACCGAGCACGATCGGCACGTGCTTGTAGGCTTCCTTGCAACGCTGGCTGTACACCAGGCTGGCGCGATCCGGACGGCTGCCGGCCAGCCCGCCTGGGGTATAGGCGTCGTCGGAGCGCATCTTCTTGTCTGCGGTGTAGCGGTTGATCATCGAGTCCATGTTGCCGGCCGCGACGCCGAAGAACAGGTTCGGCTCGCCGAGCTTCATGAAGTCGTCTTTCGACTGCCAGTTCGGCTGGGCGATGATGCCTACACGAAAGCCCTGGGCTTCCAGCAGGCGGCCGATGATGGCCATGCCGAACGACGGATGGTCGACGTAGGCGTCACCGGTCACGATGATGATGTCGCAGGAATCCCAGCCGAGCAGATCCATTTCCTGCCTGCTCATCGGCAGGAAAGGTGCTGGTCCGAAGCATTCGGCCCAGTACTTGGGATAGTCGTAGAGAGGTTTGGCTGCTTGCATGTCAGTGACCGGTTCTGTTGTGCAGGGAAATCGCGGGCGCGAAATATAGCACAAAATTTGACCAAATCCGACGACAGAGGTCGGATTCATGTGAAGCTGCTACTGGCCCCAACGCCGGCAAGCCGGCTCCCACAGGTTCACCACAGGCCTTTGTGGGATCCGGCTTGCCGGCGATGGGGGCGGCGACTTACTCGTCGTCGTCGAAGTTGTACATGCCCGGCGCGAGGTTCTCGAAGCGGGTGTACTTGCCGATGAACGCCAGGCGGACGAAGCCGATGGGGCCGTTACGCTGTTTGCCGATGATGATTTCGGCCACGCCCTTGTGCTCGGTCTCCGGGTGGTACACCTCGTCCCGGTACACGAACATGATCACGTCGGCGTCCTGCTCGATCGCACCGGATTCCCGCAAGTCGGAGTTCACCGGGCGCTTGTTCGGCCGCTGTTCCAGGGAACGGTTGAGCTGCGACAGGGCGATCACCGGGCAGTTGAATTCCTTGGCCAGGGCCTTGAGCGAGCGGGAGATCTCGGAAATCTCGTTGGTGCGGTTGTCACCGGCCGAGCCCGGGATCTGCATCAGCTGCAGGTAGTCGACCATGATCATGGCGATTTCGCCGTGCTCGCGCGCCAGGCGACGGGTGCGCGCACGCATTTCCGAAGGGCTGATGCCGGCGGTATCGTCGATGAACAGCTTGCGGTCGTTGAGCAGGTTGACCGCCGAGGTCAGACGCGGCCAATCATCATCATCGAGCTGGCCGGAACGCACCTTGGTCTGGTCGATACGCCCCAGCGACGAGAGCATACGCATGATCAGCGATTCGCCTGGCATCTCGAGGGAGAACACCAGTACCGCCTTGTCGGTGCGCAGCACGGCGTTTTCCACCAGGTTCATGGCGAAGGTGGTCTTGCCCATCGACGGACGGCCGGCGACGATGATCAGGTCGGCTGCCTGCAGGCCGCTGGTCTTCTCGTCAAGGTCGGTAAAGCCGGTGGATACACCGGTGATGTCGCTGTCGGAATTGAACAGCGTGTCGATACGGTCGATGGCCATGGTCAACAGCTCGTTGACCCCCACCGGGCCGCCGGTCTTCGGCCGCGCCTCGGCGATCTGGAAGATCTGCCGTTCGGCGTCGTCGAGGATCTCTTCGGCGTTGCGCCCTTGTGGATTGAAGGCGTTATCGGCGATGTCAGTACTGATGCTGATCAGCTGACGCAGAGTGGCACGCTCGCGAATGATCGCGGCATAGGCCTTGATGTTGGCCACCGATGGCGTGTTCTTGGCCAGCTCGGCCAGATAGGCCAGGCCGCCGACCTGGGTCGACAGGCCTTCCTTGTCCAACTGTTCGTGCAGGGTCACCACGTCGAACGGTTGGTTCGCGTCCGCCAGCTTGTGCACGGCGCGGAAGATCAGGCGGTGGTCATGCCGGTAGAAGTCACCATCCGACACCTGGTCCAGCACCCGCTCCCAGGCGTTGTTGTCCAGCATCAGGCCACCGAGTACGGCCTGTTCGGCCTCGATGGAATGCGGCGGCACCTTCAGGGCTGCAGTTTGCAGGTCGAGTTGTTCGGGGTTGGTAATCTCGTTCATGGCCACGAAAGAATTCTGGAGGATGAAAAAGACAAAGGGCACGGCCTGTCGAAAACAGGACCGTGCCCGATGTTAACCGGCTAACCCGCAAGGGGCCAGCCAGTCAGCGCAGCTTAGGCAGCTACGACGACCACACGTACAGTGGCTTCAACGTCGCTGTGCAGGTGCACGGCTACGTCGTATTCGCCAACTTGACGGATGGTGCCGTTCGGCAGACGAACTTCAGCCTTGGCCACTTCAACGCCGGAGGCGGTCAGGGCGTCAGCGATGTCGTGGGTGCCGATCGAACCGAACAGCTTGCCTTCGTCGCCAGCGGTGGCAGTGATGGTCACTTCCAGCTCGGCCAGTTGGGCAGCGCGGCTTTCAGCCGAAGCTTTACGGTCAGCAGCTGCTTTTTCCAGCTCGGCGCGACGCTCTTCGAACGCAGCCAGGTTGGCGGCGTTGGCAACGGTGGCCTTGCCGAATGGCAGCAGGAAGTTACGGCCGTAACCAGCCTTAACCTTAACTTTGTCGCCCAGGTTGCCCAGGTTAGCGACTTTTTCCAGCAGGATCAGTTCCATTTGGTAAAACCTCTTAACTTTTAACCTTCACCGTTCGCGGAGTCTTCCCCCGGGGGGGACTTGCGACCGCGAAAATCAATCAGGCTGTCGACAATGGCCAAGACCATCAGTAACGGATAAATCAGCTGCATGATCAGCGGCAACGTCACGTACATGCCTACCAGCCAGAACCCGGCCAGTCGCCCCTGTGCCACCAGCCCGTGCATCAAGGCGATGCCGGCCAGGACCAGTACCAGGCTCGATGCCGATGCCAGGATGATGAAATGCGGCCCGATGAACGGAGCCACCACCATCACTGCCACCAAGACCGCCATGGTCTGTTTCGGCAACTTCAGTGCGCGAAATTCGCGACCGAAGCCTCCAGGGTTGTACAACACTGCCTGCCAGTAGCGCGCCAGCACCAGGGCCAGCACACTGAACAATTGCACCGTCACTGCTGTGGAAGCGACCAGCACAGGGCGGATCAGCTCACCGGAGAGCACCGGCTGCCCTTCGACTTTCGGCATGACATCGGCAAACGCCTTGGCCAGCACATCGAAGGTCTGTGCCAGCGCCACATCGAGCACGTGGCTGAAAACCACGGCGAATACGGCACTGACAACCAACACCCGGCTCCAGGGATGCTCAGCACGCAACATGGCGGCCAGGCTCAGGGCACCCGCAGTCACCAGGAAGGTGATGGGATCGCCCATGAACCACACGGCCAGCCCGGCCAGCAGGCCGCCGGCGATGACCGTTGAAGCATCCTTGAAACCACGCCGCAGCAGCACGAGGCTGCCAGCAGCGGCACTCAACCAGAACAGCAGCGGCAGTACCGCGCTGATGACCACCACCAGGGTGGCCTGCACACGACCGCGCATGATGAAACTTGCTAACGCTCGCATGCTAATCCCTTACTGCTTGTCGACGACCCGGTCTCAGCGGCCGTGGCTGTCGGTGTAGGGCAGCAGGGCCAGGAAGCGGGCGCGCTTGATAGCGGTAGCCAGCTGACGCTGATAACGAGCTTTGGTACCGGTGATACGGCTTGGAACGATCTTGCCGGTTTCGGATACGTAAGCTTTCAGGGTGTTGAGATCTTTGAAGTCGATCTCTTTCACGTCTTCAGCAGTGAAGCGGCAGAATTTACGACGACGGAAGAAACGTGCCATTTAATAGGCTCCTCTAAAGGTCCGTGGATTACTCGTCAGCGTTATCGCTGGAGTCGCTGTCATTGCTGTCGTCGCCTTCGGCGGAGTCAGCATGCTCAGGACGCTCACGACGCTCACGGCGCTCGCTGCGGTTCTCTTCAGCCTTCAGCATCTCGGACTGGCCGGTAACGGCTTCGTCGCGACGGATGACCAGGTTACGGATAACGGCATCGTTGTAGCGGAAGTTGTCTTCCAGCTCGGCCAGGGCCTTGCCGGTGCACTCAACGTTCAGCATCACGTAGTGAGCCTTGTGAACATTGTTGATTGCGTAGGCCAGTTGACGACGGCCCCAGTCTTCCAGGCGGTGGATCTTGCCGCCGTCTTCTTCGATCAGCTTGGTGTAACGCTCAACCATGCCGCCGACTTGCTCGCTCTGGTCCGGGTGAACCAGGAAGATGATTTCGTAATGACGCATGAATGCTCCTTACGGGTTAGTAGTCTGCCAGGATATCTAGTCAGACAAGGAGTGAATGACACTGTGTGTCTTGCCATGGAGGGGAGGCACATGCGCGCCTGCCAGCTCGGCAAGGGGCGCAATTGTAGAGAAGGCGGGGCACACAAGCAAGGTGATTGGCGATTATTTGAACAGCCGGAAACACTTTCACGACTGCACGGGCCCTACCGCCGGCAAGCCGGCTCCCACAGGATGACTACAGACCTTGACTGTGGGAGCCGGCTTGCCGGCGATAGGGCCAATGGGTCAGCGCTTGGCCTGACGCTGACGCACGGCCTCGAACAGGCAGACGCCCGTAGCCACCGAGACGTTCAGGCTGCTGACGCTACCGCCCATCGGCAACTTCACCAGGAAATCACAGTGCTCACGGGTCAGCCGGCGCATGCCCTTGCCTTCTGCCCCCATGATCATCACCAGCGGCCCGGTCAGGTCCTGCTGGTAGATCTCCTGCTCGGCCTCGCCGGCAGTGCCAACCACCCACAGGCCACGCTGCTGCAATTTCTCCAGCGTGCGCGCCAGGTTGGTCACGGCCACCAGCGGAATCACCTCGGCAGCACCGCAGGCCACCTTGCGCACCACCGGGGTCAGCGTCGCTGACTTGTCCTTCGGCACCACCACCGCCGTGGCACCGGCCGCATCGGCGGTGCGCAGGCAGGCGCCGAGGTTGTGCGGATCGGTGACACCGTCCAGCACCAGGATCAGCGGCGGGGTTTCGGTGCGCTCGAGCAACTCCTCAAGCATCAACTCGCCCCACACCTGGCTCGGGCTCACCTCGGCCACCACACCCTGGTGCACGCCCTCGACCCAGGCATCCAGCTCACGACGCTCGGCCTGGCCCACCGCTACGCGGTTTTCCGCGGCCAGGGCCAGCAACGCCTGGATGCGCGGCTCACTGCGCCCTTCCGACAGCCAGATCTGCTTGACCCGCTTCGGATGGTGCTGCAACAACGCCTGCACGGCGTGCACGCCGTAGATCTTTTCCAGCTGACTCATGACTTGTTCTTGCTCTTGCGTGGCGCGCCGGACTTCGGCGGACCTTTACGGTGCTTGGTCGGTTTGCCGGAAGGCTTGCCGCCCTTTTCCGACTTGCTGCTGGCATGGCCGCCAGTGCGCGCCTCGCTCATCAGCGCCTTCTTCATTTCGCGGCTCTTGCGCACTTCGGCATTGCGCTGAACAGCGTCTTTCGGGAAGTACGCTTCGGCGGTTTCGCTCTTGCGGCTGCGCGGCTTCGGCGTGGCCTTGGCCTCCACCACCGGCTGCTGGTCACCTGCGGGTGCCGCACCACGGCCCTTGCGCCCAATCGGCGCAGCGAGCTGCTGCTCGGACACTTCGAAGTCGATCTTGCGTTCGTCGAGGTCGACGCGCATGACCTTGACCTCGATGGTGTCACCCAGGCGGAAGCTGCGCCCGGTACGCTCACCCGACAGGCGGTGATGCACAGGGTCGAAGTGGTAGTAGTCGCCCGGCAGCGCACTGACGTGCACCAGTCCCTCGACGTAGATATCGGTCAGCTCCACAAACAGACCGAAACCGGTGACAGCGGTGATCACACCCGGGAAAGTCTCGCCTACGCGATCCTTCATGAACTCGCACTTGAGCCAGTTGACCACGTCGCGGGTGGCTTCGTCGGCTCGGCGCTCGGTCATCGAGCACTGCTCGCCGAGCTGATCGAGGGTGTTCACGTCGTAAGGGTAGATACGCGCCTTGGGAATGCTCATGGCGCCCGCGCGCTTGACGTGCGGGGTATCGACCTTGGAGCGGATGATGCTGCGGATGGCGCGGTGCACCAGCAGGTCCGGGTAACGACGGATCGGCGAGGTGAAGTGGGTGTACGCCTCGTAGTTCAAGCCGAAGTGACCATTGTTGTCGGTGCTGTACACCGCCTGGCTCAGCGAGCGCAGCATCACGGTCTGGATCAGGTGGAAGTCCGGGCGCCCGGCAATGCTCGCCAACAGGGCCTGGTAATCCTTCGGCGAAGGGTCCTTGCCCTTGTGCAGGCTCAGGCCCAGTTCACCCAGGAAGGCACGCAGCTTTTCCAGGCGCTCCGGTGGCGGGCCATCGTGCACGCGGTACAGCGCCGGCACGCCGTGCTTGTGCAGGAACTCGGCAGTAGCGACGTTGGCCGCCAGCATGCATTCCTCGATCAGCTTGTGGGCATCGTTGCGCACGGTCGGGCGGATTTCCGCGATCTTGCGCTCGTCACCGAAGATGATGCGGGTTTCCTGTGTCTCGAAATCGATCGCGCCACGGGCGTGACGGGCATCGACCAGCACCTTGTACAGGTTGTACAGGTTCTTCAGGTCCGGCAGGACTTCCTTGTACTCCTCGCGCAGCGCCTTGCCCTCGCGGGTGCGGGCGTGTTCGAGCATGCTGCTGACCTTGTTGTAGGTCAGGCGCGCATGGGAGTGGATCACCCCTTCGTAGAACTGGTAGTCGACCATCTGGCCAGCCTTGTTCATGGTCATTTCGCAGACCATGGCAAGGCGATCGACGTGAGGATTCAGCGAGCACAGGCCGTTGGACAGCTCCTCGGGGAGCATTGGCACCACGCGCTCAGGGAAGTACACCGAGTTACCGCGCTGCTGAGCCTCGACGTCCAGGGCCGAGCCCAGGCGAACATAGCTGGACACGTCGGCGATGGCGACATACAGGCGCCAGCCACCGGAGAACAGGCGCAGCTTGCCGAGCGGTTCGCAATAGACGGCATCGTCGAAGTCGCGGGCGTCCTCGCCGTCGATGGTGACGAACGGCAGGTGGCGCAGGTCGATGCGCTTTTCCTTGTCCTTCTCTTCGACTTCGGAGCGGAACTTGCGCGCTTCCTTGATCACGTCCTTGGGCCAGACGTGCGGGATATCATAGCTGCGCAGGGCAACGTCGATTTCCATGCCCGGCGCCATGTAGTTGCCGATGACCTCGACCACGTCGCCTTGCGGCTGGAAGCGCGGGTTCGGCCAGTGGGTGATCTTGATCTCGACGAACTGGCCAATCTTGGCGCCACCGTTACGCCCGGCGGTCACCAGCACTTCCTGCTGGATCTTCGGGTTGTCCGGGGTCACGTAGCCGATGCCACCTTCTTCGAAATAGCGACCGACCACGCTTTCATGGGCACGGGAGATGACTTCTACCAGCACACCTTCGCGGCGGCCACGGCGGTCGACGCCGGAAACCCGGGCCAGGGCGCGGTCGCCATCGAACACCAGGCGCATTTGCGACGGGCTGAGGAACAGGTCTTCGCTGCCATCGTCGGGAATAAGGAAGCCGAAGCCATCGCGGTGGCCGGAGACGCGACCGCAGATCAGGTCCAGTTTGTCTACCGGGGCATAGGTGCCGCGCCGGGTATAGATAAGCTGGCCGTCGCGCTCCATGGCCCGCAGGCGGCGGCGCAGGGCTTCGATCTGGTCTTCTTCGTGAAGACCGAACTCTGCCGCCAGCTCCTCGCGCGCCGCCGGCTCACCACGGTCGGCAAGGCGCTGCAGGATCAGCTCACGGCTGGGAATGGGGTTGTCGTATTTTTCCGCTTCGCGAGCGGCCTCGGGATCGAGGGATTGCCAATCGGCCATCAGAAGGGGTTCACCTTGGGGTATATAGATAGGAATTCTGGCATAGGCGTATTGAAACCGGAAATGTCAGCCTTGGACAGCCCCAACGGCATGTCCAGCAAGCAGCAATAGCGCTGTGGAATCAACAAGTTGAATTTTTTGAATTTTTTTTTGCCTGGGGGGTTTACAGCCCCTGGGAGCGTCCGTATAGTGCGCACCACAACGACGGACAACCCCGAAGTTGTAGTAGAGATGAACGGCGCTGTAAAGCATCTTGTAATCTCGAATGTGTGCCCAGGTGGCGGAATTGGTAGACGCGCTGGTTTCAGGTATCAGTGACCGCAAGGTCGTGGAAGTTCGAGTCTTCTCCTGGGCACCAAGTATTTCAAGTAACAGATGACCAAGGATCTGTTACTACTGTGTGAAAGCGAACGATAGTCGCCTTCATCAGATGATGTAAAGCTTTGCCCAGGTGGCGGAATTGGTAGACGCGCTGGTTTCAGGTATCAGTGACTTAACGGTCGTGGAAGTTCGAGTCTTCTCCTGGGCACCATACAAAAACCCACTAGCTTGCTAGTGGGTTTTTTCTTGCCTGCGATTTATGCCCCTCCCCCTCGCCGACCCGTGTAACCCTTGCACCATGGTCTGCCCATGAATTTCTCGTCACTCGGCCACTTGAGAAACAATTTCGTTTACCATTGTTTCCGAATATGTAGCCGTAAGCGAGGAAGTACCCGCATGACGATCCGCCCGCAACCGCTGATGCGCACCTTGGCTGCCGCAGTTCTGAGCCTGGTGATCGGCGCTCCGGCCGCCATGGCAGACGACCCGGTCACCCTGACCATGTACAACGGTCAGCACAAGGAAATCGGCGAAGCCATCGCCAAGGCCTACGAGGCCAAGACCGGCATCCACATCAATATCCGCAAGGGCAGCAGCAACCAGCTGGCCAGCCAGATCATCGAGGAAGGCGACCGTTCGCCGGCCGACATCATCTACACCGAAGAATCCCCGCCGCTGAACAACCTGGGTGAACTGGGCCTGCTGGCGAAGATCGATGACGCCACCGCGAACATGGTGCCCAAGGAGTACGTAGGCGCCAACGGCACCTGGATGGGCATCACCGCCCGTACCCGCATCGTGGTATTCAACCCGAAGAAGGTCGACGAGAAAGACCTGCCGACCACGGTCATGGACTTCGCCAACCCGGAGTGGGAAGGGCGCGTCGGCTATGTACCGACCAGCGGCGCCTTTCAGGAGCAGGCCGTGGCCATCCTGAAGATGCACGGGCGTGAAGCCACCGAAGAATGGCTGACCGGCCTGAAGGCCTTCGGCAAGACCTACACCAACAACATGGTCGCCCTCAAGGCCGTGGAAAAAGGCGAAGTCGCTGCGGTACTGGTGAACAACTACTACTGGTATGCGCTGCAGCGTGAGCGCGGCAAGCTGGACACCAAACTCTATTACCTGGCCGATGGCGATGCCGGCAACCTGGTCACCATCTCCGGCGCCGCCGTGGTCAAGGCCAGCAAGCACCCGAAAGAATCCCAGGCCCTGCTCAACTGGATGGCCAGTGAAGAAGGCCAGCGCGTGATCACCCAGACCACCGCTGAATACCCGCTGCACAAGGGCATGGTCTCCGACCGCGGCCTGAAGCCGTTCGAGGACCTGCGCCCGCCGAAGATCTCGCCAGCCGACCTGGGCAATGCCGAGGAAGCGATCGAGCTTGAACGCGAGGTCGGCCTGCTCTGATGACTGCCGCCCTATCAGAGCCGGTGCCGGTACGTTTCGTGCCGCGCCGCAAGCGCCCCTCGATCTGGGTGGTGCTACCTGTGCTGCTCCTGGTGGCGATGAGCGTGCTGCCGTTGCTGTACGTTGCCATGAAAGCCTGGGAGGCCGGCTGGCGCGAGGCCCTGCACCTGCTCTGGCGCCCGTTCGTCTGGGGGTTGATGCGTAACACTCTGATGCTGATGGCGGGGGTGACGCTGGCGTGCATGGTAGTTGGCCTGGCCCTGGCCTGGCTGCTCGAGCGCAGCAACCTGCCCGGCCGCCGGCTGTGGGGCGTGGTGCTGTGCCTGCCGTTCGCCGTGCCGTCGTTCGTCAGCAGCTTCACCTGGGTGTCGCTGAGCTCGGACTTCGAAGGCCTGGGTGGTGCGATCCTGGTCATGGCGCTGTCCAAGTACCCGCTGGTGTTCCTGCCGGTGGCAGCGACCTTGCGCAACCTCGACACTTCGCTTGAAGAGTCGGCGCGCACCCTGGGCTACAGCCGCTGGGGCGTGTTCCGCAAGATCACCCTGCCGCTGTTGTGGCCGTCGGTGCTCGGCGGCGCGCTGCTGATCGCCTTGCACATGCTGGTCGAGTTCGGCGCGCTGTCGATCCTTGGCCTGCAGACCTTCACCACGGCGATCTACCAGCAGTTCGAACTGGAGTTCAGCAACGCCAATGCCGCGATGCTCTCGGCCGTGCTCCTGGCACTGTGCCTGCTGACGCTGTGGCTGGAACTGCGCGTGCGCGGCAAGGCCCGACACGTGCGCATCGGCCAGGGCGTGGCGCGCCGTGGGCAGCCGGTGCGACTGCGTGGCCGGATGCCATTGGCGCAACTGTTCTGCCTGGGCCTGGCGATTCTCGGTAGCGGCATTCCGCTGGCCATGCTGGGATACTGGCTGAGCGTGGGGTCGTCGGCAGCCTTCCCGGTGGCGGCGATCAGCAAAGCGCTCCTGACTTCGCTGTCGGTGTCGCTGGGTGGTGCAGGCTTCTGCGTGCTGCTGGCGCTACCGGTCAGCTTCCTGGTAGTGCGCTACAAGGGCCGCCTGGCACTGTGGGCCGAACGCCTGCCGTATTTGCTGCATGCCCTGCCCGGCCTGGTGATCGCCCTGTCGCTGGTAGTGTTCTCGCTGCATTACGTGCCGGCGCTGTACCAGACCACCGCGCTGCTACTGCTGGCTTATGCGCTGCTGTTCCTGCCACTGGCCCAGGCGCCGGTCCGCACCGCGCTGAACAAGGCATCGCCGACGCTCGAAGAAGCGGCCCGCACCCTGGGCGCCAGCAGTTTCGCGGCGTTCTGCCGGGTGACACTGCCGATCATCTTCCCGGCCCTGGCAGCAGCCTTCGCCCTGGTGTTCCTTGACGCCATGAAGGAGCTGACTGCCACCCTGCTGCTCAGCCCGACGGGCATGACCACCCTGGCCACTGAAGTCTGGGCGCATACTGCCAACGTCGAGTTCGCGGCGGCGGCGCCCTACGCGGCGTTGTTGATTGTGGTATCGGGGCTGCCGGTTTATCTGCTGACCACGCGGATGTATTTGAATAAGGCTTGAAAGCTTGCCCAGACCGCCATACGGCCTGGGCATTTCGCCACCAAGGCAACTCACTTCCTGGATACGATCCGCAAAACCCGCAGGAATAGATTAATGATGTCCAGATACAGCGATGCGGCGCTGTCTATCGCGTTATCCACGGTCCGCTCGATCTGGTTCGCACGCCCCCAATCAAGCCCGATATAGCCACAGAATATCAATGCAGTGATCCAATCCATTACCGCGAGATGGATACCGAATAGCCAAACCTGCGCCAACTCAACGATAATCGTGCCCACCAAGGCTATGAACAATGACGCCTCGATACGTTTGAAGAAGTGAGGAAACGAAGTACCCAGCAGCATCATGGCAACGGTCAGGAAGACGGTCGCTTGTAAGGCCTTCAAGATGTTTTGATCTGAGTAGTTCGGGAGGACGATGACAAGTAATAATCCGACCGGAATCACGATCAGGTTATAGCCCAGGAAACTATACAGCGGCTTTTCAGATCTGAAGATGATAGCACACCCCGCTAACGCTGTGATCATGTAGCCAACCAAGAACAGCATCATGGGGACGGCCCGAATAGTCTCGGCCGGCACCGTGATTACCAGATACCAATTGACGGAAAACCCCCACAGCAGGACGGCCCCGAGAATCAGATTGTAGGTGTTCGCCGATAATTTATGGTTGGTTCCGAGCCGATTGAAGGTTTTGTTCTCCAACATGCCTCTTGTGCTCCCTTGACCTATGTCTATTTAGTATCACCGTAATCACGTACACTAAACAACACCCGACCATACAATTGCTGTTCTCGGCGGCGATGCCCTATGCGGCGTTATTTATATTGGCATCGGAGTGGCCAGTGTATATGTTGACGACCAGATTTTATGCGAACGAAGTATGAGAACGGGCACAGGTCTGTGACCAAACTGGATTTCGCCAAATCGAAAACGTCACCTCAGAAAACTTATCCAGATACAGAACATCACCAGCAATATAAAAAGCAACAAGTGAACAAGCCATAAGCAAATCAGCATTTTTTTTAGGTCTTGGGGAGCATTGCGGACATCTTCAGCGTCTAACATACCTTTACGAATGCAAAAATCCTTCATTGACAACATCGCGGAAACTGACCCCAAACGCATAATCTGCCCGAGCATACCAGCATGGGCATATATTGCTTTGTTTCCCACAACCATGGGACTATTCGAGAAGCTTGCCTCAACCTTATCAAGGAAGCGGTATGCAATTACAATCCACGTCCCAAACATTAAAAATGGTGACGCAAACAAACACACGCCGAGTACCGCGACCTGTACATTGGTCATTGGAGTACCTCATATAAAACCTCTCCCAAAAACTCGCCCCCCTTTTCTCCTAACGCCCCACCTACAATACCTCCAGCAACGCCGCCGAACACTACACAAGCGGCAGTCCCTGCACCTCCTGTAGGAATACCCACTGCAGCACACGCAATCGGCCCTAAGAAACCACCAGCATACCCAGCCATTCCTCCAACCCCCCAACTTCCCACGAGAGAACTTCTCTCGACATACTTAGCCCTTCTACAATCATCCTCTCGCCCAAGCGTGCAAGCGTTACGAATGGACAGCTCGGCTGACACAACATCAAGCGCCATTCCTAAATAGGTTCCTTTCTTTATCCAGCTCGCCGCCCTGGTCACGCCGGCGATTTTTTCTGCATAGCCATTGATCTCACCGGTGCGCAGAAAGCTTTTGGTAGATATTCCCAGCGCTTTTTTGATCTTACCCTGATTTCGCAACCCCGCCCCATGGGCAGCCATGCTATTCAGCTGAGTCTCTAATCTCAAAAATAATTCTGTACGTCTCGCGTAGAATTCATTACGCGCCTTCAACGTACCTTGATGCAAATATTTTCGATGAAGTTGCTCAATTTCCTCTAGCGTTTTTTTAATAGCCTCAAGATGCTTGCTCCAAGCGTCACTGGCTGCACCTACACCTATGGACGCACGAGTCAGCAAGCTCTGCAGCAACTCATAGTTCTCCAGGAAGAACCCATCAATTCCGCCTCCGTTCAACTCGATGTCAAGATGTATTCCTAACGCTTTCCCCATGAGAAATGCCTCATGGCCAGTACAGGACGGCGTGCTTGGGTCACCCACGATTATCAGCTCGCCAGGGAAAACAACAGTGTTTACGATATGCGTATTCAACACATCAAACTTAGCCCGCTGATTCGCGTTCATGGGCGTGCCGGCCTTCAGAGACTCATACGACTGCGCTTGCGCATTAATAAATGCTGCGTGCTTCGGACATGGTCGTACCTCACGCGTATTTCTTGTTATTGATCCGATCCCAGCCGCCGGTCACGTTGCCACCAGCACCGCCATCGATGCGCTTCTGCCGCGTGTAGGTGGTCTTGATACGGCCATAGTTGAGCTGCACGACCTCCATGGGCACGCCGGCATTGGCGCTCTGGGCGTAGTCGGCGATGATCACTT
Organism: Pseudomonas sp. KU43P; assembly: GCF_033095865.1. Taxonomy (NCBI): domain Bacteria; kingdom Pseudomonadati; phylum Pseudomonadota; class Gammaproteobacteria; order Pseudomonadales; family Pseudomonadaceae; genus Pseudomonas; species Pseudomonas sp. KU43P. The sequence continues at coordinate 593,366 of NZ_AP019365.1, read as the reverse complement.
CCTCAAGAACGACTTCGTAGTATTTGAGTTTTTCAGTCCCGGCGCGGCACACGACCAGCGTAACTTCCTTCAAGTGCTGGCCGGCACAGCTGGCTTCTAGCAGCTTGCAGCTGGAGCTATCCAGAGACTTGGTGAAGGTGAAGTTGGTGAGGGTGGTACGGCCTGATGATGCACCACCTGCAGAACTGGCAGTAGCGGAGGTGCTCTGGTTGGCACCGAACTTGTAGCCGACGATCTCGATCCAGCCGGCGTATTGCTCGTCGAGCGCTTCGCCATTGATGTCCGAAATTTTGATATAGGCATCGAAAGCCATGATTACCGCTCCTTGGCACAACTGGGTTGAACGACAATGTTTCGGACACCGTCGCCTTGGGTATTCCTCAATGGACACGAAGCGCCACCGAGGCCCAACCGACCCTAGTCGCCCAGTCTTGCAACCGCAATAGTACGCGGAGCCTCAAAGACAAATTAGGAAATAGCCTACAAGTTCGCCGACAAACACACCTAGATTACGTAAATAAATGTTTCTTTGCACTGGGCATCCTTCAACGGATGTTTGCCAACATCCGCCGCACGATAGGCCCATGGGCCAGGCCAACCGGGAGCATATACAAGCGCCCAAAGGCGTTGAAGCACTGCACCGATGTGGTCACGGTCAAGCGCTGCCCCTTGTCGCGCTCTGCGGTGGAATCCATGCAAACCATGACTGCCAGGTGCGTATCACGCGAGGTCAGGACCAGTTGCTGATCGCTGATGCCCTCGACGGTGAAAAAGTCCAGGCGCTCACCCACTTTGTAAGCGCTCCATGAACCCCACATTCAAAGCGCTTACCTGATCCCCGATGCTGTGCTCCTGATTTCTTTCTGGAGTTCGCCGACCATGATGCGACCCGACGCCAAAGTCGAAAAAGTGTACCTCTACCCCAAGCCCGTCGACTTCCGAAAGTCCATCGATGGTCTGGCTGCGCTGGTCGAACTCGATATCAAAGTGGCGGTGTTCGACCCGGTGCTTTTCGTCTTCCTCAACAAGCCGCGCAACCGGGTGAAGATCTTGTACTGGGAACGCAACGGCTTCTGCCTCTGGCTCAAACGCCTGGACTCCGAACGGTTCAAAACCTCACCCGATCCGACTGACGTGGCCATCGTACTGACCGTTCAGGAACTGAACTGGCTACTCGACGGCTTCGACCTCTGGCGCAACCGTCCGCATCAGGTTTTGACGCCTCGATACGTCGCCTGATTCGGTATAATCCGCGGCATGATTTCCATGCCCGAAGACCTCCCTGACGATCCTGTTCTGCTCAAGCAACTGCTTGAGCAGATGATCAACGAGCGGGCGTCCGACAAGGGCAAGATCGTTCATCTCGAAGAGGAAGTTACGCTGTTGCGCCAGCGCCTGTTCGGGCGAAAGACCGAGCAGACAGGCGATGCGGCGACGCCACAGTTGCCGCTCTTCGACGAAGCGGAAAGCCTGGCAGAACCCTTGGATGAGGCCGGCGACGAAGAAGTCGTTGCACCGACCAAGCGCCGTGGTAAACGCAAACCACTGCCGGCTGATTTGCCGCGTATCGAGGTTGTCCACGAACTGCCCGAGCATGAGCTGACGTGCGCTTGTGGCTGCCGCAAACATGCCATTGGTGAAGAGGTCAGCGAACAGCTTGAAATCGTCCCGATGCAGATTCGCGTCATCAAACATGTTCGCAAGGTGTATGGCTGCCGCGACTGCGAGTCAGCGCCCGTAACGGCGGACAAGCCTGCCCAGGTGATCGAGAAGAGCATGGCTAGCCCGAGTGTGCTGGCCATGCTGCTCACCACCAAATACGTAGACGGCCTACCGCTTCATCGCTTCGAAAAAGTGTTGGGGCGCCACGGTATCGATATCTCGCGCCAAACCTCGGCACGCTGGGTGATTCAATGCAGCGAGCACTTCCAACCGCTGCTGAATCTGATGCGCGAAAGCCTGTTGAGCAGTCGGATCATCCACTGTGATGAAACGCGTGTGCAGGTGTTGAAAGAGCCGGGTCGTGAGCCCAGCAGCCAATCCTGGATGTGGGTGCAAACCGGCGGCCCACCTGAGCGGCCAGTGATCCTTTTCGACTACGCCACCAGCCGAGCGCAGGAGGTGCCGACGCGCCTGTTGGATGGCTATCGCGGCTATGTCATGACCGACGACTACGCCGGTTACAACGCGCTAGCTGCACAGGACGGCGTGGAGCGGTTGGGCTGCTGGGCGCACGCACGCCGCAAGTTCGTCGAAGCGCAGAAAGTGCAGCCCAAGGGTAAAACCGGGCGCGCAGACATCGCCCTGAATTTGATCAACAAGCTGTATGGCATCGAGCGCGACCTTAAGGACGGCAGCGATGAAGATCGTAAGGCTGCCCGCATGGAGCGCAGCCTGCCATTGCTGGCTCAGCTGAAAAGCTGGGTAGAGAAAACGCAACCTCAGGTCACGACGCAGAATGCCTTGGGCAAGGCCATCGGCTACTTGGCCAGCAACTGGAGCAAGTTGGAACGCTACATCGAGCACGGCTGCTTACCGATCGACAACAACGCAGCCGAGCGTGCGATCCGCCCGTTTGTCATCGGCAGAAAGAACTGGTTGTTCAGTGACACGCCCAGAGGGGCGACGGCCAGTGCGCAACTTTACAGCCTGGTCGAGACGGCCAAAGCCAACGGCCAAGAGCCCTATGCGTGGCTGCGCCACGCACTGGAACGCCTGCCGCAGGCGTCCTCCGTGGAAGATTACGAAGCGCTGCTGCCGTGGAATTGCACGCCTAAAATACATAGTTAAGTGCTCCCCCATCGTGGGTCAGATGGGGCCTACGAAGCGCTTGAAGGACAAGAGCGGGGTAACGACCATGGAATACGACGAAAAACTGATTGAAGACGCAGTGCTTGCCTTGTTGGCAGCCTATAGCTCCGACAAAGGTAACGCGTGGAAAGGATTTGACTTCGAGATCATGAATCGACTGCATGAAAGGGGTTTCATCAGTGATCCAGTTAATAGAAACAAATCCATCTGGTTGACGGCGGAGGGGCTGGAGCGAGGCCGACAGCTAGCTGACCAGTTGTTCGGGTTAAAGACTCAAGCGGGGCAGGTGCCCGACTCGAATACCTGATTTCCCCGTCCTTCATGTAACGGGTGGGGTTTATGGATCGCTTACGCACCTTGGGTTCCAGCAGCTTTGCGGCGTTCTGCCGGGTGACTCTGCCGATCATCTTCCCGGCGCTGGCGGCGGCGTTTGCATTGGTGTTCCTTGATGCCATGAAGGAGCTGACCGCCACCCTGCTGCTCAGCCCGACTGGCATGACCACCCTGGCCACTGAGGTCTGGGCGCATACCGCCAACGTCGAGTTCGCGGCGGCGGCGCCTTATGCGGCGTTGTTGATTGTGGTGTCGGGGTTGCCGGTGTATTTGCTGACTACGCGGATGTATTTGAATAAGGCCTGAGAACGAATCCAGGCTGGCGAGCAGCCTGGATTTTCGAACGACACACGAGCTTACCTCCAGTACTCTATCCAAACAAAAAACAGCACAATCAGTGCAATCAGAAAAATTTGTACAGTCCACAAGCGCACTAACAGCCTCTGCAGGTCGACTGGAGCCTTACTAACGTCATCGCTGCCTAGTAGACCCTTGCGAATGCTAAAACATTTCATTGATAGCATTGCAGAAATTGACCCTAGGCGCATAACTTTCCCGAGCAACCCTGCATGAGAATATATTTCTCGATTCACAGCCACCATTCGGCTATTTGACAAGATTGATTCGACACGGTCCAGATATCGGTACGCAACGAATATCCACACACCAAACATCATAAACGGCGAAATAATTACAACCACACCAAGCACTGCCAGGTGCAAGTTACTCATCGCACCGCCTCATACAAAATCTCCCCCAATCCTGGTGATCGCCCTGTCGCTGGTGGTGTTCTCGCTGCCCTACGTGCGGCACTGCACCAAACCACCGTGCTGTTGCTGCTGGCTTATGCGGCCTTGAACATAAGTGAACGGAAACTCAGCCTCCTCGAAATAATTGTTCGAGATAATCAATACTGCCGAAAGCAATCAGAGAAATTACTGCCACCCCCCAAGCCGTCACAAGCACACAACGCATCCGATACGGAAAGTCCTTTACTTGTTGTAGATCCGCGAGCCCTCGCCAGGCAAATACGCGAGGCATCATCAGTAACACTGCGATAGTACAGATTCTCATCACCCTACCTAACGGACCGGCCCGAGAATACACCGCTTTATTACCCATCACAAAGCGGCTTTTAGACAACAGTGACTCAATGCGATCCAGATAGCGAAGCGATATATAAACCAGCACAACAAATGACACGATTGATACTAAAAAAAATAACAACCCGAGCAATTGAATTTCAAAATCCGTCAAGGGCTCACCTGCTCATAAATAAGCTCACCCCACTGCTCACCTTTTTCCTTAGCCTTCTCACCAGCGTACTTACCACCAATAGCTCCGCCAACCACAGCGCATGCTACAGCGCCGGTTCCAACTGTAGGAATGCCAAATACCACCGAACATAGCCCTATGGATGCTGCTCCCGCGAGCGAACCGCCAATAATGCTTCCTCCTGCCCCTCCAACCAAACCACCACCTAGAACAAACTTGGCCTTCCTGCAGTCTTCTTCTCTACCTAGGGTACATGCTCTTTGAATCGCCAAACCTGTTGCAGCGACATCTAGTGCCAAGCCTATGTATACTCCTTTTTTTATCAGACTCGTAGCTTTAGCAACCCCAGCTACCTTCTCGGCATATCTCGATATCTCACCTGAACTAAGATAGCTTTTGGTCGATATCCCCAAAACTCGCTTTATTGCTCCTTGGTTCCGCAAACCCGATCCGAATGCAGCGGCTTTATCGAGCTGCTTACCCAGCCTCATGAATAATGACCTTCTCTTAGCATAAAACTCATCACGGGCTCTGAACTGGCCGTCGCTTAAGTGAGATCTATGCAATTGCTCAATCTGCTCCAACGTCGACTTGATCATCCCCATATGCCTTGCCCAACCGTCAGTAGCTGCACCAGCCCCCATTGCTGCATGGCTTAGCAGACTTTGTAGAAACTCAAAGTTGTCGAGAAAAAAATCATCAACACCGCCACCATTCAGCTCGATATCAAGATGTATACCGGCAGCTCGCCCCATGAGATAAGCCTCATGACTGGTGCAAGACGGCGTCGTCGGGTCACCAACAATTACCAGTTCTCCGGGAAAAACCACGCTGTTAACGATATGCGCATTCAACACATCAAACTTGGCCCGCTGATTCGCGTTCATGGGTGTATCGGCCTTCAGCGACTCATAGGACTGCGCGTGTGGATTAATGTAGCTACGTGCCTCGGACATGGTCGCACCTCACGCATATTTCTTGTTACTGATGCGATCCCAGCCACCGGTCACGTTGCCGCCGGCGCTACCGTCGAGACGTTTCTGCCGCGTGTAGGTGGTCTTGATGCGTCCGTAATTCAGCTGCACCACCTCCATTGGCACCCCGGCACTGGCGCTCTGGGCGTAGTCGGCGATGATCACTTCTTCGAGGACCACTTCGTAGTACTTGAGCTTGTCGCCACCCGCACGGCACAGCACCAACTTCACTTCTTTCAGGTGCTTACCGGCACAGCTGGCCTCCAGCAGCTTGCAGCTGGCGCTGTCCAGGTACTTGGTGAAGGAGAAGTTGGTGAGGGTGGTGCGGCCTGATGATGCACCGCCTGCGGAGCTTGCGGTGGCAGAAGTGCTCTGGTTGGCGCCGAACTTGTAGCCAGCAATCTCGATCCAGTTGGTGAACTGCTCGTCCAGCGCTTCACCAGCGATTTCAGTAATTTGAATAGTAAGCATCGAAAGCCATGCTTACCTCTCCTTGGTAACGTTTGGGCTGATAACGACAACGCTCTGACATTGTCGTCTTGCGGTTGCGCCTGAAAAGATGACGGCGGATTAGCGCTGTCACCTAAGGTCCGGTTGACACTAGCTCCCCTGTGCCAAGCCACGCAATAGCACGCACCCACCAAAGCAAAATCTCGGAAATTACCTACAAAATCGGGTAAAAATTCTGATTTATCAGGTAAGAATCTGTTTCTTATCGCCGCTCGAAACGATACCCCTGCAGGTTGGCCAGCATCCGCCGCACAATCACGCCATGCACCCGTCCAACCGGCACCATGTAAAAACGCCCAAAGGTGTTGAAGCACTTCACCGAGGTGGTCACATTCAACTGCGGGAGGCCATACTCCCCTGTCGACACATCCATGCAGACCATGACGGCCAGATGCCTATCGCGCGAGGTCAGCACCAGTTGCTGGTCGCAGATGGCCTCGACAGTGAAGAAGTCCAGACACTCGCCCACTTCTGGTACCGACTCGGGGCTGCGGGGAGAAAAGCCCTGAATCTCGGCCACATTGAAACGACGCGAGATGACGTCACGAATGCGAAAGGCCGTGGCCAGCCAGCCTGGGACATGCGAGGTCATGGCACAGTAGGCTTGCAGGGCGGTCAGCGACTTTGTCAGCGGTACGCTGTCGCTGTGCAGGAAGTCCAGGTCGACTGGGGCGGCGAGCAGTTGGGCGGGCATGTACAAATCCTTTTGTCATGGGTCGCCCGACAGCTTAGCAAAGCGGCATTGGGTACCGGGGCCGCTGGGCGGCCCATCGCCGGCAAGCCGGCTCCCACAGGGGAAAGCGCAAATCCGAAATCTACGCCGTACCGGTGGGAGCCGACTTGCCGGCGATGGGTAGGACGCGACCTCAGGCCCTGAATTGCCCCAGGCTGGCGCGCAATTGGGCTGCCAGGTCATCCAGCACCTTGCTGCTGGCGGTGGTCTGCATCACCACCTCGGCGGAGCGTTCGGCCTGGGCGTGGATGTTCTCGACTCGTCCGCGCACGGCCTGCGCACCTTGCGCCTGTTGCTCGGCTGCCCGGGTGGCCAGGCCTATCGCCGCGTGCACCTGCTCCACCGCCACCTGCACCGACTGCTGGCGTCGTTCGTTGTCACGCAGCACGAGCAGCCCTTCGCTGGCCTTCATGCCGGCCTGACTGATGGTGTCGACCGCCTCCTTGGCCCCCTTCTGCAGCGCCGAGATATGCGCCTGGATATCCCCCGTGGAGCTCTGTGTCTTGCTCGCCAGCGCGCGCACCTCGTCGGCCACGACGGCGAAGCCGCGCCCGGTTTCGCCCGCCCGTGCGGCTTCGATGGCGGCGTTGAGGGCCAGCAGGTTGGTCTGCTCGGCGATACCGTGGATCACGGTCAGCACCACTTCGATCTGTTCACTCTGCTTGGCCAACCGCTCGATCACGTGCGAGCCAGCGTCGACCTGGCCGGCAAGGTTTTCGATCAGCCCGGCCAACTGTGTCGATGTGCGGCTGTTCTCGTCCGTGGCCTGGCGAATGTCCACCACCTGCTGCAGCGCCGCCTTCATCGCATGGCTTTCGGCCTGGGCCTCGTCAGCCATGCTCGACAGGTCACGCAAGCTCGCCGCCACTTCATCGCGCTGCAATGCTGCGGCCGCATCGGCACCGGCGTTGCGCTGGGCCATGGTGCCGATCTCGACGCCGGTACGCTGCGCCACTTCTCCGGCCTCACGCACGATAGGCTGAAGCTTGTCGACGAAACGGTTGACCGCCGAGGCCATGTCGCCGATTTCGTCGCGGCTGTCCAGGTTGACGCGCTTGGTCAGGTCGCCTTCGCCAGCAGCCAGGTCATCGAGGGCGTCTACCAGCAATCGAAGCTTGCTCAGCACGCGACGACCGAGCACCACGGCAACCGCGATCAAGACACCCAGGCCGACCAGCACAAGGCCCAGGCCGAAGCGAAAGCGCAGCTCACCCGCGGCATCGCGCACGGTTTGTGCGGTATTGGCCTGCATCGCCGTGGCACTGCTCTGCGCAGCCTCCAACCGATCACGCAGGGCTTTGCCGCTGTCCGCCGCAGCGGCACCGAGGCTGTCGCCCACCAGTTGTTCGCCGCTGGCGATCAAGGCATTGAAACGCTGGTCCAGGGCCTTGAGCTCCTGGTCCACACCCGCGGTGGAGACGCCCATCAGTACCTTGCCGATCTCCGCACCGTTAGGGTTGATCGAGGCTTCGACGAAGTACACCGAAGGGTCACGACGAGCAGCATCGAGCACCTTGTCCAGCGCGCGCTCGCCCTGCCCTTTCTCGATCAGCCCCTGGTTGATGGGGTTCTGCCGGTTGAGGTAGCGCGTCAGGTGCTGGCCCTGGGCGTCGTCGTAGATCACGAACAGCACGTTGGGGTTGCGCTGGGCGCGGCGGGCGAAGTCGGAGAGCGTCGGCACATCGTTGTCCCAGATCGCCCGCGGAGCGACCGAGGCCAGCAGTTCGGCCATGTCGTTGGCGGAGTCCTTGAGGTTCTTCTCCAGCGTGGCCCGCAGTTGCTGCTGCTCGCTTTGCAGACGCTCGGAGAGCCCGGCGCTGAGGCGCTGACGGGTACTGCTGGAGAGCCCTTCCAGGCCAGAGCGGACTTGCTGCCCGGCTTGCTCCAGCTCGCCAGCCAGTTTGCGGCTGTCATTGCCCAGACGCTGGCTCAGGTCGGCCTCAAGCGCAGTGATGGTGCTTCGGGTCAGCGCAACGGCAAACAGGAACTGCACCAAAAGGGCGATACCCAAGGCAACAAACACAGGCCGCAACAGGCGGCTTCGTAACAGTGAGAGGATGGCAGACACGGTGAAACCCTCGTGCATTCTGGCGCCATTATTTTGATGGCATCTACAGAAACTTCTTACAGCAAGGGTTGTGCCGGGAGCAGCAGGGATATGTGCCAAGGTCCAGCAATGCTTGATCTGTACCGGCCCTATCGCCGGCAAGCCGGCTCCCACACAGAATCCACCGCCTTCACGGCAGTGAAAATCTTGTGGGAGCCGGCTTGCCGGCGATAGGGCCGGTACAGACAGAAGACAGAAACAAAAACGCCGCGGCCCCTTTCAGGGCCACGGCGTCAGATCAGCCTGGAAGGCGGATCAGGCGAACGGATGACGCAGCACGATGGTCTCGTTGCGGTCCGGGCCGGTGGAGATGATGTCGATCGGCGCGCCGGTCAGCTCCTCGATGCGCTTGATGTAAGCGCGAGCAGCTTCTGGCAGCTCTTCCAGGGTCTTGGCACCCAGGGTCGACTCGCTCCAGCCTGGCATCTCTTCGTACACTGGCTCCAGGCCGATGTAGCTGTCAGCATCGGAAGGCGCGTCGATGACGGCGCCGTTCTCGTTCTTGTAGCCAACACAGATGTTGATGGTTTCCAGACCGTCCAGTACGTCCAGCTTGGTCAGGCAGATGCCCGAGATGCTGTTGACGTCGATGGCGCGGCGCAGGATGACGGCATCGAACCAGCCGCAACGGCGGGCACGGCCGGTGGTGGAACCGAACTCGTGGCCACGCTTGGCCAGGGTGGCACCGGTCTCGTCGAACAGCTCGGTCGGGAACGGACCGGAACCTACGCGAGTGGTGTAGGCCTTGGTGATACCCAGGATGTAGTCCAGGTACATCGGGCCAACGCCGGAACCGGTGGAGATGCCGCCAGCGGTGGTGTTGGAGCTGGTGACGTACGGGTAGGTACCGTGGTCGATGTCCAGCAACGAACCCTGGGCGCCTTCGAACATGATGTCCTTGCCGGCGCGACGCAGGTTGTGCAGTTCGGCGGTGACGTCGAGCATCATCGGCTTGAGCTGCTCGGCGTAGGCCATGCACTCGTCCAGAGTCTGCTGGAAGTCGATGGCCGGCTCTTTGTAGTAGTTCACCAGCTGGAAGTTGTGGTAATCCAGCAGCTCACCGAGCTTGGCAGCGAAGCGCTCGCGGTGGAACAGGTCGCCCACGCGCAGGCCGCGGCGAGCGACCTTGTCTTCGTAGGCTGGGCCGATACCACGGCCGGTGGTGCCGATCTTGGCTTCGCCACGGGCTTTCTCGCGGGCCTGGTCCAGGGCCACGTGGTACGACAGGATCAGCGGCGCAGCTGGGCTGATGCGCAGGCGCTCGCGCACCGGTACGCCCTTCTCTTCCAGCTTGGTGATTTCACGCATCAGGGCATCCGGGGCAACGACCACGCCGTTGCCGATCAGGCACTGAACGCCTTCACGCAGGATGCCGGACGGAATCAGGTGCAGAACGGTTTTTTCACCGTTGATCACCAGGGTGTGGCCCGCGTTGTGGCCACCCTGGTAGCGCACTACGGCGGCAGCATGTTCGGTCAGCAGATCGACGATCTTGCCTTTGCCCTCATCACCCCACTGGGTGCCCAGGACGACGACATTCTTACCCATAACACTTGTCCTCATTCACGCAAACTTGGTTGCCGGCCAACTGCCGGCGCAGAAACTCATTGGGTCAGCGGCAGTACCTGCCAGCGCCCGTCTTGCTGAATCAATTGCCGATCACAATCCGCCTCGAGAGCAGCACTCAACGGCTGGCCAGGCAGGGCCTGGACCACACGCTGGCCCTCGTTGCGCAACTGGCAGACCTGCTGCCAGAGGGCCGCGTCGCCACTGTCCGGCATCCAGATGCCGCCAGAAGGCAATACGACCTCCGCTCGCCCCAGTGTGACCAGGGTCTTCAAATCCGTGGAGAAACCAGTGGCCGGGCGCGCCCGGCCGAAATCGGCACCGATGTCGTCATAGCGACCGCCCTGGGCGATCGACTGACCTTCGCCCGGCACGAACACCGCGAACACCACACCGGTGTGGTAGTTGTAGCCGCGCAGCTCGCCGAGGTCGAAGTACAGCGGCAGCTCGGGGTAACGCGAAGCCAGGCGATCGGCGATCGCCAGCAGGTCGTCCAGTGCCGCCAGCACGCTGGCCGGGGCACGGCCCAGGCGCACACGGGCCTCGGCCAGCACTTCACGGCCACCGCACAGCTCGACCAGGGCGCGCAGCATGCTGCCCAGGTCCTTCGGCAGGTCGGCAGTCAGTGCCTGCACCTCATCTACCGACTTGCGCTGCAGGGCGTCGAACAGCTGCTGCTCGACGGCGCCCGACAGGCCGGCGGCGCGCGCCAGGCCGCGGTAGATGCCGACATGGCCGAGGTCCATGTGCACATCCGCGACGTCGGTAAGCTGCAGCGTGGCGAGCATCAGGCTGATGACCTCGACGTCGCTGGTGGGGCTGGCGTCGCCGTACAGCTCGGCACCCAGCTGGATGGGGCTGCGCGAGGTGGACAGGGCACGCGGCTCGGCGTGCAGCACGCTGCCGGCGTAGCACAGACGGCTCGGGCCTTCACGGCGCAGGGTATGGGCATCGATACGCGCCACCTGCGGGGTGAAGTCGGCGCGGAAGCCCATCAGGCGGCCGGACTGTGGGTCGACCACCTTGAAGGTGCGCTGGTCCAGGTCCTGGCCGGCGCCGGTGAGCAGCGACTCCAGGTACTCGATATGCGGGGTGACGACCAGTTCGTAGCCCCAACTCTGGAACAGGTCCAACACCTGCCGACGCGCGATCTCGATGCGCGCTGCCTCAGGTGGCAGTACTTCCTCGATGCCATCTGGCAGCAGCCAGCGGTCTACCGTTGCCATTACGCCATTTCCCCTCTGGTCCGGGCGGCTTGCCTGCAGGCGAGCCGTCAGTGAAGCAGGCATTGGCGCACAGCAGCGGGCAGCACTGATCCCAGCGCCACCACCGTACCCAATACCCTCGAATTGCCTTGCGAGCTGACCAATCCGTCAACTGGCCGTTTGCCAATCAACCTTGCAGACGCAAAAAAGCCGGGAAATTTCCCGGCTGCCGCATCATACACCCCTTTTCATTCAGGATGCACCCCGCCCGGTGTTTTAGCTGCCAGGCGGGGTATGCGCCCCTCAATACATCAGGGTTTGCTCTTGTCGAGGAAACGGAAGAACTCGTTCTTCGGATCCAGGACCAGCACGTCGCTCTTGCTGGAGAAGCTCTCGCGATACGCCTGCAGGCTACGGTAGAACGCATAGAAATCGGCGTCCTGGGTGTAGGCCTTGGCGTAGATGGCGGCCGCCTGGGCGTCGCCGTCACCGCGGGTTTCCTCGGCTTCGCGATAGGCTTCGGCCAGCAGTACACGGCGCTGACGGTCGGCATCCGCACGGATACCTTCGGCCAGCTCGTTACCCTTGGCACGATGCTCGCGGGCTTCGCGCTCACGCTCAGTGCTCATGCGATCGAACACGCTGCGGTTGACCTCCTTCGGCAGGTCGATGGCCTTGACGCGCACGTCGACCACCTCGATACCCAGCTCCTTGCTGGCCATGCGGTTCAGCGAGGCGGTGATGTCAGCCATCAGCGCGTCACGTTCACCGGAGACCACCTCGTGCAGGGTACGTTTACCGAACTGGTCACGCAGGCCACTTTCCAGGCGGCGAGACAGACGCTCGTCGGCGATCTGCTTCATGCCGGAGGTGGCGGTGTAGAAGCGCTCGGCATCCTTGACGCGCCACTTGGCGTAGGCGTCGACCATCACCGCTTTCTTCTCCAGGGTCAGGAACCGCTGGGTCGGGGCGTCGAGGGTCATCAGGCGGGCGTCGAACTTGCGCACCTGGTTCACGTACGGAACCTTCACGTGCAGGCCTGGCTGGACATCAGCCTGGACCACACGACCAAACTGCAGCAGTACCGCGCGTTCGGTCTGGGACACGATGTAGAAGCTGTTCCAGGCCACCACGGCCAGGACCACAGCGGCGATCAGGGCGATCAGCGATTTATTGCTCATCAGCGGCTCTCCCTAGTACGCAGCTGCTGCTGTTGCTGTTGCAAGTCCTGCGCTGCACGCGCTGCCGCGTCGTTGGCCGACGGGCTTGCGCTGGTGACCGGCGCGGACGTGTTGCGGCTGCCTTCGACCATCTTGTCCAGCGGCAGGTAGAGCAGGTTGTTCTGCCCGTCCTTGGTCGCCACCAGGACCTTGCTCGAATTGCTGTAGACCTCTTGCATGGTCTCCAGGTACAGACGCTGACGGGTCACGTCAGGTGCCTTGCGGTATTCGCCGACCAGCTTGGTGAAGCGGTCCGCCTCACCCTTGGCACGGGCGATGACTTCGTCGCGGTAACCGTTGGCGTCCTCGATGATGCGCTGGGCCTGACCACGGGCTTCCGGCACAACGCCGTTGGCGTAGGATTCGGCCTGGTTGCGGGCACGTTGCTCGTCTTCACGGGCACGGATCACGTCGTCGAAGGCTTCCTGCACTTCACGCGGGGCTGCCGCGCTCTGTACGTTGACCTGGGTGACGGTGATACCGGTACGGTAGTTGTCGAGGAAGCGCTGCAGGCGTTCGCGGATATCCACGGCCATCTGCTCACGGCCTTCGGTCAGCACCTGGTCCATCGAAGTGGAACCCACCACGTGGCGCAGGGCGCTGTCGGTGGCATGCTGCAAGCTCACCTCGGGCTGGTCGACGTTGAGCACGAAGTCCTGCAGGTTGCTGATCTTGTACTGGACGGTCAGCGGCACCTCGACGATGTTCTCGTCTTCGGTGAGCATCTGGCCCTGCTTGGTATAGGCACGCTCGCGCGTGACGTTTTCCATGTACTTGCGATCGATTGGCGGGAAGTAGATGTTCAGGCCGGGACCGACCGTCTCATAGTACTTGCCGAAGCGCAGCACGACGGCCTGCTCCTGCTCGTCGACCACGTACACGGCGCTGTACAGCCAGATGGCGGCCAGTACCGCCAGGCCGATGCCCAGCAGGCCATAGCCTCCGCCCTTGCCGACATTGCGGTCACCGCCGCCACGTTTCTTGCCACTGCCGAACATGCCGTTCAGGCTGTCCTGCAGTTTGCGGAAGGCCTCGTCCAGATCCGGCGGGCCTTTTTTATCGCCACCACCGCCGCCGCCACCACGGCGGCCGCCCCAGGGATCCTGATTGTTCGAGTTGCCACCCGGCTCGTTCCAAGCCATAGCGCTCTCCATCTGATAAAGCAAAGACGCGCCCACGGCGCGCCGTCCAATGCTACAGAATGCCTGCCACTGCCGCCCGGCGACCTCGCCGGGCATTTATTGCAAAGTGTGTTGCTCGACAAACACTTGCGGCTCCATGCCTTCACGGCTGACCAGGCGATTCAATTCGACCATGGGCAATCGCACACTCAGCAGGCTGCGCCCTTCTTCGTCATGCTCCTCACTCTGCACGGCACCCAGGGCAAAGAATTGCGCGCGCAAGCGGGCAAAACGCTGCTCCAGACACAGGGTACCGACAAACAGATCATCCCCCAGCAACTCGGCAATCGCCTGACCGACCAGCTCCAGGCCACGTCCATCGCGTGCCGATACCCAGACCCGCTCCGGCTTGCCATCGGCGTTGCGCTGGATCTGTGGCTCGACATCTTCAAGCAGGTCGAGTTTGTTATAGACCTCGAGGATCGGCAAGCCTTCGGCACCGATCTCGCCCAATACCGCCAGCACCTGCTCGATCTGCTCCATACGCTCCGGCTCATGGGCGTCGATCACGTGCAGCAGCAGGTCGGAGTTGCTCGACTCTTCGAGCGTAGCCCGAAAAGCCTCGACCAGCTTGTGTGGCAGGTGACGAATGAAGCCCACGGTGTCGGCCAGCACGATCGGCCCAAGGTCGTTGAGCTCGAGCCGGCGCAGGGTCGGGTCGAGGGTGGCGAACAATTGGTCGGCGGCGTAGACCTCGGATTCGGTCAGGGCGTTGAACAGCGTGGACTTGCCGGCGTTGGTGTAGCCCACCAGCGAAACCGACGGGATATCCGCGCGGCGGCGGCCACGGCGAGCCTGCTCACGCTGGCTGCGGACCTTTTCCAGGCGCCCCTTGATCTGCCGCAGGCGCACCCGCAGCAAGCGACGGTCGGTTTCAAGCTGGGTTTCACCCGGGCCGCGCAAGCCGATACCACCCTTCTGACGCTCAAGGTGGGTCCAGCCGCGCACCAGCCGCGTGCTCATGTGCTCGAGCTGGGCCAGTTCGACCTGCAGCTTGCCTTCATGGGTACGCGCCCGCTGGGCGAAGATATCGAGGATCAGCCCGGTACGGTCGAGCACGCGACACTCGAAGACACGTTCGAGGTTGCGCTCCTGACTGGGCGTGAGGGTGTGATTGAAAATCACCAGGTCTACCTGTTCGGCTTTGACCAGGTCGCGCAATTCCTCGACCTTGCCGCTGCCAATCAGGTATTTGGCGGTAGGCTGATGCCGTGCCACCGTGACCAACGAGACGATGTCGGCGCCGGCCGACAATGCCAGTTCCTGAAACTCCTGCGGATCTTCGCGCGCCTCAGGGTTCTGACCTTCCAAGTGAACGAGCAGCGCTCGCTCACCACCACCGTGGCGCTCAAAGAACAATGCAGGCTCCTATCAGGCGTTGCCTGGCTCGCTGTCACCGTGTTCGGAATCGGACGGGCTAGGCAGGCGAACCGGACGCGCAGGAACCACGGTCGAAATGGCGTGCTTGTAGACCATCTGGCTGACGGTGTTCTTCAGCAGTACCACGAACTGGTCGAAGGATTCGATCGAGCCCTGCAGCTTGATCCCGTTGACCAGATAGATCGAAACCGGGACCTTTTCTTTTCTCAAGGTGTTCAAGTAAGGGTCTTGTAGCGAATGCCCTTTTGACATATGCCGCACTCCTGTAAGGATCAATAGTAGAAAATCAAAGAAATCGATAAGTTGTGCCGCCCCTTCGCAAGAATAGACGGCAATCAGCAGGGACTCAGCTCAATATGGAGACGGCCCCAAGGTATTTCAAGGTGCGGGACAGATTGTCGCAGGCCAGGCTGTCGAGCCAATGTACGTCGGGCCAACCACGCAACCAGGTGAACTGCCGCTTGGCAAGCTGTCGGGTGGCAATGATACCGCGTTCTCGCATCTCATTCTCAGTCAGCTTGCCGTCGAGGTAGTCCCAGGCCTGCCGATAACCCACTGCCCGTATAGACGGCAGCCCGGCGTGCAAGTCACTTCTGGCTCGCAGCGATCGGACCTCGTCGACGAAGCCCTGTTCCAACATCTGCGCAAATCGTAGCGCAATTCGCTGATGCAAAATGTGACGATCTGTAGGAGCAATTGCCAAACTCGCGACAGTATAGGGCAAATGTGTGTCAGCGCCTGCGTCTGGCCCGCGACTTTCCGCGAATTGACGCTGGCGATGGGCCGTCATGCTCTCACCACTCACCCGGTACACCTCCAGCGCACGGATCAGCCGCTGCGGGTCGTTGGGGTGAATGCGGGCCGCCGACTCCGGGTCCACTTCTGCCAGTTGCCGGTGCAGTTCGGCCAGGCCCAGCGCCTGGGCCTGGGCCTCCAGCTCCGCGCGCACCGCGGCATCGGCTGCCGGCATGTCCGCGAGGCCATCGATCAGCGCCTTGTAATAGAGCATGGTGCCGCCGACCAGCAGCGGAATCTTGCCGCGCGAGGTGATCTCGGCCATAGCTTGCAGGGCATCGGCGCGGAACTGCGCTGCCGAATAGCTTTCGGCCGGGTCGCGAATGTCGATCAAGCGGTGCGGATGGGCGGCCAGGATTTCCTTGGAAGGCTTGGCCGAACCGATGTCCATGCCGCGATACACCAGCGCCGAATCGACACTGATCAGCTCGCAGGGCAGCACCTTGGTCAGCTCGATGGCCAGATCGGTCTTGCCGGCCGCCGTCGGGCCCATGAGAAATATTGCTGGGGGCTTGCCGCTCATGTCATCGACCGCGCAGGAAAAGTTTGTCCAGGTCGTCCAGGCCCATCTGGGTCCAGGTCGGTCGGCCGTGGTTGCACTGGCCGCTGCGCTCTGTGTTTTCCATGTCGCGCAGCAGGGCGTTCATCTCGGGGATGGCCAGGCGCCGATTGGCGCGCACTGCGCCGTGGCAGGCCATGGTGCCGAGCAGTTCGTTCAAATGCGCTTGAATGCGGTCGCTGGTGCCGTATTCCATCAGGTCGGCGAGCACGTCCTGGACCAGGCGGTTGGCCTCGGCTTGCTTGAGCAAGGCTGGAATCTGGCGGATCGCCAGGGTTTCAGGGCCCAGGCGCTGCAACTCGAAACCCAGACGCTGGAACCACTGCCCATGCTCTTCGGCGCAATCGGCCTCGCGCTGGCTCAGCGCTAGCGTCTCTGGGACCAACAACGGCTGGCCGCTGAGGCCTTCGCTGGCCATCGCCACCTTGAGGCGCTCGTACATGATGCGCTCGTGGGCGGCATGCATGTCCACCAGCACCAGGCCGACGGCGTTTTCGGCGAGGATGTAGATACCCTTGAGCTGCGCCAGCGCATAGCCCAGCGGCGGTATGTCGCCCTGGCTTTCGGGAAGCGTCGCAGGCGCCGCAGCACCGTCGTTCAACGGCTTGTAGAACTCGCGGTAGACCGCCTGGGTCTCAGCCGTCGGCAGCGGCTGCGACGGGCGCGGGGTGTACTGGTACTGATAGCCTGCGCCACTGCCGCCATTGGACACTGCAAACTGGGAAGCCTGAGGCTGCTCGAGCACCGGCGTGGCCAGGCGCATCTCGCCCTGCGGGCCGAACTCGCCGACCTGCTGGCCGGTCGGACGAACGATTTCGGCGGCCGCCGCAGGCGCCGCCAACTGGTCTTCCGGGCGAACATCGGCCAGGGCACGGTGCAAAGTGCCGTAGAGGAAGTCGTGCACCGACCGCCCTTCGCGGAAACGCACTTCGTGCTTGGTCGGGTGCACGTTGACGTCGACGCCGTTGGGCTCAAGCTCGAGGAACAGCACGAAGGTCGGGTGACGCCCGTTGAACAGCACATCGCGATAGGCCTGGCGCACGGCGTGGGCGACCAGCTTGTCGCGTACCGCTCGGCCATTGACGAAGAAATACTGCAGGTCGGCCTGGCTGCGCGAGAACGTCGGCAAACCGACCCAGCCCCACAGGCGCAGGCCATTGCGCTCGACGTCGATGGGCAGCGCCTGCTCCATGAAACCTGGGCCACAGATGGCACCGACTCTTCGTGCACGGGCTGTTTCATCGTGCGCTTCGTGCAGGCTGAGAATGCTTTTGCCGTTATGGCGCAGATGGAAGCCGACATCGAAGCGGGCCAAGGCCAGGCGCCGAATGACTTCCTGCAGGTGATCGAATTCGGTCTTCTCGGCCTTGAGGAACTTGCGCCGGGCCGGGGTATTGAAGAACAGATCGCGCACTTCCACTGAGGTGCCGACCGGATGCGCGGCGGGCTGCACCCGCGGCGTCATGTCACGCCCTTCGGTCTCGACCTGCCAGGCTTCGCTGGCGGCGGCAGTACGCGAGGTCAGGGTCAGGCGCGCGACCGAACTGATGGACGCCAGGGCCTCACCACGGAAGCCGAGGCTCAGCACGCCTTCAAGGTCTTCCAGTTCGCGAATCTTGCTGGTGGCGTGACGGGCAAGGGCCAGCGGCAGGTCGTCGGCGGAGATACCGCTACCATCGTCGCGCACCCGCAGCAGCTTGACGCCGCCCTGCTCGACCTCGACATCGATGCGCCGGGCACCGGAATCGAGGCTGTTTTCCAGCAGCTCCTTGGCCACCGAAGCCGGGCGCTCGACCACCTCGCCCGCAGCAATCTGGTTAGCCAGCCGCGGGCTCAGCAGCTGGATGCGCGAACCGCCGCTCATTGCTGTGAGGCCAGGGTGGTGGCAGGGATCGTGAGGTGCTGGCCAACCTTCAGCTCATCGCTCTTGAGGCTATTGCTGCTGCGCAGGTTGGGTACGCTGACCTGATAGCGCACGGCGATCATCGCCAGGGTTTCGCCAGGGCGCACGGTATGGTCACGCGGGCCCTGGGCAATCTTGCCACTGTCGCGCAGCCAGGCGACGTAGGTGCCAGGCGGCGGGTTTTGCTGGAAGTACTGCCGCACACCGGTATGGATCGAGCGGGCCAGGGCCTGCTGGTGGCTCGCAGTGGCCAGCTTGGCGGCTTCGTTGTTGTTCGAGATGAACCCGGTTTCAACGAGGATCGACGGAATGTCCGGCGATTTCAGCACCATGAAGCCCGCCTGCTCGACACGCTGCTTGTGCAACGAAGTGACCCGACCCATGTTGCCGAGCACCTTCTGCCCGACGTTGAGGCTGGAGCTGAGCGTGGCAGTCATCGACAGGTCGAGCAGTACGCCGGCCAGCATGCGATCTTTGTCATCGAGGCTGACATTGCCGGCACCGCCGATCAGGTCGGAGCGGTTTTCCGTATCGGCCAGCCAGCGTGCGGTCTCGGAGGTGGCACCACGGTCGGAAAGGGCGAACACCGAGGCACCAAAGGCGGCCCGCGACGGCGCGGCGTCGGCGTGAATCGAGATGAACAGGTCGGCGCCCTTCTTGCGAGCAATCTCCGTGCGCTTGCGCAGCGGGATGAAGTAGTCACCGGTACGGGTCAGCTCGGCGCGGTAGCCCTTCTCGGTGTTGATCTGGCGCTGCAGTTCCTTGGCGATCTGCAGCACGATGTCTTTTTCGTGCTGGCCGCGCGAGCCGGAGGCACCCGGGTCTTCGCCACCGTGACCGGCGTCGATGGCAACCACGATGTCGCGCTTGCCGGCTGGCACCGGCGGCAGCTTGATCGCAGGCTGTGCCGGGCTGACCGGCACCGCAGGGGTGGTCGCCGGGGTAGGTACTGGTGCAGGCGCTGGCGGTGGCGTGGTGGCCGCGATGGCATCGGACTCCTGGTCGTACAGGTCGACCACCAGGCGATTGCCATACTGGGCGTTGGGCGCCAGGGTGAAGCTTTTCGGTGTGACCGACTTCTTCAGGTCGACCACCACCCGCAAGTCGGTGGGCGTGCGCTGGGCAGAACGCACACTGCTGATCGGCGTGTTCGAGGTGGACACGTTCAGCGGGGCGGCCAAGGTCGCACCGTTGATGTCGATCACCAGGCGATCGGGCGCGCTCAGGGTGAAGACGCTATGCTGCACCGGGCCAGAAAGGTCGAAGACCAGCCGTGTGTTGTCCGGCGCGCGCCACAGGCGCATGCTCTTGACTTGCGTGACGGCCAGAGCGTCAACGGTCACCGCTGTCAGCAGCAGCCCAACGACAGCGACCAGTGCGCGTATGCGCATACCTACCCCACTTACTGTTTATTGTGTTCGGCCAGTGCAGTGCACCAGGCCTCGCCGCGAGCCCCCTGCGGCGAAAGGTTCAGCGAGCGTCCGCCCGCTTGGGGGCTTATGGTAATGGTCAGGTCGGGCTTTGGCAAAACGCCCGCACCCTTTTGTGGCCACTCGAACAGGCACAGCGGGTCGCCCTCGAAGTAGTCACGAATGCCCATGAACTCCAGCTCTTCCGGATCGACCAGGCGATACAGGTCGAAGTGGAAGGCACGCACCTCACCAATCTCGTAGGGTTCGACCACGGTAAAGGTCGGGCTTTTCACTGCACCAGTATGGCCCAGGCCACGGATCAGGCCGCGAGACAGGGTGGTCTTGCCAGCCCCCAGGTCACCTTCGAGGAAGATCACGCCGTGACCGCCGGTCACCTCGGCCAGTTTGGCGCCAAAAGCGACCGTGGCCGCTTCATCGGCCAGAAACAGGGTTATCCCAGACACGCAGAATGCTCCTCCAACAACTCACGAATGACCGGCGCCAGATCACTGGCCGCCAAGCCTCTACCTTTGCTCCCCAGATGCTCGCCCGCACAGGCGTGCAGCCATACCCCAAGGCATGCGGCATCCCAGGTATCCAGCCCTTGGGCCAGCAATGCACCGAGCACGCCGGTCAACACATCGCCCAGACCCGCCCCGGCCATCGCCGGATGGCCGCGCTCGCAGAGCGCCAGCTTGCCCACTGGGTCGGCGACCAGGGTGCCGGCGCCCTTGAGCACGCACACGCTGGCATAGCGCCGCGCCAGCTTGCGTGCGGCGCCGGCGCGGTCGGCCTGCACCGCCTCGGTGGAAATACCCAGCAGACGCGCTGCCTCCCCCGGGTGCGGGGTGAGAATACTGGCGCTGGGCAGGGCCAGTGGCGTGCGCGCCAGCAGGTTGAGCGCATCAGCGTCCCATACCTGCGGCCGCTCGGCATTGGTCACCGCCGACAGCAAGCTGCGCCCCCAGGCCGCCTGGCCCAGGCCCGGCCCCACCACCAGCACCGATGCACGCTCCAGCGGGGTCATCAGCTGGTTCGCCGAACTCACCCCCTGGCACATGACTTCCGGCAGGCGGGCAAGGCTTGCAGCAACGTGCTCGGTGCGGGTTGCCACGCTGACCAGACCGGCACCACAGCGCAACGCTGCCTCGGCAGCGAGCAGCACTGCACCACCGGTGCCGAGGTCGCCACCCACTACCAGCACGTGGCCAAAGTCGCCTTTCTGGGCATGCACAGGCCGTGCAGGCAGGCGTGCGACCGTCATGCCAGTGAGCAATTGCGGGGTGTGACCGGGGTGTTTGGTCTGGGGCATGGGGTCAAAGGCTCCAATGTCTGGCAGAATTATACGCACCTGAGCCCGTATTGCCTTACCCATCCATGCCTGCTTCCACACCTGACCTCGCCGCACTGGCCCAATCGATCAAGCATTGGGGCCGAGAACTCGGTTTTGCCCACGTCGGCATCGCCGGGGTGGATCTTGGCGAGCACGAACATCACCTGCAGCGTTGGCTCGATGCCGGCTACCAAGGCGAAATGGAGTACCTGGGCGCACACGGCAGCAAGCGCGCTCATCCCGAGCAGCTGATTCCCGGCACCGTGCGCGTAGTGTCGCTGCGCATGGACTATCTGCCCGGCGACACGCAAATGGCACAGCGTCTGGCCCAGCCGGAAAAGGCCTATGTGTCGCGCTATGCCCTGGGCCGCGACTACCACAAGCTGGTGCGCAAGCGCGTGCAGCACCTTGCCGACCGCATCCAGGAAGAGATCGGGCCGTTCGGCTACCGCGCCTTCGTCGACAGCGCCCCGGTGCTGGAAAAGGCCCTGGCCGAGAAGGCCGGGCTGGGCTGGATCGGTAAGAACACGTTGCTGCTCAACCGCAAGGCCGGCAGCTATTTCTTCCTCGCCGAGCTGTTCGTCGACTTGCCGTTGCCGGTGGACGAGGCGCACGCCAGCGAACACTGCGGGCGCTGCGAGGCGTGCCTGGATATCTGCCCGACCAAGGCCTTTGTCGGGCCTTATGTACTGGATGCGCGGCGCTGCATTTCCTACCTGACCATCGAGCTTAAAGGCGCGATTCCGGTGGAGTTGCGCTCGATGATGGGCAATCGGGTGTTCGGCTGCGATGACTGCCAGATCGTCTGCCCGTGGAACCGCTTCGCACGGCCGACCCAAGAAGATGACTTCCAGCCCCGGCATGGCCTGGAGAATGCCGAGCTGGCAGAGATGTTCCTGTGGGATGAGAGAACCTTCCTGCGCAAGACCGAAGGCGGGCCTTTGCGGCGGGCGGGGTATGAACGCTTTTTGCGCAACCTGGCGGTAGGGCTGGGCAATGCACCTTCGACGATTCCGGTGCTGGAGGCCTTGAAGGCGCGGCTAGACGACCCGTCGGAGCTGGTGCGCGAGCATGTGCAGTGGGCACTGGAACGGCATGGTGTGGCGTAGAGGCTGGTAGGTGCATACCTTGCCTCTTGTGGCGGCATTGAGAGCGAGCACCGCGCGGGCGGCGCTCGATCCCAACCGCACAGAAAGCCTAAAGACGAATACTCATTGCTGGTCGTTGTAGTGGAACTTGGGCATTTCCCAATGAAAGCGAATGGCCAGCAACCGCACCAGAAACCCACCAAACAGGGTCAGCAACATGGCCTGCTCGGCTGGCAACTTGAAATACACGCACCCCAGGTAGAACCACGCCGCCGCAAACGACACGCTTGCATACAGCTCACGACGAAACACCAACGGAATGTCGTTGCAGAAGATGTCCCGCAAAATACCGCCGAACACCCCGGTAATCACCCCGCTGATCGACGCCACCAGCATGCCCTGCCCCATTTCCAGCGCCGTCATGCAGCCAATCAGGGTAAAGGCCACCAGCCCAAGGGCGTCTAGCACCAGGAAAAGCGAGCGTAGACGGCGCATCATCGGGGCGATGAAAATCGTCAGCAGCGCAGCCAGGCTGGTCAGCACCAGGTACTCGGGGTGTTTCACCCAGGTCAATGGGTAATGCCCGAGCAGTACGTCGCGCACCGAGCCACCACCCAGGGCGGTGACACAGGCGATCAGCACCACGCCGAACCAGTCCATGCCGCGGCGGCCGGCAGACAAGGCGCCGGTCATGGCTTCGGCGGTGATGGCGATGAGGTAGAGCATCAGCAACATGGTGCGGGTCCGTGCGAGAAAGGCGCGCAGTCTAACCAGTTGCCCCAGGCACCAAAAGAGGGCGCCGATACATTATCTGCGCCCCTTCGGCTCACACCTTGATGAAGTGTTCGCGGTAGTGACGCAGTTCGGCGATCGACTCGCGGATATCGTCCAACGCCAGGTGGGTGCTGCCCTTCTTGAAGCTGTCACGCACGTCCGGCGCCCAGCGTGCAGCCAGCTCCTTCACGGTGGAGACGTCGAGGTTGCGGTAGTGGAAGTAGTTTTCCAGGCTGCGCATGTGACGATAGAGGAAGCGGCGGTCCTGGCAGATGCTGTTGCCGCAGATCGGCGACTTGCCTTTGGGCACCCACTGCTCGAGGAAGGCGATGGTCTGCGCCTCGGCTTCGGCCATGCTGACCTTGCTTTCGCGCACGCGCTGGGTCAGACCCGAGGCGCCGTGGGTGCGGGTATTCCACTCGTCCATGCGCGCCAGCACTTCGTCGCTGTGGTGGATCGCGATTACCGGCCCTTCGGCCAGGGTGTTCAGCTCGCTGTCGGTGACAATGGTGGCCATCTCGATGATGACGTCGCTATCCGGATCCAGACCGGTCATTTCCAGGTCGATCCAGATCAAATTCTGTGGGTTCTGCATGCAGGGCTCCTCGTATAGGCGCTCATATTAGCCTAGCGGGAGTGGCCTGCGCATGCGCGCTGCTACGCCAAGGGCAATGGTCCGGCGCCTGGCGTGCTAAACTGCCCGCCGATTTCATTCGCCCCTCCACGGAACTTCCATGGCCAAACGCCAGCTCAACCGCCGCCAGAACTGGCGTATCGAAAAAATCCAGAACGAACGCGCCGCACGCGCCGCCAAACGCGAACAGCATGCGCTGCAGGAGCTGGAGGGTGGCGACCTGGGGCCGGAACAACTCGGCCTGGTGATTGCCCACTTCGGTGTGCAGGTCGAGGTCGAGGCCCAGGACGGCGAGGCCGCAGGCCAGGTATTCCGCTGCCACCTGCGGGCCAACCTGCCGGCGCTGGTCACCGGCGACCGGGTGGTATGGCGTGCAGGCAACCAGGGCATTGGCGTGATCGTCGCGCAGATGCCGCGCAGCACCGAACTGTGCCGGCCGAACAACCACGGCCAGCTCAAGCCAGTGGCGGCCAACGTCGATTTGATCGTGATCGTGTTCGCGCCGGCTCCCGAGCCACACCCGAACCTGATCGACCGCTACCTGGTGGCCGCCGAGCATGCCGGCATCCGCCCGCTGCTGCTGCTGAACAAGGCCGACCTGATCGACGAAGAAAACGGCCCGGGCTTGCACGCCTTGCTCGAAGTCTACCGCGAGCTGGGATACCCGCTGCTGGAAGTCTCGGCGCACCACGGCGACGGCATGCAGCGCTTGCAGCAGATGCTGGACGGGCACATCAGCGTGTTCGTCGGCCAGTCGGGCGTGGGCAAGTCATCGCTGGTGAACAGCCTGTTGCCCGATGCCGGCACCCGCGTGGGCGATCTTTCAGAATGGTCCGGCCAGGGCACGCATACCACCACCACTGCGCGCTTGTACCACTTCCCCAATGGCGGTGACCTGATCGACTCGCCTGGCATTCGCGAGTTCGGCCTGGGCCATGTCAGCCGCAGCGACGTGGAAGATGGCTTCATCGAGTTCCGAGACCTGTTCGGCACCTGCCGTTTTCGCGACTGCAAGCACGACCGCGAGCCCGGTTGCGCGCTGCTCAAGGCGCTGGAAGAAGGCCGTATCAAGCCGCAACGGATGAGCAGCTACCGCTCGATCATTGCCAGCCTGCCGGAAGATAGCTACTGATCTGTAGGATCTTTTACTGCAGAACGTAGGAAAGCTCCGGATTTACCGTCATCTATTGCTCCGCTTGCTGCTTTCCCTGATGGTCATGTCTTCTATCAGGGAGGGCAACCGAAATGCCGGTGTTCATCAGCTACCGCCACGAAGAGCGGCTTGACGCCTTCATTCTCAACGAGCGCCTGCTGCTCGAAGGCATTCCCGCACAACTGGTCCTGTTCGACTGTGACGGGCAGACCAGCGAAGACCTGTATGGCAGCTTCTGCCAGCACATAAGTGATGCGACCCACTGGATTGGCCTGCTGCCAGAGGACTTCACCGAAGATTGGTGGACAGCCTGGCTGTTGGGGGCAGCGGTAATGGCCAGCCGCAGGGTGAGTTTCTTCCAGCCCGCCGGCGATGCGCTGCCAGCGCACCTGGGTAGATGGCCGACAATGCGCGAGCGAACGCATATCGACCTGTTCGTCAGGGCTTATCACGACGAACGCACCTTCGCCCGCGCCCTGACCCTGCCGGCGCCGGGTGGCAGCTGGGCGGACCGGGACAACGCGGACTACTTCCATGCCGACCTGAAGGCCAAGATTCGGCGAGGGTTTTGAAAGCAAAGGGGCCGGCGATGGGGTGCGCAGCGGCCCCTCGGGCCTTACTGGTCCTTGGCCTCATCCATCTTCAAGGTACCGTCCTCGAAGATGTTCAGCTTCTGGCGCAGCTCACGGGGCTGCATCGGCGCATCGTCAGCGCCAGGTGCCGTCGAAGCACCGGGCGCTGCAGGCGCGGGCGCCTGAGCCGGTGGCGCCTCTGGCGTACCCTGCTCGCCCTCGATGTTGCGCTGGGCCTTCTTGGTCAGAACGATGATGTCGATACGGCGGTTGACCGGGTTGAACGGGTCCTTGCGGTCAAACAGCGACGACGAGGCATACCCCACAACACGCGCCACCTGGTCATCCGGGTAGCCACCCGCCACCAGCGCACGGCGCGCGGCATTGGCGCGGTTGGCCGAAAGCTCCCAGTTGCCGAATTCGCCACTGCCCGAATAAGGCTTGGCATCGGTATGGCCACTGATGCTGATCTTGTTCGGCACCGCCTTGATGGTGTCGGCCATGGCCAGCAGGATGTCTTCGAAGTACGGCTGCAGACGGGCACTGCCAATGTCGAACATCGGCCGGTTCTCGGCGTCCATGATCTGGATGCGCAAGCCATCCTGGGTGATCTCGAACAGGATCTGGTCCTTGAACTTCTGCAGCTGCGGGTTCTCTTCGACCTTGTTCTGCAACTCTTGCAGCAACAGCTCCAGGCGCTCGCGCTCGACCTGTTCGGCCATGGTCTCGACCTGGTCCTTGTCCAGTTGGATGCTGGTGTCAGGCGTAGGCTCGGACTTCTCTTCCGGGTTGATGGTCTTTTCCGGTGCCAGTTGCGGAGAGCCACCCAGGTCGATGATGTAGGGCGTTCCACTCTCGGAAAAGCCGATCGGATCCTTGAAATAGCCGGCGATGGCGATCTTCTGCTCAGGCGTGGCCGTGGACAGCAGCCACAGCACGAGGAAGAAGGCCATCATCGCTGTGGCGAAGTCGGCGAAGGCGATCTTCCAGGCACCGCCATGATGCCCGCCACCATAGCGCTTGACGCGCTTGATGATTATCGGCTGATTGTTTTCCATGGATCAGCGACCGCGAACCGCTTGTTCCAGCTCGGCGAAGCTCGGGCGGTGCTTCGGATACAGCACTTTGCGCCCGAATTCCACGGCCAGCGAAGGCGGCATGCCGGAGGCCGAAGCCACCAGCGACGCCTTGATCGATTCATAGAGATTGAGCTCTTCCTTGGCATCGTGCTCCAGGCACTTGGCCAGCGGGCCGAAGAAGCCATAGGCCGCCAGAATACCGAAGAAGGTACCGACCAGCGCCGCACCCACGTGCAGGCCGATGGACTTCTGGTCGCCATCACCCAGCGACGCCATGGTCACCACGATACCCAGTACCGCCGCGACGATACCGAAACCCGGCATGCCGTCGGCAATGCCGCTGACCGCGTGCGACGGGTGCTCGAGTTCTTCCTTCATGCTCAGCAGTTCCATGTCGAACAGGCCCTCAAGCTCGTGCGGCGCCATGTTGCCGGTGGACATGATGCGCAGGTAGTCGCAGATGAAGGCGGTCATGCGCTCATCGCCCAGCACGGCGGGGTATTTGGCAAAGATCGGACTGGCTGCGGCGTCTTCGATATCACTCTCGATGGCCATCATGCCTTCACGGCGGCTCTTGTTGAGGATCTCGTAGATGAGGCCCAGTACTTCCAGGTAGAACGTATGAGTGAAGCGCGTGCCGAACATCTTCATCGACTTCTTGATTACATGCATGGTCATGTAACCAGGGTTGGCCTGCATGAATGCGCCAAAGGCCGCACCGCCGATGATCAGCACTTCGAACGGCTGGATCAGCGCCGCGATCTTGCCGTGGGAGAGCACATATCCGCCGAGCACGCTCGCGAATACGACGATGATGCCGATAATTTTAGCCATAGGTTCAAAGCACTTGCTGTCGTGGTCAGGGTGAGGGACGGGAGCTTTAAAACTCTTCTTCTACTTATCGGCAGAACTGCGCCAGACTATAGCCACATAATGAGAAAAGCCAGTTCGGACTGATGTCAAAATGCCAATGGAATCCAAGGTGCCCACTCAGAATCCGCGTACCCTAGAAGCCTGGGTCAAGCTGCTCGACGGTGTCCGTGTACCGGTACCGAAGCAGAGTTACGACCGGGTCATGAGCGCCATCAACGATAGCCGCCGCTCCCTGCGCGACATCGCCGAACTGATGCAGGACAGCCCGGCCCTGGTGCTGTCGGTGATGCGCGAGGCCAACCACCCGGCCAACGCCAGCCAGGCCGAGCCTGCCGAAAGCCTGGAAATTGCCCTCAACCGCCTGGGCCTGGCGCGTACCCGCGAGCTGCTCATGCGCCTGCCGGCCCTGCCGGATGACGATATCCCACCTGTACTGCGCCAGTTTCTGCTGATCAGCCAACACGCTTCTCAACAGGCCAGCGGGCTGTTCGCAAGCCGCCTGGCGCGGCTTTGGCAGGAGATTCACTGGGGCAGCCTGCTGTTTCTCTCGCCACTGTGGCCAATGGCGCTTACCTACCCGAAACTGCTCGATGCCTGGGAACTGCGGGTTATCCACAAGGGCGAAGAGGCCGAAGAGGTCGAGCTCGAACTGTTTGGCGTACGCATCATCGCGCTGTGTCGGGCCTTGGCCGAGCACTGGCGACTGTCGCAGTGGGTCACCCAGGGCTACCGCATGCTACTGGAGGAGCGCGAACAGCTTGGCCAGATCCTCGCCATCGCCCGCGACGAAGACCTCCTGAGCCAGCAGCATCGCCTGGACGAAGCTCCCGCACTGAGCCGCTGGTTCAACCAGCCGGCCAATACCGTACTGCTGGCCAACAACCTGGCCCTGGCTGCGCAAGTGGGTTGGGACAACCCTCATCTACTGCGCTGGCAGTTACTGACCGCGCTGTATTTGCAGACCTCGCTGGAAGATGTGCAACAACAGGTTCACCAACAGGCTGCCGCCAGTGCCCGGCGCCACGCCAGGCACGCGCTGTTCCACCCGGCCGAGGCGCTGCTCTGGCCCTGGCACCAGCGCCGCCCACATCCCGACATGCTGGCGCCCCCGCCGCCTTCCCCCGAGCAACTCGGCCGCTGGCGCACGCTGTGCCAGGACCTATTGGCCCAGCCCAGCCCGTTCAGCAATGGCGTACACTTGGCCACTCAGGCACGCGAGGCCCTACAGGCGTGCGGTATGCAGCGCATTCTGCTGCTCAGCCTGGACAAGGCCAGCGACCTGCTGCG
This sequence comes from Pseudomonas sp. KU43P, assembly GCF_033095865.1. NCBI lineage: Bacteria > Pseudomonadati > Pseudomonadota > Gammaproteobacteria > Pseudomonadales > Pseudomonadaceae > Pseudomonas > Pseudomonas sp. KU43P. Next base: position 564,609 of record NZ_AP019365.1, on the reverse strand, counting down.
CGTGCAGCAGGCGGCCGGCCTGCCCAAGGAGGCAGCGGCAATTGCCCTGCCCCTTGCGCAGAACAAGCTGCTGCAGAAACTAGTCAGCAAAGCCGGACAACTGCGCCTGACGCCAGAAAACCACAGCCAATTCTCGGCGCTGCTGCCGCCAGCACTGCGCGCGCTGTTCCGTAGCGAACATGTGCTGCTGCGCTCGCTTGCGGTCAATGAGCAGGTGCTGATGCTGGCGGTGGCCGACCAGGGAGGCAAACCGCTGGCCGACCTGAGCGTGCAGGCTTTCGGCAAGACCGCGCAATGCATTGAACGCGCGCTGGCGGTGTTCGCCAATCGCAATGCCTGAGCCTGACCCTTGCGCTACAATCGCCCCCTCTTTCCACACTGGAGACCGTGGATGACCGATTTTTCCGGACTGCCTCTGGTGATCGAGCCCGAGGATTTGTTGCCGCGCCTGGATTCACCCCAATTGATCCTTGTCGACCTGAGCAGCGCCAACCGCTATGTCAGCGGCCATATCCCTGGCGCTCGCTTCGTCGAAGGCAAGCGTACCCAGCTGGGCCTGCCGCCAGCGCCCGGCCTGCTGCCCGCCCTTGGCGACCTGGAGAAACTGTTCAGCGAGCTCGGCCACCACGACGATGCCGTCTACGTGGTCTACGACGATGAAGGCGGTGGCTGGGCCGGTCGCTTCATCTGGATGCTCGACGTGATCGGTCACTCGGCCTATCACTACCTCAACGGCGGCATCCAGGCCTGGCCGGCAGACAAGCTGGTGACCGAAGTACCGGCACCGGCCAACACGCCTGTACGCTTGCACGTGCATAGCGAGCCAACCGCCACCCGCGAATACCTGCAAAGTCGCCTTGGCAAAGACGACCTGGTCATCTGGGATGCCCGTGCGCCCCAGGAATTCAGCGGAGAGAAGCTGCTGGCGGCCAAGGGCGGGCATATTCCCGGCGCCATCAATTTCGAATGGACCGCAGGCATGGATCTGAACGACCACCTGCGCATCCGCAAGGACATCGCCGATGTTCTGAAAGAAAAGGGCATCACCCCTGACAAGGAAGTGATCACCCATTGCCAGTCACACCGCCGCTCCGGTTTCACCTACCTGGTGGCCAAAGCCCTCGGCTACCCACGCATCAAGGCCTACGCCGGTTCGTGGAGCGAATGGGGCAACCACCCGGACACGCCTGTAGAAGTCTAAGGAACCTGCATGAAATCCCGTTTGTTCATCATCAGCCAGTACCTGCTACCGCACCACCTGCTGTCGCGGTTGGCCGGCTGCGTCGCCGAGTGCCGCGCACGCTGGTTCAAGAACGCATTCACCGCCTGGTTCGCCAAGCGCTACCAGGTGAACATGAGCGAAGCGCTGGTCGAAGACCTCAGCGCCTACGAGCACTTCAACGCCTTCTTCACTCGCGCGCTGAAGCCGGGCGCCCGCCCGCTGGACGAAACCCCAGGGGCGATCCTCTGCCCGGCCGATGGTGCCGTGAGCCAACTCGGCCCGATCGAGCATGGCCGTATCTTCCAGGCCAAGGGCCACAGCTTCAGCGCCCTGGAGCTGCTCGGTGGCGACCCGGCTCTGGCCGCACCGTTCATGGGTGGCGAGTTCGCCACCATCTACCTGTCGCCGAAGGACTATCACCGCGTGCACATGCCGCTGGCCGGTACCCTGCGCGAGATGGTCTACGTACCGGGCCGCCTGTTCTCGGTCAACCAGACCACGGCAGAAAACGTCCCTGAGCTGTTCGCTCGCAACGAGCGCGTGGTGTGCCTGTTCGATACCGAGCGCGGGCCGATGGCCGTGGTGCTGGTCGGTGCGATGATCGTCGCCTCGATCGAGACGGTCTGGGCCGGGCTGGTCACGCCGCCGAAGCGTGAACTGAAAACGTTCCGGTATGACGAAGGCAGCCGTGCGCCTATCCACCTGGAAAAAGGTGCGGAGCTGGGCCGCTTCAAGCTGGGTTCCACAGCCATCGTGCTGTTCGGGCCGGAGCAGGTGAAGTGGGCAGAAAACCTGGGGGCCGGGTCGGCAACCCGCATGGGTGAGCTGCTGGCGGTGCCTGCGCAGGGTTGATGCGCTGCATGTCGGGCCGCTTTGCGGCCCATCGCCGGTAAGCCGGCTCCCACAATCTGCGCAGCGCTGCATAATCCTGTGGGAGCTGGCTTGCCAGCGATTGGGCTGCCAAGCAGCCCCGGAATTTCAGATCAGACGCGGGCGTCGCGGTCGCGCAGCCCCAGCAGGTACAGCACCCCATCCAGCCCCAGGGTGGAAATCGCCTGCTTGGCCGACTGGCGCACCAGCGGCTTGGCGCGGAAGGCCACACCCAGGCCGGCCAGCGACAGCATCGGCAGGTCATTGGCACCATCACCCACGGCAATCGTCTGCTCGAGCTGCAAGCCCTCCTCGCTCGCCAGCTGCTGCAGCAGCTCGGCCTTGCGCTGGGCATCGACGATCGGCTCCACGGCCACGCCGGTCACCTTGCCGTCGACCACCTCCAGCTCGTTGGCGAACACGTAGTCAATGCCCAGGCGCGCCTGCACCTGCTTGGCAAAATAGGTGAATCCACCGGAAAGAATCGCGGTCTTGTAACCCAGGCGCTTGAGTTCGGCGAACAGATTTTCCGCGCCCTCGGTCAGGCGCAGGGAAGCACCGATTTCGTCCAGAACGCTGACATCCAGCCCCTTGAGCAGCGCCATGCGCTCCTTGAAGCTGGCGCGGAAGTCCAGCTCGCCGCGCATCGCGCGCTCGGTAATGGCGGCGACCTGCTCACCAACGCCCGCAGCCTTGGCCAGCTCGTCGATGACCTCGGCCTCGATCAGCGTCGAGTCCATGTCGAACACCGCCAGACGGCGGTTACGGCGGAACAGGTCGTCCTTCTGGAAGGCAATGTCGATGCTCAACGCTTCGGACAAGGCAAAGAAGTCGGCACGCAAGGCCTGAGTGTCGCTCGGCACGCCGCGCACGGAAATCTCCACGGCTGCCTTGCCTTTTTCGCTCGGGGCATCCAGCGCCACGCGGGCAGACAGCCGCTCGATACGCTCGATGGTCAGGCCGTACTGGCTGATGACTGCGCTGACCCGTTGCAGCTGCTCCGGCGTGACCTTGCGGCTTAGCAAGGTCACGATATGGCGAGCCTCGCCATGACCATCGGCCCAGTGCTGGTAATCCGCTTCGGAAATCGGCGTGTAGCGGGCCTGAAGGTTCAGTTCGTGGGCCTTGGACTGCACGCTCTGCAGCAGGCTGGTGGCCACTTCGTTGTCCGGGATGTCGACCAGAATGCCGAACGACAAGGTGCCGTGCATGACGGCCAGGCCAATGTCGAGGATGTTCACACCGCCCTGGAGCAGGACGCCGGTAATTGCGGCAGTGAGACCGGGACGGTCCTCACCGGTGATGTTGATCAGGACGATTTCGCGCACAACCTGGCTCCGACTTCGATGAAAAATGCGCATTCTACCGATTTTCCATGACCATCGGGCGCCAACGATACTTTGCCGACAAAACACGGGTCGCTATACTGCGCAACACTTTTCTGCCATTAAGAGCCGCGCTCTGTGAACCGGCCCACGCCCGTCAAACCAGATAACTTCTTCCTCATGATCTTCCGTGCCCTGCGCCAACGTCGCGTTCCACTGGCACTGCGCATCGCCAGCACCAACATTTTCCTGGTGGCGCTGGCGCTGGTGATCTATGCCTGTGTGATGGGCCTGCAGTTCAAGCAGGCCATGCACGAACAGGCCGACGCCCTTGGCCAGAGCCTGACTACCCAGACCGCCACCTCGGCGACCGAGCTGCTGGTGTCCAACGACATCCTCAGCCTCAATGTGTTGCTGGGCAACCTGGTGAAGAACCCGCTGGTGGCCCATGCGGCGATCTACAGCGTGGACAATCGCATACTCGCCGAAGCCGGCCAGCGCCCGCGCAACAGCCTGCTGGGTGAAGCGCAAGGCCTGTACCAGACCAAGATCACCTTCCAGGACGTGACTGCCGGGCAGCTGCGCATCAGCCTGGACATGAGCCAGTTCCAGCAGCCGATGCTGATCAGCCTGCAGAGCATGGGCATCCTGGCCGCGATCCTGCTGGCCCTGGCGCTGAGCCTGAGCCTGCGCCAAGGCCGCCACATCACCCTGCCGCTGTTGCAACTGCGTGTGTGGCTGCGCGACCCACACCCCTACACCCCGGCCATCGACCGCCAGGATGAGATCGGCGATATCGCGCGCCAGCTGCATGCTCGCCTGGCCCCGCCGCCACCGCCTGAGCCCGAGCCGGAAGAAGAGGACGAAGAGCAGTTCGATGACTTCCACGCAGACGTGCCTGCACCTGCGCCGAAAGCCGCGCCACGGGCCAAGGTCTTGGTCGATGCTGACGAGGACGACGACGAGGCCTTCGCCGGGCTGCTGGATGAGGAGCCCGCACCCAAGCAGGCCGTGGTCAAATCCGACGAGCCGCAGTACACCGCGGTGCTCGCGGTCCAGCTCGGCTCCCAGGAGCAACTGCGCCGCCTGCCGCGCACACGCCTGACCGAACTGCTGGAGCGCTACCGCGACTGCCTGGAACAGGCAGCCTCGCTGTACGAAGGCGAAACCTTCACGCTCAATGACGGCAGCACCCTGGTGCTCTTCCACAGCAGCGACTGTGGCGAGGATTACCTGACCAACGCGATTTGCTGTGGTGAGTTGCTGCGCGCCCTGGGCCACGCCTTGCAAATCGAGGTCGCCGACAGTGGCATCACCCTGCAGCTACAGCTTGGGCTGACCCTGGGCGATGACCTGCAAGGGCTGGAGCAGGTTGACCTGCTGATGGAAGAAAAGGCCCAGGATGCCCTGGCGCTGTCCCAGCACAGCCGCAACCTGCTATTGGTGGAGCGGCCGATCAGCGATGACGCGCTGATTCGTCAACGTGCACGCATTCGACCGATTGCCAGCCCTGAGGGCGCTTGCTGTGTTGAGCGGTTGATGGAGCCTTATCCGTCGATGCTGGAGCGGCAGTTGGCGCGCATGCACGAACGCAGGGCCTGATAGCGCCTACATGGGTATGTGTCATACCCAGATATGAAAAAGCCCGCACAAGTGCGGGCTTTTTCATATCTGGCAGAACCATCAGAACCGATAGACTTCCATATCGGTACGGATCGGCGAAGCCATCGGAATCTTCGACTTCTCCGGCTCCTTCTTAACCTGCACCGGTGCCGCAGGCTTCTTCGGCGTCTCCTCGGCTATCGCCGGCTGGTTGGCCAGCGGCTTGACCGCCACGCTCAACTGTTCGGCCAGCTTCTGCAGCAATTGCCCCTGGGCCTGTACCTGCGAAGACTCGCTACCCTCGTGCTGCTGCTCGAGGTGAACGATACGGTTGTCACGCACATGGCCACGGCGGTCGAGCACGCGCCATTGGGCATCAAGAATCGCCGGCTGGTTCTTGCCCGAGTCCAAACGGGTGATCGACAGCAACACCTGCACGTCTGGCGTGAAGCCGGTGCTGGCAGGTGCCAGGACCACACGCTGGCTGTCCAGGCGCCAGGCAAGCTGACGGACCAGCAGTTGGTCGATGTCTGCCGACAGGCTGCCAGCCCAACGACCGTCGGTCGCCGAACTCAGGCTTCCATCGGCCTGGCGCTGCAGGAATGTTTCGCGTTGCAGGTAATCGGCGACCGACACCGGGCCGAGCACCACGGCCATGCCCGCACTTTGCGAAGGCTGGCCAGGATCACCGCTGTCGAGCTGATACAAGGCAACCGGCTGATGCATGCTGCATCCGCTCAGCCCCAGCAAGCCCGTCATCAACAGCGCAAATGGAAGGCGCAGAAATCTCATTCATCCCATCCAAGCGGTCGCCCCCGGCAAACCGCAGTGATACTGATATTCGTTCATTCGGGCACACGGCCACGCCGGCACCACAAGGTGCACTATCATCCGCGAAATGTCGGTCCGACTCCAGCATTTCCGCCTGGAACGGCGCTGAAAATGCCGTTCCAGACCATTCATCGGGTCAGGCCGGCCCCTCTACCTGTAACCCATCGACACGCTGGAACCCGCGTGGCAGCTTGCTGCCGCGCCGGCCCCGCTCCCCCTTGTAATGCTCAAGGTCGTCGGGTTTCAGGGACAGGGTACGCTTGCCAGCTTGCAAAACAAGGGTTGCACCCTCGGCAATCACGGCAAGATCGGTGACATATTCTTCACGACTGGCCACCCGATCACCAGGCACGCCGATGATCTTGTTGCCCTTGCCTTTGCCCAGTTGCGGCAGGTCAGCCACCTTGAACACCAGCAAACGACCTTCGGTGGTCACTGCCGCCAGCCAATCCTGCTCACGGTTGGCCACCGGACGCGGGCTGATCACCTTGGCGCCGTTGGGCAGGCTGAGCAGGCCCTTGCCGGCCTTGTTCTTGGCCTGCAGGTCTTCGCCCTTGACCACGAAGCCGTAGCCGGCGTCGGAAGCCACCACATACAGGGCATCATCTTCAGGCAACAGCACACACTCGAACGTGGCGCCCGGTGGCGGCGTCAGGCGGCCGGTCAACGGCTCACCCTGGCCTCGCGCCGAAGGCAGGGTATGCGCAGCCAGCGAGTAGCTGCGCCCGGTGGAATCGATGAGGACGGCGAACTGGTTGGATCGGCCTGCGGCAGCGGCCTTGAAACCGTCACCCGCTTTGTAGGAAAGGCCGGTTGCGTCGATATCGTGGCCCTTGGCGCAGCGCACCCAACCCTTTTCCGACAGCACCACGGTGACCGGTTCGGTTGGCATCAACTCGTTTTCGGACAAGGCCTTGGCTTCGGCACGCTCGACAATTGGCGAGCGGCGATCGTCACCGTAGGTTTCGGCGTCCTTGATCAGTTCGCTGCGCACCAGTTTGCGCAGCTTGGCATCGCTGCCGAGCAGGGCTTGCAGCTTGGCCTGCTCCTTGAGCAATTCGTCCTGCTCACCACGGATTTTCATCTCTTCCAGGCGCGCGAGCTGACGCAGGCGGGTCTCGAGAATGTATTCGGCCTGGATCTCGGTCAGCTCGAAGCGGGCGATCAACGCCTGCTTGGGATGCTCCTCGGTGCGGATGATGTGAATCACTTCATCCAGGTTGAGGAACGCAGTGAGCAAGCCTTCCAGCAGGTGCAAACGTTTCTCGACCTTGTCCAGGCGGTGCTGCAGACGGCGACGAACGGTGCCGATGCGGTACTCCAGCCATTCCAGCAGCAAGGCGCGCAGGTTCTTCAGCTGTGGCCGGCCGTCGAGGCCGATGATGTTGACGTTGACCCGGTAGCTGCTTTCCAGGTCGGTGGTGGCGAACAGGTGCTGCATCAGCTCGGCCGCATCCACCCGGTTGGAGCGTGGGATGATGACGATACGGCATGGGTTCTCGTGGTCCGACTCGTCACGCAGGTCGGCGACCATCGGCAGCTTCTTGGCCTGCATCTGCGCGGCGATCTGTTCCAGCACCTTGGCACCGGAAACCTGGTGCGGCAGCGCGGTGACAACGATATCGCCGTCCTCGACCCGATATACGGCGCGCATGCGGATCGAACCACGGCCACTTTCGTAGATCTTCAGGATCTCGGCACGCGGGGTGATGATCTCGGCTTCGGTCGGGTAATCCGGGCCCTGGATGTGCTCGCACAACTGTTCGATGGTGGCCTTCGGCTCGTCGAGCAGGCGCACGCAGGCGCTGGCCACTTCACGCAGATTGTGCGGCGGCACGTCGGTGGCCATGCCCACGGCAATACCCGTGGTGCCATTGAGCAGGATGTTCGGCAGGCGCGCTGGCAACACCGCAGGCTCCTGCAGGGTGCCGTCGAAGTTAGGCACCCAGTCCACGGTGCCCTGGCCCAGTTCGCTGAGCAGCACCTCGGAGTAACGCGACAGACGCGCCTCGGTATAACGCATGGCCGCGAACGACTTCGGATCGTCTGGCGCACCCCAGTTACCCTGGCCGTCGACCAGCGTATAGCGGTAGCTGAAGGGCTGCGCCATCAGCACCATGGCCTCGTAGCAGGCCGAATCACCGTGGGGGTGGAACTTGCCGAGCACGTCGCCGACGGTACGCGCCGACTTCTTGTGCTTGGCGTCGGCATCGAGCCCCAACTCGCTCATGGCATAGACGATGCGTCGTTGCACAGGCTTGAGGCCGTCGCCGATATGCGGCAGGGCCCGGTCCATGATTACGTACATGGAATAGTTGAGGTAGGCCTGTTCGGTGAAGTCAGCCAGCGATCGGCGTTCGACGCCGTCGAGGCTGAGTTCCAGTGGGTCGCTCATGCGGGCCTCGTCATTTCAGGTTCTGGCGCAGCAGCATGGTGCCGCCGCGCTGGGTAAATTCAAGTTGTTTCAGCGCGCTCATGCCGAGCAGCACCGTTTGCCCATCCAGCCCCGGCACCACCAGAGCACGCACGTTCTGCAGGCGGATGTCACCGAGCTGCACGCTGTCCAGGCGGGTGCGATAGCCCTCGGTGCGGCCGTTGGCGGTACTGAGCATGACCGGGGCGCCACGCTGCAGGTCCAGGTCGCGAGCAAGCGCCTCGGGAATCGCCACGTCGGTGGCGCCGGTGTCGAGCATGAAGTGCACCACCCGGCCATTGATCGCACCATCGGCCACGAAATGACCTTGGCCGTTACCCAGCAGTCGCACTTCGATCAAGCCTTCGCCATGCTCGGACTGCACCTGGGCGTTGGGGTTGGCCTGGCGCTCCTCCCACTGCCCGAAGAAACGCGTGGCGAGGAACATCGCCGCCGCCCAGGCGACGATCATCAGTACCCTGCCGGCACGCTTGCCCGGGGCCTGGCTCATGGCTTGGCGCTCCAGCCACCCTGAGGGGCATCGAAGCGCCAGACGACTGGCCGGCTTTCGCCATCGGCACGGTCGCCATTGTTGTTGTCGATACCGATCCACGCGCCCTTGGCATCGATCACCAGCGCTTCGGCCAGGCCGAAAGGCTGGTCGTAGAGTCGCTCCGGCACCAAGGTATCGGCAGCGAACGACCAGCAGCGCTCGACCTTGCCACTGTCGGCATCCCGCCGGCAAATGCGATAGGCATTGCGCTCAAGGGTGAACAGCTTGCCCTCGAACCAGGCCAGGTCGGCGAAGTCCCGCGCCAGCGCACGGGCGTTGGGCATCTGCGGCGGCTGCATTTCCACCCCGGCCTCGCTCAGCAGTACGCAGGTAGCTCCGCAGGTCCACACCGACTGCTGGCGCTCGATCGCCACCAGGCCACGACGCTCACGCTCGGCTGCCAGCCAAAGGCGGTCGCCGGCCGGGTTGATCGCCAGGCCTTCGAACAACGCGTTGAAGTGAAGCAGCATGCCACTGGCTCGGGCCTGGCGAATCATCGCCGGGTCGATCTTCAGCCAGTCGGGCTCGCCTTCGAGCGGCAATTGCAGCACCGCCGCGTGGGCTTCACTGACCAGGTAGAGGTTATCGGCCTGATCGCAGGCAATGCCTTCATAATCCAGTTCACCACCGCGAATGTACGACGCGGCCCAGTTGCGCGTTTTCAGGCCCCAGGGCAAGCCGCTCTCCGGTACCGGCGGCGGAGTGAACGTCAGAGGCTGGGCCCGCCACACCGCGTTCTGCTGATCGAAACGGTAGATGCGGTCGTCGTCGCGATCGGAAACACCCCACAGCGCACCACGGCAAACGGCCAACCCGGAAAGGTTGCCGCCGCGCATGCCGTCGATGGGGTGCTCGGCTACCAGCTTCAGCTCCGGCCAGTTGCCTGCCAGGCTCGGCAGGGCAACAAGGCTCAACAGCACTGCGACCAGCAGACGAATCAAACCAAGACCTCGGCCAGGTTGCCTTTGGTCTCCAGCCAGCTCTTGCGGTCGCCGGCGCGCTTCTTGGCCAGCAGCATGTCCATGATCTCGGTGGTGCCCTGCAGGTCGTCCAGGGTCAGCTGGACCAGGCGCCGGGTGTTCGGATCCATGGTGGTTTCGCGCAGCTGCGGTGGGTTCATCTCGCCCAGCCCCTTGAATCGGGTGACCTGTGGCTTGCCGCGCTTTTTCTCGGCCACCAGCCGGTCGAGGATGCCATCACGCTCGGCTTCGTCGAGGGCGTAGTAGATTTCCTTGCCCAGGTCGATCCGGTACAGCGGCGGCATGGCGACATACACGTGACCGGCCTCCACCAGCGGGCGGAAATGCTGGACGAAGAGCGCGCACAGCAGGGTGGCGATGTGCAGGCCATCGGAGTCGGCGTCGGCGAGGATGCAGATCTTGCCGTAGCGCAACTGCGACAGGTCGGCGGCGCCGGGGTCGACACCGATGGCCACGGCGATGTTGTGCACCTCCTGGCTGGCCAGCACTTCGCCGCCGTCTACTTCCCAGGTGTTGAGGATCTTGCCGCGCAGCGGCAGGATCGCCTGGAATTCCTTGTCACGCGCCTGTTTGGCCGAACCACCGGCGGAGTCACCCTCGACCAGGAACAGCTCGGCACGCATGGGGTCCTGTCCGGCGCAGTCGGCCAGCTTGCCTGGCAGTGCCGGGCCCTGGGTAATGCGCTTGCGCTCGACCTTCTTGCTCGCCTTCAGGCGACGGCCGGCGTTGCTGATGGCCAATTCCGCCAACTGCATGCCCACTTCAGGGTGCGCATTGAGCCACAGGCTGAAGGCGTCCTTGACCACGCCCGAAACGAAGGCCGCAGCTTCGCGGGACGACAGGCGTTCCTTGGTCTGCCCGGAGAACTGCGGCTCCTGCATCTTCATCGAGAGGACGAAGGTAATGCGCTCCCAGACGTCTTCCGGCGCCAGCTTCACACCACGCGGCAGCAGGTTGCGGAACTCGCAGAACTCGCGCATGGCGTCCAGCAGGCCCTGGCGCAGGCCGTTGACGTGCGTTCCCCCCTGGGCCGTGGGGATCAGGTTGACGTAGCTTTCCTGAACACTGTCGCCACCCTCAGGCAGCCACAGCAAGGCCCAGTCCACGGCCTCCTTGTTACCGGCCAGGCTGCCGCAGAACGGCTCGTCAGGCAGGCGCAGGAACTCGCTGACCGAATCGACCAGGTAGGAGCGCAGGCCATCTTCGTAGTGCCACTCGACCTTCTCGCCGCTGGCCTTGTCCTCGAAACTCACCAGCAGGCCCGGACACAGGACGGCCTTGGCCTTGAGCACGTGCTTGAGGCGGCTGATGGAGAATTTCGGCGAATCGAAATACTTGGGGTCCGGGCTGAAGTACACGCTGGTACCGGTGTTGCGCTTGCCGACCGTGCCGACCACTTCCAGCTCGCTGGCCTTGAAGCCATCGGCGAAGGTCATCTGGTATTCGTTGCCGTCGCGCTTGACGCGCACGCGCACCTGGGTCGACAGGGCGTTGACCACCGAGATACCTACACCGTGCAGGCCGCCGGAGAATTGGTAGTTCTTGTTTGAGAACTTGCCACCGGCGTGCAGCTTGGTGAGGATCAGCTCGACCCCCGATACGCCCTCTTCGGGGTGGATATCCACAGGCATGCCGCGGCCATCGTCGCTGACTTCCAGCGAATGGTCGGCATGCAGGATGACCTGGACCGAACGGGCGTGGCCGGCCAGGGCTTCGTCGACGCTGTTGTCGATGACTTCCTGGGCGAGGTGGTTCGGCCGGCTGGTATCGGTGTACATGCCCGGCCGCTTGCGGACCGGGTCAAGGCCCGAGAGGACTTCGATGGCGTCTGCGTTATAGGCGCTAGCGCTGGGATTGGCCATGGGTTCTCGTCGTCAGTCTGGTGAATGCGAAAAAATCAAAATACAGAAAAATCGAGTGCCGCGTACTGCTGCCGGGCAATCCCGGCGAACGCCAGCAAGGCTGGCAACTGCGCGGCAAAACCTTGGTAGCTGTGGTCGCCACCGGCCTGAATACGCAGGGCACAGGCTCGGTAATAACGTTCGGCGTCGCGATAGTCCAGGGTTTCATCGGCGGTCTGCAACCACACTTGATAGCGGCTGGGGTCTTCGGGGGCCGGCACTTCCAGTTCGGCCAACGCCTCGACATGGTCGTGGGTCAGTTGCCAGGTTTCACCGGTGTAGTGATTGCGCTGGCTGCCCAGGTAGCCGTCGAAGCGCTTGTGCGGGTTGACCGCCGGGTTGACCAGCAGCGCCTTCAAGCCATGGCGCTCGGCCAGGTGGGTGGCATAGTAGCCGCCGAGCGAACTGCCGACCAGCAGGGGCGCGCCCAGCTCGGCGATGGCGGCCTCGAGTTGCGCGATAGCCTGGCGCGGGTGGTGGTGCAAGGCGGGGAGGCGCAATTGGTCCGCCAGCCCAAGCTGCTGCATTACTGCTTCGAGCTGGCGCGCCTTGGTGGACAACGGTGAGCTGTTGAAGCCATGGATATAGAGGATGGAACCCGACATGCTGCCCCCGGAATCTTCGGCTTCGCGCCCGAGGGTGCGGGCGCAGGGATGCGCAGTGTAGCGTGTTCGCCGGGTTTTGGCGCCGCGCCTGGTTTTTCGCAACAATTTCGCCGGCCCCATCGCCAGCAAGCCGGCCCCCACAGAGCATGGGCAGCGACTCCCCATCGTGGGAGCCGGCTTGCCGGCGATGGGCTGCACAGCAGCCCCATTAACTCAATACCCAGGGCTGTCGAAGTCGAGCCTGACCTCGAAGTCCCTGGCCCGCTCCACCCCAGTTTCCAGCCGCCCATCGGCATGCAGTCGCAGCCAGCGATACCCTGGCTGTTCCTCGCTGACCTTGAAGTCTTCGCTGCGGGCGGCGAACTGGATGCAGGTAGACGGCGTGGCCAGCAGGCGCACGCCATCACGCACTTCATCCCATGGCTGATGAATATGCCCCCACAGCAAGGCTTTCACCTGTGGATAGCCCGCCAACCGTAGCATCAGTTCATCGGCATTGCGCAAGCCGATCGGGGCAATCCAGGCACAGCCGATGTCCACCGGCTGGTGGTGGCAACACACCAGGCAATGCCGCTCGCCCGACGATGCCAAGGCCTCGTCCAGCACTGCCAACTGGTCCTGCTCAAGCAGTCCATGGGTAGCCCCCAACACCGCGGTGTTGAGCATCACCACGCGCCAGGCGCCCACATCGGTCACCGCCTGCACCAGTCGCGGTGCCACTTCGGCCATCACCCGCGCTTCATCATGGTTGCCTGGCAGCCAGCGTGCAGTCGCTCCCAGCCCAGCAGTCAATTCATGGAAAGCCTCATAAGAAGCGACACTGGCGTCCTGGGACAGATCACCCGTGCACAGCAGCAGGTCGATCTGCGGCTGCTCGCGCCGCACCTGTTCGATCACGTGACGCAGGCTGTCGCGGGTGTTCAGGCCCAGCAACGTGCCCGCCGGATCGGCGAACAGATGGGCGTCTGTGAGTTGCACCACATGCACGGGTGCCGGGGAAAGGTCTGGGTGCGGCAACGGCCGTCTCCTCGAACGGATTCAGCGGGAATTATGGCGCTGCGGCCGTGCCGAGCAAACAGTAGAAGCCGACCGGCGTCACATTTCAGCGCACACTTGCCAGTTCATGGCCGCAAGCCAGGCAGTGGCTTAGCCATTCACCCAGGAACAGGTTGAGCTGGGCTTTCTCGTCCGGCTGGTGCATCGCTTCGTTGGGGTATGGGTAGATGCTGCGAAGGCGCCGGGTATGTTCGGCGCTGACCACTTCGGCCATGCGTGCATCGTGGTATACCTGCACCTCCAGGTGCGGCACAGGCAGCCAAGGCAGGCTGTGCTCCTGGCGAACCCGCAAGGTGGTGGTGTACGGGCAGGCCAGCAACACATCGAGCACCAGCACGCCGAGCATCTGGTCGCCCTGGGTCATGCCGATGCGCCGCGAGCTCTGGGTGGTACGCATGTCGGGCAGCAGGCGCATGAGCCGGGCATAGTTGGCCTCACAGGCTGCTTGCAGCCCGGCCAGGTCGACCCGATAACGCTCACGCAACAGGTTCACTTCCACATACCTCGTACTTCTTCGCGGTTCAGGGCCAACCACTGCAACCCGATGATGGTCGCCGCGTTGCAGATGCGCCCGTCACGCACGGCTTGCAGTGCATCTTCAAAGGACCACACACGTACCCGGATGTCCTCGCCCTCTTCCTCCAGGCCATGCAAGCCTCCGGCGCCTTCGCTGACGCAGCGCCCGAGGAACAGGTGCACATATTCATCGCTGCCGCCCGGCGAGGGGAAGTAGCGGGTCATCGGCCACAGGGCGCTGAAGGCAAGGCCGGCTTCTTCCTCGGCTTCGCGGTGAGCCACTTCTTCCGGTTGCTCGTCCTTGTCGATCAGCCCGGCAACCATCTCGATCAACCAAGGGTTGCCGATCTTGTCCAGGGCACCGACGCGAAACTGCTCGATCAGCACCACCTCATCGCGCTGGGGATCATAGGGCAACACACATACGGCGTCGTGCCGCACGAACAGCTCACGGCTGATCTCACGCCCCATGCCGCCGGCGAACAGCTCGTGGCGCAGGCGCAGCTTGTCGAGCTTGTAGAAGCCCTGGAAGCAATTGGCCCGTTCGATGATCTCGAAGCCCTTAGGCACTGAATTCAACGCGTCTGACATGGAAATCCTCATTACCTCGAATACCGCATCGCGCCATCCTACTCTGCACGCCTGCCGGTTTCATCCCTTTCCGGCAACCGTTCGCCCAGTCGGGACAGCGGGCCTTCTCTCTGTTAGCTTAGTGGCGAACTGAAGGCCGCGCAGACGGTCAAAGGCCGACTTTTCACTGTTCTGCAAGGATCATCATGACACTTGTCAAACTGACTTCCGTGGCGGTGCTGGCCTTGGCCCTGGGGGCCTGCCAGAGCCTGTTCACGCCCAACTACCGTGCACCGCTCGAGGTCAAGCGCGACGCGTGGGAGCACGTCAAACCCGGTTGCAGCGCCAGTGACTGCCCATTGGTGAACATCGACACCATTCACTTCCCGGACCTGCCGAAACTCGACGCCATCGTCGAGAAGCGCCTGCTGCAGCTCACCGAAGACAACCAGCACGGCACCGCGCCAAGCACCTTGCAGGCCTACGAGCAGCAGTACCTGGCCAGCGCCGACAAGCGCAACAGCAGCTACCTGCAGGCCAAGGTACGTGAACAGCATGACGGGCTGGTGATCATCGAGCTGTCCAGCTACCTCGACAGCGGCGGCGCCCACGGCATGCCCGGGCGCGGTTTCATCAACTACTCGCGCAAGCAGGACAAGGTGCTGACCCTGCAGGACATGCTGGTGCCGGGCCAGGAAGACACCTTCTGGAAGACCGTTGAGGAATCGCACCGCGCCTGGCTGATCAGCGTCGGCATGGACAAGGACGCCCAGTTCGTGAAGACCTGGCCGTTCCAGAAGTCCCCGCACATCGCGCTGACCTACGGCGCGGTAGTGGTCAAGTATGAGGTCTACACCATCGCGCCCTACTCCATGGGCCACGTGGAACTCAAGATCCCCTACCCGCGCCTGAATGGCGTGCTCAAGCCTGAACTGTTTCCCGGCCGCGGCTGAGGCTCAGTAGCGCATGCAGCCCACCTGCCAGCATCAATGCTGGCAGCGTGGCGCCCAGCGTCGGCGCCTGCGCGGCGATCAGGTGATAGACCGCGACCCCCACCACCCAGGCCAGCAGGGCCTGCCAGTGCAGCCCGTCGACCTGTGCCGGCGCACGGCGTCGGCGGATCAGGTAGTGGTCCACCAGCACCACGCCGAACAGCGGCGCGAATACCGAGCCGATCAACAGCAGGAAGTTTTCGTACTGGGCCAGTGGCGCCAGCAGCGCGATCAGCGTGCAGAGCACGCCGATGGCCAAGGCCAGGTGCTCGACTTTCACCGGCACCAGCAAGCCGCTGGAAACGGCAGCCGAGTGAATATCGGCAAAGGCCTTTTCCGACTCGTCCAGCAGAATCAATAGCAACGGGATACCCATGCCCGCGCCCGCCAGGGCCAGTAGCAGGGCATTGACCTCACCGCTCGGGGCGAATGCCAAGGTGTAGGCCACGCCCAGGCTCATCAGCCAGGTGTTGCCAATGAAATAGCCCAACACGGTGCCGCCGAACACGCGCTTGGCGCTGCTGGCGAAACGCGAATAGTCGGCGATCAGCGGCAGCCACGACAGCGGCATGGCGATGACGATGTCAAAGCCAACAGCCAGCGACATCGAACCGTCCCCGCCGCGGCTCCACAACTCGGCCAGGTCGGCCTTGGCGAACAGGTTCCAGGTCAGCCACAGGCAAGCGCCCATCAGCACCCAGATCCCCCATTTGCGCAAGATCTTGCGCACGAAGGCCAGCGGCCCGCTGACCGCGAGCAAAGTGGCCAGGCCGCCGAAGCACAGGGTCCAGAGCATCGGGCTGTTCCACAGGCTGTCTTCGCCGAAGGTGCGCGCGCCCAGCAGGCTGGCGGCGTCACGCATGACGATGATCTCGAATGCGCCCCAGCCCACCAACTGCAGGAGGTTGAGCAGCGCCGGCAAGCGCGCGCCGTGACGGCCCAGGCTCAGGCGCAGAGTGGCCATGGCCGACAGGCCGGTGTCACTGCCGATCACGCCCGCGGCGCCCAGCAGCAGCACGCCCACGCCGGTGCCCAGAGCGATGGCCAGCACCGCGCCAGCAAGGCCCAGGCCGGGGGCGAGCATGGCCCCCACCTGCAGGACCATCAGGCCGATGCCGAGGGAGAACCACAGCGAGAACAGGTCGCGGGCGCCAAAGGGGCGCTGGTTGGAAGGGACCGGGTGGTCGGGAGAGAAGTGGCTGGGGGTGGTCATGCTGATTCGTGCTCGCCAGAAAAAGTATTGGGGCCAATCGCCGGCAAGCCGGCTCCCACAGGAAGGCGTGGGAGCCGGCTTGCCGGCGATGCGGTGCGCGCAGGCGCACCGCCCGGTTATTGTTGTTACACCTTGTGATAAAGCTGGCTGCCTTCCTGGCGGAACCGCTCGGCCTGCTCGCGCATGCCGTCCTCGACTGCCACATCCACCGCTTCGATGCGCTGGTTGGCGGCGTATTCACGCACTTCCTGGGTGATCTTCATCGAGCAGAACTTCGGCCCACACATCGAGCAGAAGTGCGCGACCTTGGCCGATTCCTTTGGCAGCGTCTCGTCGTGGAAGGCGCGTGCGGTATCCGGGTCCAGGCCCAGGTTGAACTGGTCTTCCCAACGGAATTCGAAACGCGCCTTGGACAGTGCGTTGTCACGAATCTGCGCGCCCGGGTGGCCCTTGGCAAGGTCGGCGGCGTGGGCGGCGATCTTGTAGGTGATGATGCCGGTCTTGACGTCGTCCTTGTTCGGCAGGCCCAGGTGCTCTTTCGGGGTGACATAGCAAAGCATGGCGCAGCCGAACCAGCCAATCATCGCCGCACCGATACCCGAAGTGATGTGGTCGTAGCCCGGTGCGATGTCGGTGGTCAGCGGGCCGAGGGTATAGAACGGCGCCTCGTCGCAGCACTCCAGCTGCTTGTCCATGTTCTCCTTGATCAACTGCATCGGCACGTGGCCCGGGCCTTCGATCATGCACTGCACGTCGTGCTTCCAGGCAATCTTGGTCAGCTCGCCGAGGGTTTCCAGCTCACCGAACTGGGCCGCGTCGTTGGCGTCGGCGATCGAGCCTGGGCGCAGGCCATCGCCCAGCGAGAAGCTGACGTCGTAGGCCTTCATGATTTCGCAGATCTCGTCGAAATGCGTGTACAGGAAGTTCTCCTGGTGATGCGCCAGGCACCACTTGGCCATGATCGAACCGCCACGGCTGACGATGCCGGTGACCCGCTTGGCGGTCAGCGGCACGTAGCGCAGCAGCACGCCGGCGTGGATGGTGAAGTAGTCCACGCCCTGCTCCGCCTGTTCGATCAGGGTGTCGCGGAACAGCTCCCAGGTCAGGTCTTCGGCAACGCCGCCGACTTTTTCCAGGGCCTGGTAGATCGGCACAGTGCCGATCGGTACCGGCGAGTTGCGGATGATCCACTCTCGGGTTTCGTGAATGTGCTTGCCGGTGGACAGGTCCATGACCGTGTCCGAGCCCCAGCGGATACCCCAGGTCAGCTTGGCCACTTCTTCCTCGATCGAGGAACCCAGCGCGCTGTTACCGATGTTGCCGTTGATCTTCACCAGGAAATTGCGGCCGATGATCATCGGTTCCAGTTCCGGGTGGTTGATATTGGCCGGGATGATTGCGCGGCCGCGGGCGATCTCTTCGCGCACGAATTCGGCAGTGATCTCTTTCGGAATGCTCGCACCGAAGCTGTGGCCGGCGTGCTGCTGGCTGAGCAGGCCGGCGGCGCGCGCCTCCTGCAGCTTCATGTTCTCGCGGATGGCGACGTACTCCATCTCGGCGGTGATGATGCCCTGGCGGGCGTAGTGCATCTGCGTGACGTTTGCACCAGCCTTGGCACGGCGAGGGTTGCGCACATGGGCGAAGCGCAGCTTGGCCAGCTCGGCATCGCTCAGACGCTGCTGGCCGAAATTGGAGCTCAGGCCGGCCAGGCGCTCGGTGTCGCCACGCGCGTCGATCCAGGCCGAGCGCACATCGGCCAGGCCTTTGCGCACATCGATGACGACGCTGGGGTCGGTGTACGGGCCGGAGGTGTCATAGACCAGCACCGGCGCGTTGCTTTCGCCGCCGAAGTCGGTGGGGGTATCGTGCAGGCTGATTTCGCGCATGGGCACGCGAATGTCCGGGCGCGAGCCTTCGACATACACCTTGCGCGAACGCGGGAAAGGTTGCACGGACTGCTGGTCGACTTGGGCCGACTCGCTGAGGTTGATCGTTTTTTCTTGTTTGCTCATCACAGGCTCTCCAGACGTCTTCCTTGGGCGGATGTCGGGGTGAACCTGAAAGACGCGAACGCACCCCTTGACGGGTGTGCAGTGCCGGATGGAGGGGTGCCTTGAGCTGCATGCAGCTGTGACATTCCCGGACCTGGCACAAGAGGCTCCCCGGGAAGGCGAGCAATCTTGTTCCCTACGCAGGCGCTAACCTGATCAGGTTCAACGGGATCCGCACCTCTGCGATCTCAGCCTTTGCTTCAAGGCACCCCGACAAGAACATGCGCAGTCTAGACTGGAGTGGTCGGCAAAGCCAAGCGGGTAAATCGTAGTGATGATGAAAGGCACACTCGGCGATTGTTGCCGGCTGCACACGGCACTACACTGGCCCGTCATTCGATACTCAACAGTTCAGAAATTAAAATTTCGTACAAGGATTGCCTTTATGCTGCGCAAACTCTCACTGGCGATTGCCGTGTCTTGTGCGTCCAACGGAGTGGTCTGGGCAGCGGATGTGCCCACAACGGTGAAGACCGATCTGGTCAGCGTCTACCAGGAAGCGGTAGACAACAACGCCGATCTTGCCGCCGCCCGCGCCGATTATGGCGCCCGCCGCGAAGTGGTGCCCCAGGCCCGTGCCGGCCTGCTGCCGAACCTGTCGGCCGGTGCCGAGATGCTCAGCACGCGTACCAAGCTCGACGAACCATCGGCCACCACCAACCGTAGTGGCAACGCCTGGAATGCCACCCTGTCGCAGCCGATTTTTCGCGCCGACCGCTGGTTCCAGTTGCAGGCTGCCGAGGCCGTCAACGAGCAGGCAGCGCTGGAACTGTCGGCCACCGAGCAGAACCTGATCCTGCAGACCGCGCAAAACTACTTCGCCGTGCTGCGCGCCCAGGACAACCTGGCCGCGACCAAGGCCGAGGAAGCGGCGTTCAAGCGCCAGCTCGACCAGTCCAATGAGCGTTTCGACGTCGGCCTTTCCGACAAGACCGACGTGCTGCAATCCCAGGCCAGCTATGACACCGCGCGAGCTAACCGGATCATTGCCGAGCGCCAGGTGCAGGATGCCTTCGAAGCCTTGGTGACCTTGACCAACCGCGAGTACAGCTCGATCCAGGGTGTTGTCCACACCTTGCCAATCCAGGTGCCGACGCCCAACGACGCCAAGGCCTGGGTGGAAACCGCCGGGCGCCAGAACCTCAACCTGCTGGCCACCAACCACGCGGTTGACGCCGCCGAAGAAACCCTGCGCCAGCGCAAGGCCGGGCACGCGCCGACCCTTGATGCGGTGGCCCGCTACGAGAAAGGCGACAACGACAACTTCGGTTTCACCAACCCTTCGCCCTTCCCCGGCCAGCGCTACAGCGGTGACGTGGAGCAGACCAGCATCGGCCTGCAGCTGAACATCCCGATCTACAGCGGCGGGCTGACCAGCTCGCAGGTGCGCGAGGCCTACCAGCGCCTGAGCCAGAGCGAGCAGCAGCGCGAGAGTCTGCGCCGCCAGGTGGTGGAGAACACCCGCAACCTGCACCGGGCGGTGAATACCGACGTGGAACAGGTGCAGGCACGCAAGCAGTCGATCATTTCCAACCAGAGTGCACTGGAAGCCACCGAGATCGGCTACCAGGTCGGTACCCGCAATATCGTCGACGTGCTCGATGCACAGCGCCAGCTGTATACGTCGGTACGCGATTACAACAACAGCCGCTATGACTACATTCTCGACAACCTGAGCCTGAAGCAGGCGGCCGGCACCTTGAGCCCGCAGGACCTGATTGACCTCAAGCGCTACCTGAAGGCGGACTACAACCCGGACAAGGACTTCCTGCCGCCGGACCTGGCGGCGGCTGCAGCGAAGAACTTCGAGCGCAGGCCGTAAGTCGCTGGCCAAGCCCTGGAGGCGCTCTCCAGGGCTTACCTGTCATATCTACTAGTTACCCAGCTTTCCCCTTCCTTCTACATTCGCCGAGAGGTCCAACACTATCGATTGAGAGGATGGAAAGCACATGAGTAGCACGTTGAATCGGCATACCGAAGCATTCATTTATCTAGACAAGACCGGCGAGGTCGGCACCATCAGCCTCGCCCCTGCATCCAAGGGTTCACTTCTACTCACAGGCAACTCGCCATCGGAGGACTCCTCCTTTACCTTGTCGAGCCTGGATAGCGAACAAAACGAAAAACTGCTGGCCGTACACCACTTCGAGCCTGGCGACGAGATCTTCTTCGGACTGTCGGCACAGGCAGGCCCATGCGACACACTGTTTCTCGCCGGCGCTCTGTGGGGGGATGACCTCTACCCAGCATTTGCAAGGCTGAAAGCCAGCGGACCGTTGGACACCTCGTTTGGCAATGCCGGCACCAAGGTTTTCCGTGACCTGGCATCGAAGCAGGAGACCCAAACCAGAGCCGATGCTGCCCAGGTGAAGGTGATGGCAAGCGCCGCTGCCCCTTCTTCCACCACCCACATTGCGCTGCCTGGCGGTGGCTACCTGATCGCATCTGCAGAGACGGGTTACTTGTTGCGGCTAAAAGACAACGGTGAACTCGACACTGATTTTGGTGATGGCGGCAAGCTCAAACCAGTACCCGAAGGCGCCGAAGATTTCGAACTCACCAATGCATCGCTGCGCAGCGATAAAGTGATTCTGGTACTGGGGGATGCCGGCCTGAAGGGTATTCTGGCCACCTACGATATGGATGGTAAGCCGATCAAAGGGTTCGGCGAGACGGGCATGGTCACGATCGAACATAAAGACAGAGTGAATCTCTTGAACCTGTCGCTCTCGCCCGATCAGAACGCGGTGAACATCGTTGGCATGACACGCGTGGAGGGCAAGCGAAGGGCGTTTCTGGCGCGCCTCAATGCGTTTGATGGCAAGGTCGACACGGGTTTCAACAATGGCCTCCCGTTCTACCTTCAGCTGAATGACCACGAGACATCGTTCTGGCAGATAGCTACCCGGATGAATCAAGACCAGGAAGAGCGTATCTACGCTGTTGGAGGAATTCTCGACGTCTCCAACACAGGTTACATCGCAGCCGCTTTCGATAAACATGGCTTGGTGAAGGACGAGTTCCCAACGGGCGTAGCAATAGGCAAAAAGGCCACACTGGCAAACAGCATGTTGGTGACGGAGGCCCCACCCCGCTTGGTAGTCGGCGGAGGGGTCCGGATGGAAGATAGCAATGACTTCCAGGGGTTTGTGGCGCTTCACCCACTCAGCCAGTGATCAAGCGCCCCAGGCCCTCCAGCAAACGTTGCAGCGCACCCTGATTACGCTGCATCACCCCTTGCCCGGCGACTCCCATGCGCCGGGCATCCTGCGGCAGTTCGATCAGCCGTCGCACCGCCTCTGCCAAGCCATCGGCATCATCCACCTGCTGCAGGGCCCCTGCCTCGCGCAGCATTGCGCTGATTTCGAGGAAGTTGAACACGTGCGGCCCCATGATCACCGGCAGCGCCAGCGCAGCCGGTTCAAGCGGGTTGTGGCCGCCGGTGGCGACCAGGCTGCCGCCGACGAATGCGATGTCGGCCAGCGCATAGAGGAACAGCAACTCACCCATCGTATCGCCGAGTAGCACGCGAGTCTGGGCGTCGACCGCCGTACCGGCAGAGCGACGCACCGTGACGAACTGCTCGCTGCACAAGGCATGCACCGCATTGAACCGCTCGGGGTGGCGTGGTACCAGAATGAGCAGCGCGTCGCCGTGTGCCTGCAGCAACGTCTGGTGCGCCTGCAGGATCAGCGCGTCCTCGCCTTCATGGGTACTGGCGGCAATCCACACCGGCCGCAGGCTTGCACCCCACTGATCGCGCAGCGCCTTGGCGCGCGGCAGCAGGTGTTCATCGACCTTCAGGTCGAACTTGATCGAGCCGGTCACCTGCACGCACTCAGGGCGCGCGCCAAGATCACGAAAGCGCTGCGCCTCGGTTTCGGTCTGTACGGCGATCAGGTTCATCTCGGCGAGCATCGGCCGGGTCAGCTTGGCAAGGCGCGCATAGCCACGGGCAGAACGCTCGGACAAACGGGCGTTGGCCAGGGCTACCGGAATACCGCGCCTGGCACACTGGTGAATATGGTTGGGCCACAGCTCGGTTTCCATGATGATGCCCAGGCGCGGCCGTACATGGTCGAGAAAACGCCCGGCCGCCCACGGCAGGTCGTAAGGCAGGTAACAATGCTGAATGCGCGGTTCGTCGGCGAACATGGCGCGAATGCGCTCGGAACCGGTCGGAGTCATGCAGGTGAGCGTGATCGGCAGGTCCGGGTAGGCTTTCAGCAGCGCGCGCACCATGGGCGCGGCGGCGATGCTTTCTCCCACCGACACGGCATGCACCCAGATACCGCCCTGGCGCATGGCCGGCAGGTTGCAGGCAAACCGTTCGCCGATGCGCTGGCCGTAGGCCGGCGCCTTGCGGGCACGCAGGTACAGGCGCAGCGCGACCAGCGGCAGGCCCAGGTGAAACAGCAAGGAGTAGAGAGTTCTGTTCATGGCGGCGAAGTTTACCCGATCGCGCGCAGGTGCACCGCAAAGCGCTCGGCCAGCCATTGCGCAGCCGGGCCCAGGGGTTCGTCACGGCGCCAGGCCAGCTCCACCACCAGGGCCGGAGGCCGCCACTCGCTGTCCAGCTCGACCATCTGCTCCTGGTAGGTCGGGTACTGCACCACATGCCGCGGCAACCAGGCCCAGCCCAAGCCACGCATCAGCAATTCGGCCATGGCGTAGAAGCTGTCGGCACGCCAGATCTGCGGGCTGATCGCTTCGCCTCCGGGGTATCCGCTTTGCTGCGGGGTGATGAGCAATTGGCGATGGCGCGCGAGCTGCTGGCGGGTAACCCGCCCTTCACGGGCCAGCGGGTGGTCGACTGCGCACACCGTGACCATTTCCACGCTGCCCAGGGCGCGCCGCTCCAGCGATGCCGGCATGCTTTCGTGATGGAAGAACAGACCAAGGTCGGCGCGCCTTTCCGCCAGTTTTCGCGCCACATCACCCTGGGCACCGCTGGCCAGCTGCACTTCCAGGAACGGGTAACGGCTGGCCAGTTCGTCGAGGCTGTCGATCACCGGCTGATAGGGCATGGCTTCGTCCTGGGCTACCCGCAGCATGGCCTCCTGGCCACGCATCAGCGCCAGCGCCCGGCCATCAAGGCGCTCGCACTGGCGAAGCAATTCGCGAGCATCTTCCAGCAAAGCGGTGCCGTTTTCGGTCAGCCGGGGCTGCCTGCCGCTGCTGCGCTCGAACAGGGTGACACCCAGGTCGGCTTCCAAGAGCGCTATGGCATTGCTGACTGCCGATTGCGCCTTGCGCTGTTCGCGCGCAACGGCGGAAAACGAACGCAGCTCGGCCACCCGTGCGAACAGCCGCAGTTGTTCCAGATCCCAACGCTCTGCCATCAACCTATCTCCAATGCTGATAGGTAATGACTTTACCGCATCCGAGGCGCGCCTAGAATGCTCGACCAGTTACCGGAGAATCGCACCATGAACGCCTACACCTACCTCGCCATCGCCATCTGCGCCGAAGTCATCGCCACCGCCTCCATGAAGGCGGTCAAGGGCCTGAGCACGCCACTGCCGTTGCTGCTGATGGTGGTGGGCTATGGCATCGCGTTCTGGATGCTGACCCTGGTGGTGCGCAGCATTCCGGTGGGCATCGCCTATGCGCTCTGGTCGGGGCTGGGCATCGTATTGATCAGCGTGGCGGCCCTGGTGATCTATGGGCAGAAGCTGGATGTACCGGCGATGCTGGGCATGGCAATGATCGTCGCCGGGGTGGTGGTGATTCAGCTGTTCTCGAAGACTGCCGGGCATTGATGTTCGCCAGGAAGGGCCAATCGCCGGCAAGCCGGCGATAGCGTACCGCCCCAGGGCCTGCGCTGTACCTGTGGGAGCCGGCTTGCCGGCGATAGGGCCGTCGCGGGGATAGCCTGTATACTTGCCAGCTGTCCCAGTCTTCGAGGTACCGCCATGCCAACCGCCATTTCCACTGACGTGCTGATCGTCGGCGCCGGAGTCGCAGGCCTTTGGCTCAATGCCCGGCTGCGTCACCTGGGCTATTCCACCGTACTGGTGGAACGCGCCAGCCTCGGCGGCGAGCAGACCATCAAGTCCCAGGGCATCATCCACGGTGGTACCAAGTACGCCCTGCACGGCGCGCTGACCGGCGCCTCGGAGGCCATCGCCGACATGCCGCGCCGCTGGCGCGAAGCCATCGACGGCAGTGGCGAGCTGGACCTTACCCGCACCCGCCTGCTTTCCGATGCCCACTACCTGTGGTCGCCGGGCACGCTGGCCGGCAACCTCACCAGCTTCTTCGCCAGCAAGGCCGTGCGCACCCGGGTCGAACAGGTCAAGGGTGAACAACTGCCGCCAGCCCTGCAGGACCGCGCCTTCAAGGGCAAGGTGTATCGCCTGTCCGAACTGGTCATCGACGTGCCCAGCCTGCTGGCCAACCTGGCGGAACTTGCCGGCGACAGCCTGCTGGCCGGCCAGCGCATCGAGCCCCTGCGAGAAGGCGACGAACTGGTCGGCCTGCGTGTCGACGACCGTGAGATCCGCGCCCAGCGCATCGTGCTGAGTGCAGGCGCCGGTACCGAGGACCTGCTGCACGCCCTAGGCTTGCACCAACCGGCCATGCAAACCCGCCCTCTGCACATGGTCATGGCCAAGGGCGCCAACCTGAAACCGCTCTACGCGCACTGCCTGGGCGGCGGGCCGAAGCCGCGGGTCACGGTCACCACCCACCCGGCAGCGGACGGTCAATGGGTGTGGTACCTGGGCGGTGACCTTGCCGAAGCCGACGGGGTGGCTCGCGAACCTGCGGCACAGATTGCCGCCGCGCAAAAGGAAATCGCCCACCTGCTGCCATGGGTCGACCAGAGCCAGGTGCGCTGGGCCACCCTGCGGGTCGACCGCGCCGAACCTGCGCAGTCCGGCCTGGTTCGCCCGGACAACGCCTTCCTCGCCGATCAGCAACGCGTGCTGGTGGGCTGGCCGACCAAGCTGGCACTGGCACCCGATTTCAGTGACCGGGTCATCAGCCACCTGGAGCGCGACGGTATCCGCCCGCAGGCGCATGCCGATCTCTCCGACCTGCCCCGCCCACCGCTCGGCATCCCGGCCTGGGAGCAACTGCTGCCATGACCCTGCCGACCCTGCACGACGTCCACCGCCCACTTGGCAGCACCGGTTTCAAGGTCTCCCCCCTGGGCCTGGGCACCGTCAAGCTCGGCCGCGACCAGGGCGTAAAGTACCCCACCGGCTTCACCATTCCCGGCGATGACGAAGCCCGCCTGCTGCTGGCGCAGGCGCGTGAGCTCGGCATCAACCTGATCGATACCGCGCCGGCCTATGGCCGCAGCGAGGAACGCCTGGGCCCGCTGCTGCGGGGCCAGCGCGATGAATGGGTGATCGTCAGCAAGGTCGGTGAGGAGTTCGAGGACGGCCTGTCGCACTTCGACTTCAGCGCCGCACATACCCGCCGCTCCGTCGAGCGCAGCTTGCAACGACTGGAAACCGACCGCATCGAGCTGGTGCTGGTGCATTCCGATGGCAACGACCTGGCGATCCTCGAGCAGGAAGAGGTCTACCAGACCCTCGCCGCGCTCAAGCAGGAAGGCAAGATCCTTGGCTACGGCCTGTCCGGCAAGACCGTGGCCGGTGGCCTGAAGGCACTGGAGCAGGGCGATTGCGCCATGGTCACCTATAACCTCAACGAGCAGGCGGAACGCCCGGTGCTGGACTACGCTGCCGAACACGGCAAGGCGATTCTGGTGAAGAAGGCCCTGGCCAGTGGGCATATCTGCCTGGCGCCTGGGGTCGATCCGGTTCAGGCCAGCTTCGAGCTGCTGTTCTCACACCCGGGCGTGAGCAGTGCTATCGTCGGCACCATCAATCCGTTGCACCTGGCCCACAACGTGGCCACCGTCGCCCGTATCCTGGGCCAGCATTGAGTTGTCCCCACCCCTAGGGCCAGGAGACTGGACCGACGCAAGGAGGAGCCTCGTGCCGCGTACGCTGATCCGCAAGAACCCGAGCAACTTCAAGACACTGCCTCTGCATGTCGAAGCCACCGCCGAAGGCCTGGTCTACCAGAGCATCGGCATGCCGTTGAACTTTGCCCAGACCCAGCAGCGGCGTCGGGCGATCCAGTTACCCGACAACCAGCGCTTCGTGGTGGAACTGGCCAACCTGGGTGTTTCGGTGCGCTTGACCTTGCACTGGCAGCAGCGCGACTACTGGGTGCTGGTACGGCAACGTCGCCAGGACCGCGGCGACGTGGTGCTCAAGCTGATTTCTGGCTACGTACCCGCCCAGGAGCTGAACCTGCCGCTGCATACCGCCGTTCAGGAAGTGGCCGAGGAATGCCTGCTGGAAACCCCGGAAGGCTGGCTGGGCGGGCGTTTCAACGACACCTGGCTGCCAGCCCCCTATGCGGCGGCCCTGCATTACCGGGAGGCATTGCCTGTCGTGCTGACGCCGCAGTCGGGGGCTGCGCGGCCCGTGCATTGCGGCAACCTGATGCTGCTGGAGCGGCCACGGGCCTACGTGCACCTGCCTACTGCCTCGTTGCAGCTGATCTACGACATGCGCCTGCAAGTGCCCAGGGAAGCGAAGAAGCTGAGCCTGTTCCACGTCGATGAACGCCTCGAGGGCGGCCAACTGGTGGCCCGCCTCAACCGCAAGCGACCCGACCTGTACCTGATGCCACTGCAGGACGGTCAGCCCTTGGCGGAGCTGTACACGCTGAAGAAAGACGAGCTGGTGCCGGCGAGCACCCGCGGGCTGTACCTGGCCGAGAGTTTTGCCCGGCAGAGCGGCTGGGTGGTTTCGGAGGAGCGCATTCGCTGGAAGGACTGGGTGAAGCAGCAGGGGCTGGTGGAGCGCAAGGCTGAACCGGGTTCGCACTTGCAGCGTTTCGGTGACAAGGCGCGGGCGTTGCTCGAACGGGCGCGAACCTCACTTCACAAGTGACGCGGGGCTGCGTTGCAGCCCTATCGCCGGCAAGCCGGCTCCCACAAGGTTCGGCAGCGCTGCATAAACCCTGTGGGAGTCGGCTCGCCGGCGATGGGCCGCAAGGCGGCCCCATGCACATCAGTTCTTGCGGATCTTCTCGACAATCGCCGTGGTCGAGCTGTTCTCGACCAGACCCAGCACCTTCACCGTACCGCCGTAAGCGCGGACGATATCGGCACCCACCACCTGGTCGATGCCATAGTCACCGCCCTTGACCAGTACGTCCGGCTTGACCTGGCTCAGCAGGTTCTCCGGGGTACCTTCCGGGAAGCTGATCACCCAGTCCACCGCACCCAGGCCAGCCAGCACGGCCATGCGCCGGTCGACGCTGTTGATCGGCCGGCCCGGGCCCTTCAGGCGACTGACGGAAGCATCGTCGTTGACCGCGACGATCAACCGATCACCCTGGGCACGCGCCTGCTCCAGGTAAGTCACATGGCCAGCATGCAGGATGTCGAAGCAGCCGTTGGTGAACACGATTTTCTCGTTGTGCGCACGCGCGTCGTCGATGGCCAGCAGCAGTTGCTCCAGGCCCAGTACGCCACGCTCGGAACCTTCCTCGCGCTGGATGGCACGGCGCAGTTCAGGCGCGCTGATGGCTGCAGTACCCAGCTTGCCGACCACGATGCCCGCAGCCAGATTGGCCAGGGCTACCGCGTGCGGCAGGTCTTCACCTGCCGCGATGGCCGCCGCCAGGGTGGAAATCACGGTATCGCCGGCACCCGTCACATCGAATACTTCACGGGCACGGGCTGGCAGGTGCAGCGCCGGTTGGCCGACGCGCAGCAGGGTCATGCCATGCTCGCCACGGGTTACCAGCAATGCTCCAAGGTCCAAGTCCTGCAGCAGCTGCAGGCCCTTGGCGACCAGTTCGGCCTCATCGGCACAGCGGCCGACGATGGTTTCGAATTCGCTGAGGTTCGGGGTGATCAGGCTCGCGCCACGGTAGATGGAAAAATCCTTGCCCTTGGGGTCGGCCAGCACTGGAATGCCCTTGGCGCGAGCGGCCTGGATCAGGCTTTGGTGATTCTTCAGCGCGCCCTTGCCGTAGTCGGACAGCACCAGCACCTTGACCCCTTCGAGCAGGCCGTCGACCTCCGCGCCGAGCGACAGCGGGTCGGTAGCGAAGGGCTCTTCAAAATCGATGCGCAGCAATTGCTGATGGCGGCTCATGACCCGCAGCTTGACGATGGTCGGCTGGTGGGCAATGCGCTGGAACACCGAGCGCACACCGGCGGCATGCAAGCTGTTGGCTAGGCTGTCGGCGGCTTCATCCTGGCCGGTAACACCGATCAGCGAAGCCGGCGCGCCCAGGGCGGCGATGTTCAAGGCAACGTTGGCCGCGCCGCCGGGGCGATCTTCTATCTGATCGACCTTGACCACCGGTACCGGCGCTTCCGGCGAAATACGCGAAGTACCGCCATGCCAGTAGCGGTCGAGCATGACATCGCCGACCACCAGTACCGGGGCTTGATCGAAACGCGGCATGGACAACTTCATGGGCAACCCATATGAAAATAATGAACAGGGGCAGGATATTAGCACAGGGTAGACGAGGGCTTTACGGCCAGATCGGGCCCTGGAAAATTCCCGTGACAATCAGGGCCCGAAGGCCCCGATCGAGGTGGGTCAGGTGATGTCGGCCTTGGTTGGCTCGTCCAGACCCATGGCGTGCAGGCGGGCATAATGGCCATTGGCTGCCAGCAGCTCGGCGTGGGTGCCGCGCTCCACCAGGCGGCCCTGATCCATCACCAGGATCAAGTCGGCCTTCTCGATGGTCGACAGACGGTGAGCGATCACCAGCGTGGTACGGCCTTGCATCACGTGGTCCAGGGCTGCCTGGATATGGCGCTCGGACTCGGTGTCCAGCGCCGAAGTTGCCTCGTCGAGGATCAGCAGCGGCGAGTTCTTCAGCAAGGCCCGGGCTATTGCCAGACGCTGGCGCTGGCCACCGGAAAGCAGCACGCCGTTCTCGCCCACCTCGGTATCGAAGCCTTTCGGCAGCCTGTCGACGAACTCCTTGGCATAGGCATCGGCCGCCGCCGCCTCGATGTCCGCACGCGGTGCGCCGGCAAGGTCGCCATAGGCGATGTTGTTGGCCACCGTGTCATTGAACAGGGTGACATGCTGGGTTACCTGGGACACGTGCTTGCGCAGGTTGCGCAGGCGGTAGTCCTCGATCTCCACGCCATCGAGCAGGATCTGCCCCTTGGTATGGTGGTAGAAGCGCGGAATCAGCGCCGCCAGGGTCGATTTGCCGCTACCGGAGCGGCCGACCAGGGCGATCATCTGCCCAGGTTCGGCGACGAAACTGATGTCGCTCAGCACCTCGCGCTCGGTGTTCGGGTAGGTAAAGCTCAGATCGCGCACCTCGAGACGGCCTTGCACGCGCTCCTTCTCGACCGTGCCGGTATCGACCTCGGGTTCCTCGTCCAGTTGCTCGAAGATGCTCTCGGCGCCGGCCAGGCCCTTCTGGATGGTCGAACTGACTTCAGAAAGCTGGCGGATCGGCTTGGGCAGCAGGCCCGCCGCAGTGATGTAGGCCACCAGGTCACCCGCGGTGGACTCGCCGCGCAGGAACAGCACGAGGAACATAAGCGCCGCCATGGCGCTGTAGATCACAAGCTGCAGCATCGGCGTGTACAGCGAGCCGGTCTTGGTCATGCGCAGCTGCTTGTCGGTGTTGCTTTGGCTTGCGCGACTGAAACGCTGCTCTTCGTAGGCCTCGCCGCCGAAGCTGCGGACCACGCGATAACCCTGGATGGTTTCGGACGCGACATGGGTCACGTCCCCCATCGCCACCTGGATCTTCTTGCTCTGCTTGCGGAATTTCTTGCTGGCAACGCTCACCATCACTGCAATCACCGGCAGGATGGCGACCATCACCAGGGTCAGGTGCCAGTTCATCCACAGCAGGTAGGCGAACAGGAACACCACCGTCAGGCCTTCGCGAATCACTACCTTGATCGCATCGGTAGCCGCACCGGTAACCATGGTCACGTTGAAGGTGATGCGCGAAATCAGGTGCCCGGAGTTGTGGTTGTCGAAGTAGCGGTTGGGCAGTACCAGCAGCTTATTGAACAACTCGACGCGCAGGTCGTGTACCAGGCACAGGGAAACCTTGGCCAGGAAATAGTTACCCAGGAACGACCCCAACCCCTGCCAGGCGGCAATCAGGATGATCAGTAGCGGCACCGCCTGCAGCAATTGCAGGTCGCGCAGGTACGGTACGTTGGGGAACAACACCGCTTCCGGGTTGCTCAGGCCATCGACGAAGTACTTGAGAATCCCGGCCAGCATGGGCTGGGTCGAGGCAAAGATCACGAAACCGATGATGCTCAGCAGGAAAATGCCGACATAAGGTTTCACGTAGCTCAGCAGCCGGAAGTAGATCTTCAGGCTGGAGGTGTGCTCCGCCGGTCGCGGTGTTTCGGCCATCATCGAGCTCGCTGTTCAGGTTGAACCGGAAATTTTACCACAGGCGCCCTTTTCGGCACGCCCCCAGGGCAACAACATGGCCAGACCGACCGTCAGCCAGCTGACGAACCACTCGGCGCGCGGCGTCCCGCTCAGGCTGGCGGCATCGAACTGCATCGCCATGGTGGAGTAGACCCACAGCGCGAGGAGGATCTTGCCCAGCACGGTATGCCGAGCGCGAACGATCTCGCCCAGGGTGAACAACCAGACAGCGATCCACAACAGCATCCCAGGCAGGCCTAGCTCGATCGCCACATGGGTAAACATGTTGTGAGAGTGGTCGAATAGCCGGCCCGCCACGTTTACTTCGTACTCGGCGCCCAAGCCCAGCCCTGTCCATGGGCGCTCTGCGATCATCTGTAGCACCACCTGGAAAATTTCCGGCCGATGCGAAGCGCCGCGATGAGTGATGACGTCGTAGACCAAATAAAAGGCAAAGCTGGTGGCAAGCATGGCCAGAACCGCAATCAATCGGCTATGGCGGTCACGGAACCACAGCGGTGCGAGCACTACGGTGATGAGTAACGCCAACCCGGCCCCCCGGCTTTGGCTTAGCATGACGAACGCACCCAGGCAGGCGAGAGCCAGCACCCAGCCAAGCTGGGCGGCCCGCTGGTGAGGCACCTGATAAAGCAGCAATAGCACTGCCGCGCCCACCACATAAGCGCCGAGAATCGGGTGGGAAATCTCTCCAATGCCTTCCAGTCGGAACAACAACGGATGGCCCTGAACGCCGTAGAACCTGACGATAGAGATCAGCGCAGCAAGGGCCAGCAGGCCACCACCGATCTGCAACAAATGACGGATGCGCGCAAGGCCAGCCTGAGCCAGTAATGGAAACGCCAGCAGGAACACGAGGATATATACCAGGCGTTTGACTTCACGCCCGGGCTCCGCTGCAGTCGACCATACCAACGTCAGCCCTGACCACACCATCAACAGCAGCAGCGCGCCCCATAACGCTGGCTGCCGCCGCCATGCGTCCATGAACACTGCGCGTGCGGACCACGTGAAGATCAACGTAGGCAGCCAGAAAAACACTATCAGACCTTGCTGATAAATCTTGTTACTTGGCGCCAATGCAATCGCCGCCACGAACCAGACCAGGCCAAATCCCAACCATGCCCGCGCCCAGTTTTTTTCGTACAACATCCATTCCCCCGGTCAATCAAAAGACACCATCATGGTGCTACCGCATTATTTTCGGCATTATTGCCGGTCATTTTTGTTCGCCAGACGACAAGGCTCAACTCATGCAATGCTCCCGGCTCAACCAGGTCGACTTCGATCAGCTGACACTTGGCGCCCAGGTGATAGAGGCAGACAGCCATGGCGCCAAAGTCTACCTGCTCAAGGATGGTAATTTCCTCAAGGTTTTTCGTCGCAAGCGTCTGATTTCATCTGCGCTGCTGCGCCCGTACTCACAGCGCTTCGTCGACAATGCCGAACGCCTTGCGCAATTGGGCATCCCCACGCTGCAGGTGATCAGCCAGCACAAGCTCGACTTGCCCGGGCGTACGGCGGTGCTGTACCGCCCGCTTCCTGGGCGTACGCTGCTGCAGATGTCTCGCGATGCCGACTTCAGCTGGGGCACCTACCTGCCCCGCCTGATCGAGCTGATACGCCAGTTGCATCGCAGCGGTATCTACTTCCGCTCGCTGCATCTGGGCAATGTGGTGGTAACGCCTGACCAGCGCCTGGGGTTGATCGACGTGGCAGACATGCGTTTCCTGCGCCCGCCACTGTCTGCACGGATGATTCGGCGCAATGTGCAACACATGGTGCGCTACATCGAACGGGAAAAGCTCGGCGACCGCTTCCCCCTAGCCGACTTCGAGGCCGCCCTGCTGGCGCGCTGAATTTCAGCCGCGCAGCAGGCTCGCCGAACCATTCTGGAAGGCCCGCCAGGCCGCCTCTGGAGCCAATGCCTGGCGCTGCCGGGCGGCAAGGGCGGCCGCGCAACGTTCATCGCTGTGCGCTATTGCTTGGGCCCAGGCATCCAGATCGCCGACCGGCAGGTAACAACCCGCACCTTCTAGTTGTTCGTGAAATACCGGCAAGTCACTGCAGATGACTGGCACATCGGCCATAACGGCCTCCTGCACCACAAGACCCAGGCCCTCGGCACGTGACGGCACCAGCAGCCAGTCGAACGCGCAATAGAGCTGACGCAAGTCATCGCGGTAACCACACAGGTGAACCCGATCGCGCAGGCCGAGTGCATCGATCCGCACCTGCAAGGCTGCGCGCAACGGGCCGTCACCGATGATCGCCAGATGCATGTCTGGTTGCAGGGCAGAGCCTTTTGCAAATGCTTCGATCAACATCTCGAAACCCTTGCTCTCAACCAACCGGCCGACGGCACCTATCACCTTTCCATCGTTTGACGGCAAGCCCAGCGCTTGTCGCGCTTGCTCGCGGCTCATCAAGGACAGGCGGAAGGTTTCTGGCTCCAGGGCCATACGCAACGTCTGAACTGGCCGGCCGAGATCCTGCTCCAGCGATTGCGCGAGTGTATGCGAAACCGCCGCGATGCTCAGGCGGTCGGCAGGTAACGCCCCCAACAGGCGTATGTCACTGGCGTTCAAACGCGTGCGCCCATGGAACAGCACCTTTGCGCGCACCCCGGGAACCTGCTCAAGCAACGGCAGCACCAGACGAGCGACGCCGATACCATCCAGCAGCAACACGTCGACCTGCGCCTCGGCCAGCGCCTTGCGCAGGCGCATGCGCAACCATGGGCGCAACAGGCGCCACAGATGCCGCCCTTTCAGCGCTCGCTGCGGCATGTGCCATTCACGTGTGGAACCGAGCGCACAGCACAGACCACTGCCCAACAGCAGCCAATTACTGATGCGGGCATCGGCACCGGCGTTGGACAACACTTGCCGGTGAACCTGGTGGATGGACATGTAGGGCGAACCGCCTGCCCACATCATATTGACGATGTTCATGGGGTTAGTGCCCCTCTCCCGTTCAAGCCAGGTGGGACAACGATGTCAGTGAACAAGAAAAGATATTCCAATGCCTACCACGGCACCCACAACCAGCGTCAATGCCAGCTTCATCCGATCCCTCTGGCGCCGTTTGGCCTTGCGCTGAACCTCTTCGGGCAAGGTTACGTGGCTGCCAAATCCCGTGTGCAACACTGCATCACCCTCCAGCGTCACCGCTGTCAGATTTAACTCAGCATAGCGCCGGGAAAGCGCCTTCTCACCAGAATAGGCTGCAAATGGCGCGCAGCGCTGATAATCACTCAGGCGACGCAATCCCGGGTTCAGCGAAAACGCCTGCCATTCGGCTTTCTCCGACAGCAGTGGATAGCATGGCACCCCAGCGATTATCTGGCGATCGCCCAGATGGATATAGGGGCTGTGGATAGCCAGGTCATGGGCATAACTGCGCAACCAGACCTGCAACAGATCGGGGCGTTCTGCCAGCACCGATCGGGAATCTTCCACGAACCCCTGCCGATAGAATTGCCAATCGTCTTCGCAATGGAAGATGTAGGGCGTCTTGACGCGGCCGTAGGCCAGGTCGATGGACGGCAATTGCCCAAGCTTGGGGCGGTTGACGAATACCGTGCAGTACGGTTTCCAATGCTCGGGCACGGCGCCATGCACCGCATCGTCCCCCGAGTCCTCGGTTATGAACACTTCACGTACAGGCGCGGTGTTAAAACGATCGAAACTCTCAAGGGTGTCCTTGAGCAAGTCGAATCGACCGCAGCTGGTCACGACAAGCGTGACATCACTTTCTTCAGAAAAGCGCACCGGACTCCCTCCGCGTTGCGACAGTCAACTTCCCGTTCCCGCTCCGTGAGCACGAAAGTTCTTTTAGTTAAAAACCCAACTTCAAGCGCAACCGCTGCCATGCGGACAGAGGTGGATGCGGCCTCAGTGCCGGGCGCATGTGGTCGACGATGCTACGACCAACTTCAGCAAAACTGAAACGGGAAACTGCCAAATGGCGCCCGTTTTCAGCAATTTGCCGCGCCAGCGCAGGATCGTCGCGCAACGAGTTCAGCTTCGCCTGCAATGTGGGAATGCTGTCGTAGAGCACCACGTTGTGCATGTCCTTCAGGCCCAGCGCGCGGTTCTCCTCCTCACCCTGGTCGAATGCCAGCAGCACGCAGCCGCAGGCCATGGCTTCGAAGTTCTTGATCATGTACTCGCCCATGCCGACGTCGGCACTGACGAAGAACCGGATACGGTTGAGGGTGTTGCAGTAGTCTTCACCCGACTTGGTGCGGGTCACCACCAGGTTTTCCACCCGCCCCAACTCGTCCAGCAGCGCCTTGCGCCCGCTGTAGGCGACACTGTTGGTACTGCCGACAAAGGCCAGTTCAATATCGCGTTCCCGGCCCTGGTCGTTGAGTAGCTGTTCATCGTAGCCCTTGGGCACGAAAACCGCGTCGAAGCCCTCTTGGCGCAGTCGCTCGCTGACCATGTAGCCGGAGCTGATGACCCGTGCCCACGGCAGCTTGCGGTAGTGGGCGCTGAACTTGCCGGTGTACTTGCAGGGGATGTAGTTCTGGTAGGCGTCATGCTCGAGAATGACCAGGTTCGGCACCGTACGGATGAACGCGACCTGGCGGATCTCCTGCTTGAAACGCAGAAAAAAAACGATGCGGTCATAGCGTTCGACCTGCACTTCACGCTTGAAATAGCGGCGCAGGTTGCGCTGGTCTTCGCTGGTCAACCAGCGCAAATCGCACTCGCAGTTGGCCGCGACGCCGTCGTACAGGCGATCGAGGATGGCCCGCTGTTCCTTCTGCACCAGAAATAGGACTTTCATTGCTTTCCTTGGGCGCTCTGCGCCTTCGCGGTCAACCATGGGCGTATTACAGATCACGGCGCCAGAACAGTTCATGGCGGCGCACGGCCTTGCGGAAGAATTCGTTCTCCCCATAAGGCGATGGGCGGCGCCCGGCCAGCCAGCGCTGCAGTACGCGGCGCAGGCGGCGCTTGAACGGTGCCCGGGGCTGCAGATCATGCATCATGCCCAGGGCCATGGCCTTGTCGCGCTGGGCCGGCAGGTCCAGCATGAGGGTACAAGGTGCCCAGGCCTGGTCAGCGCTCATTTGCGGCGGAAGGGCCACGCCATCACCGCTGTCACCCATGGGCCAACGGTCGTTGTCATGCAGATGGTTGGCGTAGCACAACAGGGTTTGCGGCTGCCATTGCAGGCCTTGCAGGGCTTCCAGCACGGCGGCCTGGGCACAGATATGGTCGGGATGAGGATCGAGCTGAGGGTGCGGCATGACCAGCACCTCAGGCTTGGCCATTTCCAGCAGCGCGCGCAGGTCGGCCAGCAGATTGCGCCAGGTCGGCGCCCCATCTGCATCACCAGGCAATGGGAACGGGTTGAACTGGCGGAATGGGCGGGTATCGGCCATATCGGCTTCACGGGAGGCCGCAGGGGTATCCGGCGCGGCCTGCATCGCGGGCAGTTGCAGGCAGAAATAGCCCAACTGCAGACAACGCGATTCAGGAACGCCGCCCCAGCGTGGCACGGCAATGCTGTCCCATGCGCGCAAGCGACCTTTCAGACGGGCAGCCTCCGTCTTGGCCAAACCCATCTGTTGATAGTGCTCTGCTTCGATTTCGCCAGCAGTCAGGGTAACCACCCAAGTTTCGTCCGCTTGGCTATACAGGCCGTAAGCAGCCAATTCGGCGTCATCGGCATGGGGAGCGATGACCATGACGCGGCGGCGTTGCAGCTCGACACTGGGCGTTACCCACAGGCGTGGCTCGCCCAGCAGACGGCAATGGCGACCGCGCATGCGCAGGGTACCTGCCTGCAGCGGCGCGGCCAGCCCGGTCAGATTGAGAAAGCGCAGGCCGTCTACGCCCCGCTCGAACGTCTGGCGGTCGCTGGACGGATCAGCCCTAAGCTCGACACGCGGGTCGAGAAAACGCCCCAACCAACTACTTTTCACCCGAACTTCGAGGACCAGGGTTTCATCACCCTGCAATACCGTGTCGGCCTTCAGCAGCCCATCACGCCAGGTGACCGCACCTTCGCGGGTGTGCTCGCCAAAACGGTAGGCGTAGTCTTCGTTCGGCGCATAGAACAGGTGGTCGGCGAACCAGGCCTCGTGCGCCGCCCAAAGCAAGGGCAGCAGCAACAGCGGTAGCCACCACCAGGCAAAGACACCGAGGCACACCAGCACGACCAGCGCGACCAACAAACCCAGGCGCTTGTTGCGTCGGTGGCGCTTGAGCAACGCCTGCTTGCGACTCACGCCTGGAACACCGGGACTGGGTTGCACCAACGGTCCTTGTACTCGCGGTCGGCTCGACCGAACGAGAAGCGCAGCGGCTTGTTGCGCGCGCGGGCATCCTCCCAGGCAGCCTGGGTATTGAGGAAGCTCAGCACGCTACCGGGGCTGAACGCCTTGGTTTCAGGGTCGACGCCACCATTGACGTACTCGACGCTGATCCACTCCGGCGCCTCGACCCGGTACACCAGCTGGATAGCGATTGGCTTGTCTTCGAGCATCAACACCGAGCCGATCAGCAATTCGCGCAAGCGCTCGATCACCTCGGCCATGCGCTCGGCACCTGTGGCCGGGAAGTTCCAGCGCCGCTGGAACAGGTCAAGGTACATGGCCGCGATCTCGCACGCATTGAAGTCACTGATCGGGCGAACCACGCCACCCGCCTCTTCCAGCAGGCGCAATTCGCGGCGCTGGTTGTAGCGGAATTTTTTCGACAGGTCTTCAGGGGCTCTGGCCATGGCCAACTGTTCCTTCTGCGCCTTGAGGCCAGTGAAGCGCCCCTGGTTCAGTTCGGACAGATAGCGCCCGGCATGGCGCAAGGGCGCAGCAGCATCGGCGGCGGCCGGCAGGAGAATCTCGGCATTGCCCAGATCGAACAAGCCCTTCTTGCCAGCGCGCTTGAGCACCTCCTTGGACAGCGCCAGGTGGCGCCCCCAGGCAGGAAGGGCCGCCTTCAGTTCACCCGCCTGATGCCAGCCCAGGTAGCGCACGGGAATCTGCGCAAGCTCGGCAAGCTGCTCGATCACCAGCGGATGCGTCGCGACACTGCCGCCAAAACGCGCCCAGGCCTCGGCGTAAGCGGCGCCGTCGATGACCTGCCAACCGCGCTCGCGGAAGGCTTGGATATGATTGAGCATCACGCCTGAGCCACCAAGGCACGCACCTGTGGCAGTTGCCAGAAGGCCTCGCGCACTGCCTGATCGGAGAATCGCTGCTGCAGACGTTGCAGCATGTGCGTCGCACAGGCCTCGCGCTGCCGTGCATCCAGTTCGGCCATGTGCTTGAGACCCTGAGCCAACTGGCCTGCATCACCAAGCGGGAACAGCATGCCGACGCCCTCGACCACTTCGCGCGCACCACCGCAGGCGGTGGCCAGTACCGGCACGCCGGCGACCATGGCTTCGAGCAGGACCATGCCAAACGGCTCATGATCGGAACTCAGGGCAAATACGTCGAACGCCTGGAAATAGCGCCGCGCATCAGGCACCTGGCCAAGGAAATCGACCTGCCCGGCGATACCCAACTCCGCAGCCTGGGCCTTGAGCGTGTCTTCCAGCCGGCCCTTGCCAAGGATCGCCAAGCGCGCGCCAGCGGGAAGCGTCGGGAGCGCCTGGGCAAAGCCATGCAGCAAGGTGGCCTGGTCCTTGTCCGGGTGCAGCCGCCCGACGTTACCGACCACCCAGGCCCGCGCATCAAGCCCCAAGGCCTCACGCGCTTTGGCGCGAGGCACCAGCGCCGCTTGCAGAGCCTGAATATCGATGCGGTTGTACAGGGTCTGGATGCGTTCGGCAGGCCACTGCGGCAAGCAGCGGCGCATGTCGTCACGCACCGCGTCGGATACACCGAGCAGGCTCAAGCGTTTGCTGAACAGGTTGGCAAACAGCCGCCGCCCCTTGCGCTCGTAGTCGCCGAAGGCATGGTGCACGCCGATCACCGGCAGGCCGGTGCCCAGCAATGCGACATAGATCGGCTTGAAGCGGTGGGCGATGCAGAAACTGAAATTGCGCTCGGCCGCGATCCGTCGCAAGGCGCGGATGGCGCCGAGCTTCAAGCCGCGCACGGCCCTGGAGCTGAATTCGAGAAACAGCACCTCGTCCGACGCGCAGCCGGCCGCGACCTGCGGGTCGCTGGCGCCGGTGAGGAACACCGTGGTGACCTTGTAGCCGCTGCCCTGGAACAGGCTGGCGTATTGACGGGCGCAGTCGAGGAACGGCCCGTCATAGCCATGGCAGAACTGCAGGATGCGCGGTTCAGAGCGGCTGGTCATACGAGGCCGCGCCGTCCTTCACGACCAGGATGTCTTCCATGATCAGGTATTGCAGGTCCGAGCCGAAGAACATGTTCAGAGCATCGGTCGGCGAGCAGATCATCGGCTCACCGCGGCGGTTGAGCGAGGTGTTCAGCGAAACGCCGTTGCCGGTCAGGTCTTCCAGCGCCTTCATCATGTCGTAATAACGCGGGTTGTACTCGCGCTTGAGCACCTGAGCACGCGAAGTACCATCTTCGTGAACCACTTCGGGTACACGCGTCTTCCACTCTTCAGCCACTTCGAAGGTGAACGTCATGAACGGCGCCGGGTGATCGACCTTGATCATCTGCGGGGCGACAGTGTCGAGCATCGACGGGCAGAAAGGCCTCCAGCGCTCGCGGAACTTGATCTGATGGTTGATGCGGTCGGCCACGCCCTCGACACTCGGGCAGCCGATGATCGAACGACCGCCCAGGGCACGCGGGCCGAACTCCATGCGGCCCTGGAACCAGGCCACCGGGTTGCCGTCGACCATGATCTTGGCGATCTGTTGCGGCATATTGTCGAGCTTGCGCCACTTCGGCTGGTTCGGGTGACGGGCACAGGCGGCGATCACGTCCTCGTTGGAGTACGACGGGCCGAGGTAGACGTGCTCCATCTTCTCGACCGGCACGCCGCGGGCGTGGGAAACGTAGGCTGCTGCACCGACTGCGGTACCGGCGTCGCCGGAGGCCGGCTGGACGAACAGTTCCTTCACATCGGGACGCGCGATGATCTTCTGGTTCAGCTTGACGTTCAGCGCGCAGCCGCCAGCAAAGGCCAGCTTGCCGGTTTCACGCAGGGTGTCGCCCAGGTAGTGGTCGATCATCTGCAGCGCCAGCTTCTCGAACAGCGCCTGCATGCTGGCCGCATAGTGGATGTACGGCTCGTCGGCGATATCGCCTTCGCGCTTGGGGCCCAGCCATTCGATCAGTTTCGGCGAGAAGTAGAAGCCCTTGCCCTTCTCTTTATAACGGCGCAGACCAATTACGTTGGCGTATTCGGTGTTGATCACCAGTTCGCCGTTCTCGAAGCTGGCCAGGCGCGAGAAGTCATACTTGCTGGCATCGCCGTATGGCGCCATGCCCATGACCTTGAACTCGCCGTCGAGCATCTCGAAACCTAGGAATTCGGTGATCGCGCCGTACAGGCCGCCCAACGAATCCGGGTCGAAGAACTCCTTGATCTTGTGGATCTTGCCGTTCTCGCCGTAGCCGAAGAAAGTCGTGGCGTACTCGCCCTTGCCATCGATACCGAGAATCGCGGTCTTCTCTTTGAAGCCCGAGCAGTGGTAGGCGCTGGAAGCGTGGGCCAAGTGGTGCTCGACGGGCTCGATCTTGACCTTTTTCGGGTCGAAGCCGAGTTGTTCCAAGCACCAGACGATCTTCTTGCGGTAGCGCTTGTAGCGACGGTTGCCCATCAGGATGGCGTCAAGGGCGCGATCCGGGGCATACCAGTAACGCTTGGCATAGTGCCAGCGGGCCTTGCCGAACAGGCTGATCGGCGCGAACGGGATGGCGACCACGTCGACATCGGACGGTTTGATGCCAGCCTGTTCCAGGCAGAACTTCGCCGACTCGTAGGGCATGCGGTTCTTCGCATGCTTGTCACGCACGAAGCGCTCTTCTTCGGCGGCGGCAATCAGCTTGCCGTCGATGTACAGGGCCGCGGAAGGGTCATGGCTAAGGGCGCCGGACAGGCCAAGAATCGTCAATGCCAAGGGTTTAGCCTCTTCATTCGGTAGAGATGCGCCAGCGGCCTCGTGGGCGGGTGGCGGCTAAAGGGCGAGATTATAACGCAAACAATTCCAACTGACCCTATCGCCGGCAAGCCGGCTCCCACAGCTAGGGCACAGCCTTCGAGGCTTGTGGTGTACTTGTGGGAGCCGGCTTGCCGGCGATAGGGCCAGTGCAGGCAACCACTTACTCAGCGATCAGCCAATCCATCCGGTAGCTGCCCGCTGTTTGTGCCAGCTCCTTGGCCAGCCACGGCAGCAGCTCCTTGAGCTCATCCTCCAGCCCCCATGGCGGGTTGGCGATGGCCAGGCCCGAGCCATTGAGGCCTTGCGGGCTGTCCTGGTGATGCACGTAGAGCTCCACACGCAGCAGCTTGGGCGCGCCGGTGCTGGTCAGATCCTGGTAGTAACGGGTCAGCGAGCGCTGATCCTTGATCGGGTACCAGATGGCCGCGACGGTCTGGCGCATGCGGCCGATCGCCTCCTTCATCGCGGTGGTGCAGCGCTTGAGCTCATCAGCCTGTTCGAAGGGTGGATCGATCAACATGATCGCGCGCTTTTCCGGTACAGGCAGCAGCGCTCGTGGCACATGCCAGCCCTCACCCAGATGGACCACCACACGAGGGTCCTTCTTCATGTTCTCCTTGAGCAGCGGGCCGTCTTCAGGGTGCTTCTCATTGAGCAGGGCGCGGTCTTGCTGACGCATCAGGCGGCGGGCCAACTCGGGCGAACCGGGGTAATAACGCAGCTCGCCATCAGCATTGAGGCGCTTGATGATGCGCAGGTAATCGGCAGCCATGGCCGGCAGGTCATCACGGTTCCACAGGCGTGCGACACCTTCCAGGTATTCACCGGTACGGGTCGCCTGGTCGCCTTGCAGGTCATACAGACCGAGGCCGGCGTGAGTGTCGATGTAGGCGAACGGCTGCTCCTTGCGCGACATCAAGGCAATGAGGCGAGTCAGCACGATGTGCTTGAGGACGTCGGCGTGGTTGCCGGCGTGGAAGGCGTGACGATAGTTCATGGCAACTCCTGCGGGGGCAGCAAGTTTACCTTGTCACGAAGAAGACGTCAGGTACGGCAGTCGACAGTCATGGTATGGGACAAATTCCGGATACCTTGAACCACCCGACGCATTGACACTCGTGCCTCCACTCAACCAGGAGCACATGCAATGAAAGCTTCCATCCAGCTGGACAAGAACGGAACCACAGCCAGGCTTCACGGAACCCTGGGCATCATCAACATCCCCTACAGCGCCATTCTGGAACTGACCAGGCCAACTGGCCTGACCCATGAACTGGTAGTGCCTTCCTCCGGCAATGAAACCTGGGAAGTCACCCTGGAAGACTGCACCCCGGGAAACTATGACGCCCTGATCCGCCCAAGGGAAGGCAAGGCGTTCGAAGCAACCCGTCTGAAATTCGGGATCACGCTGTAACTTCGGCATACGGCCGGCAGCAGACCCTGCCGCCGGCTCGCAAGGCATCACTTGTCGGCGTGATACGCCGCATCAGCCGTCTCGAAGCGCTGCACCATCGCTTGCGACGGGCTGCCCAGCTTGCTCACCACCACGATAGCGATACTGGCAAACAGGAAGCCCGGGATGATTTCGTACAGCCCGAGGGTGTCGAAGTTCTTCCACAGGATCACCGTCAGCGCACCCACCACGATACCGGCCAGCGCGCCGTTGCGGGTCATGCCCTTCCACAGCAACGAAATCAGCACCACCGGACCGAAGGCGGCACCGAAGCCGGCCCAGGCGTAAGCCACTAGGCCCAGCACGCGGTTTTCCGGATTGGCAGCCATGGCGATGGCGATCAGGGCCACGGCCAGCACCATCAGGCGACCGACCCAGACCAGCTCACCCTGGGAAGCGTTCTTGCGCAGGAAGGCCTTGTAGAAGTCCTCGGTCAGGGCACTGGAGCAGACCAGCAGCTGGCAGCTCAGGGTGCTCATCACCGCCGCCAGGATGGCCGACAGCAGCACACCGGCAACCCACGGGTTGAACAGGATTTTTGCCAGCTCGATGAACACACGCTCGTGGTTCTCGGTGACCGGGCCCGCCAACTCGGGGTGCGCCGAGAAGTAGGCGATACCGAAGAAGCCCACGGCACAGGTACCGGCCAGGCACAGGATCATCCAGGTCATGGAGATGCGACGGGCCTTGGCGATCGACTTGACGGAATCCGCGGCCATGAAGCGCGCCAGAATGTGTGGCTGGCCGAAGTAGCCCAGGCCCCAACCCATCAACGAGATGATGCCGATGAAGGTCGCACCCTTGAACATGTCGAAGTTGGC
The DNA here is from genome assembly GCF_033095865.1 of Pseudomonas sp. KU43P. Lineage (NCBI taxonomy): Bacteria > Pseudomonadati > Pseudomonadota > Gammaproteobacteria > Pseudomonadales > Pseudomonadaceae > Pseudomonas > Pseudomonas sp. KU43P. Next base: position 521,142 of record NZ_AP019365.1, on the reverse strand, counting down.
AGGGTTCTGCGCTTCGATGGCGAGGAAGGTGGTGTCGATACCCCCAGTGGAGATCAGCACGATGATCGGCGTGAGGATCAGCGCGAAGATCATCAGCGAGGCTTGCACGGTGTCGGTCCAGCTGACCGCCAGGAAACCACCGATGAAGGTGTAGGCGATGGTCGCCGCAGCACCTGCCCACAGCGCGGTTTCGTAAGACATGCCGAAGGTGCTCTCGAACAGACGGGCACCGGCAACGATGCCGGAAGCGCAATAAATGGTGAAGAACACCAGGATGACGATGGCCGAGATGATCCGCAGCAGGCCGCTGGCGTCTTCGAAGCGGCTGGAGAAGTAGTCCGGCAGGGTTAGCGCATCACCGTTGTGCTCGGTCTGCACGCGCAGGCGGCCGGCGACGAACAGCCAGTTCAGGTAGGCACCGACGGTCAGGCCGATGGCGATCCAGGCTTCGGACAGGCCGGAGAAGTAGATGGCGCCCGGCAGGCCCATCAGCAGCCAGCCACTCATGTCGGAGGCACCGGCGGAAAGCGCGGTGACCACGCTCCCTAGGCTGCGCCCGCCGAGGATGTAGTCGGAAAGGTTGTTGGTGGAGCGATAGGCGGCGAAGCCGATCAGCACCATTGCCGCGATGTAGATCACGAAAGTGATCGTTAGTGGATTGCCCATGCGTGTGCCCTGGCGTTTGTTTTTATCTCATGCGCACCCGTAGCAAGACGGTTGCACCCAGGCGGCGAATCCTATGCAACAACGCAAAGCAGGTGCAACCATTTTTCATTTGCAAGTTGCACCCGGCCGTGCTTTTTCAGAACTCATGCCTTTTTTGCTCCCTTTTGGAGCAAAAACTGCAGTTTTCATAAGAAAACGCATCGAATAAGCACGCATTTATCCAGTGAGGAATTTCGCCAGACGAGTTGCACCTTTTGTAGACAAAAAACGGGTTGCACCTGGTTGCACCCGAATTGTCCTACAGATACTCTTGACACTAGCTTAGGCCACGCCCGTGGCAATAACGAGGATAAGAAATGGCGACGACCACCCTGGGGGTCAAACTTGACGACCCGACCCGTGAGCGACTAAAGGCCGCTGCGCAGTCCATCGACCGCACGCCGCACTGGTTGATCAAGCAAGCGATCTTCAATTACCTGGAGAAGCTCGAGGGTGGTGCCACCCTGACCGAACTCAACGGTCAAGCCAACAGCGTCGCCGACGATGCTGGTGAAGTGCAGCCAGACCACAGCCACCAGTGCTTCCTGGAGTTTGCCGAAAGCATCCTGCCGCAGTCGGTGCTGCGTTCGGCCATCACCGCCGCCTACCGCCGCCCCGAGCAGGAAGTGGTGCCTATGCTGCTGGAGCAGGCACGCCTGAGCGCACCGCTGGCAGAAGCCACCAACAAGATGGCCGCAGGCCTCGCCGAAAAACTGCGTAACCAGAAGAGCGCCGGTGGCCGTGCCGGTATCGTTCAGGGCCTGCTGCAGGAATTCTCGCTGTCGTCCCAGGAGGGCGTCGCCCTGATGTGCCTGGCCGAAGCCCTGCTGCGCATCCCCGACAAAGGCACCCGTGATGCCCTGATCCGCGACAAGATCAGCACCGGCAACTGGCAGCCGCACCTGGGCAACAGCCCATCGCTGTTCGTCAACGCCGCCACCTGGGGCCTGCTGCTGACCGGCAAGCTGGTCTCCACGCACAACGAATCCGGCCTCACCTCCTCGCTCACCCGCATCATCGGCAAGAGCGGCGAGCCGATGATCCGCAAGGGCGTCGACATGGCCATGCGCCTGATGGGCGAGCAGTTCGTCACCGGCGAAACCATCGCCGAAGCCCTGGCCAACGCCAGCCGCTTCGAATCCAAGGGCTTCCGTTATTCCTACGATATGCTCGGTGAAGCCGCGCTGACTGAGCACGATGCGCAGAAGTACCTGGCCTCCTACGAGCAGGCGATCCACTCGATCGGCAAGGCCTCCCACGGCCGTGGCATCTATGAAGGCCCGGGCATCTCCATCAAGCTGTCGGCCCTGCACCCGCGCTACAGCCGCGCCCAGTACGAGCGCGTGATGGAAGAGCTGTACCCGCGCCTGCTGTCGCTGACCCTGCTGGCCAAGCAGTACGACATCGGCCTGAACATCGACGCCGAGGAAGCCGATCGCCTGGAGCTGTCCCTCGACCTGCTCGAGCGCCTGTGCTTCGAGCCGTCGCTGGCCGGCTGGAACGGTATCGGCTTCGTCATCCAGGCCTACCAGAAGCGCTGCCCGTATGTGATCGACTACGTCATCGACCTGGCCAAGCGCAGCCGCCACCGCCTGATGATCCGCCTGGTGAAGGGCGCCTACTGGGACAGCGAGATCAAGCGCGCCCAGGTCGAAGGCCTGGAAGGCTATCCGGTCTATACCCGCAAGGTATACACCGACGTTTCCTACGTCGCCTGTGCACGCAAACTGCTGGCGGTACCAGAAGCCATCTACCCGCAGTTCGCCACGCACAACGCCCACACCCTGTCGGCCATCTACCACATCGCCGGCCAGAACTATTACCCAGGCCAGTACGAGTTCCAATGCCTGCACGGCATGGGTGAGCCGCTGTACGAACAAGTCGTGGGCAAGGTCTCCGAAGGCAAGCTGAACCGTCCGTGCCGTGTGTACGCACCGGTCGGCACCCACGAAACCCTGCTGGCCTACCTGGTCCGCCGCCTGCTGGAGAACGGCGCCAACACCTCGTTCGTCAACCGCATTGCTGACCACTCGATTTCCATCCAGGAACTGGTTGCCGACCCGGTCGTCAGCATCGAGCGCATGGGGACACAGGAAGGCAGCATCGGCCTGCCGCACCCGCGCATCCCACTGCCGCGCGACCTGTACGGCAGCGAGCGGGCCAACTCGGCCGGTATCGACATGGCCAACGAACACCGCCTGGCGTCGCTGTCCTGCGCCATGCTGGCAACCGCCCACAACGACTGGAAAGCCGCCCCGCTGCTGGCCTGCGCCGCCAGCGAAGGCGCTGGCGCACCGGTGCTGAACCCGGCCGATCACCGTGACGTGGTTGGCCATGTCCAGGAAGCCACCGTCGCCGACGTCGACAACGCCATCCAGTGCGCACTGAATGCCGCACCGATCTGGCAGGCCACCCCGCCAGCCGAGCGCGCCGCGATTCTGGAGCGCACCGCCGACCTGATGGAAGCCGAGATCCAGCCGCTGATGGGCCTGCTCATCCGCGAGGCGGGCAAGACCTTCGCCAACGCCATCGCCGAAGTGCGCGAGGCCGTGGACTTCCTGCGCTACTACGCGGTGCAGGCACGCAACGACTTCAGCAACGACGCCCACCGCCCGCTGGGCCCGGTGGTGTGCATCAGCCCGTGGAACTTCCCGCTGGCGATCTTCAGCGGCCAGGTGGCCGCAGCACTGGCCGCCGGTAACCCGGTACTGGCCAAGCCGGCCGAGCAGACCCCGCTGATCGCCGCCCAGGCCGTGCGCCTGCTGCTCGAAGCGGGCATCCCGGAAGGCGTCCTGCAACTGCTGCCAGGCCGCGGCGAAACCGTCGGTGCCGGCCTGGTCGGCGACGAGCGCGTGAAGGGCGTGATGTTCACCGGCTCCACCGAAGTGGCCCGCCTGCTGCAGCGCAATGTCGCCGGCCGCCTGGACAACCAGGGCCGCCCGATCCCGCTGATCGCCGAAACCGGCGGCCAGAACGCGATGATCGTCGACTCCTCGGCACTGACCGAGCAGGTGGTGATCGACGTGGTGTCCTCGGCCTTCGACAGTGCCGGCCAGCGTTGCTCGGCCCTGCGTGTACTGTGCCTGCAGGAAGACTCCGCCGACCGCGTGATCGAAATGCTCAAGGGGGCCATGGCCGAAAGCCGCCTGGGCAACCCGGACCGCCTGGCCGTGGACATCGGCCCGGTGATCGACGCCGAGGCCAAGGCCGGCATCGAGAAGCACATCCAAGCTATGCGCGAGAAAGGCCGCTCGGTCTACCAGGTAGCCATCGCCGATGCTGCCGAAGTCAAGCGCGGTACCTTCGTCATGCCGACCCTGATCGAGCTGGAAAGCTTCGACGAGCTCAAGCGCGAGATCTTCGGCCCGGTGCTGCACGTGGTGCGCTACAACCGCCGCAACCTCGACCAGCTGATCGAGCAGATCAACAATTCCGGCTATGGCCTGACCCTCGGCGTGCACACCCGCATCGACGAGACCATCGCCAAGGTCGTGGAAACCGCCAACGCCGGCAACATGTACGTCAACCGCAACATCGTCGGTGCGGTGGTGGGCGTGCAGCCGTTCGGTGGTGAAGGCCTGTCCGGCACCGGCCCGAAAGCCGGTGGCCCGCTGTACCTGTACCGCCTGCTGTCGACCCGCCCGGCCGACGCGATTGGCCGTCACTTCCAGCATCAGGACGGCGAAGGCAAGCCGGACCGCACCCTGCACGAGCAACTGATCAAGCCGCTGCACAGCCTCAAGGCCTGGGCCGAGAGCAACCAGCAAGCTGACCTGGCCGCGCTGTGCAGCCAGTTCGCCGGCCAGTCGCAGAGCGGCATCGCCCGTCTGCTGCCAGGCCCTACCGGTGAGCGCAACAGCTACACCATCCTGCCGCGCGAACACGTGCTGTGCCTGGCCGACAACGAGGCTGACCTGCTGGCACAGTTCGCAGCCGTGCTGGCCGTCGGCAGCTCGGCGGTGTGGGCCGATGCAGAGCCGGGCAAAGCCCTGCGCGCTCGCCTGCCGAAGGAGCTGCAGGCCAAGGTCAAGCTGGTGGCGGACTGGAACAAGGATGAAGTGGCGTTCGACGCCGTGATCCACCATGGCGACTCGGACCAGCTGCGCGGCGTATGCCAGCAGGTGGCCAAGCGTGCCGGGGCGATCGTGGGTGTACACGGGCTGTCCAGTGGCGATCATCAGATTGCATTGGAGCGGTTGGTGATCGAGCGGGCGGTGAGCGTGAATACCGCTGCGGCGGGGGGGAACGCCAGCCTGATGACTATTGGCTGATGGCTAATGGTTGAAGAAGAAGGAGAGCTTAGGCTCTCCTTTTTTTGTGTTGGCTGCGGGAGCCTGTCTTGGGAGTTGCAGCGCCTATGAGATCGAGCGCCGCCCGCGCGGCGCATCGCGGATGAATCCGCTCCTACATTTGTTGCAATGTGCCTATGCCTGATAGGCCATGGTTGCTTGCCTTGTGGGTACGACGCCATTCTTCGGCGGGCGCAAAAAGGCGGACAACCATGGCCTGAAGACCGCGGCACGTTGCAACAAATGTAGGAGCGGCTTTAGCCGCGATGCGCCGCGCGGGCGGCGCTCGATCTCATGACCACCACAAAGGTCGTGGCGAGCCGTCAGTGCTTCATCCCACCACGACGCAACCACCACAAGCTCAATGCCTTGGCGAACTCTGAAGCCACTAACAGGCATGCCCACACCCAGTTACTCAGGCCAGCAACCAAAGTCGGCACCATCAACAAAATGGATACGGACGGAACAATAAATAACGCTCGAAATGGAATTTGCACAGCTGCAAAGTAGATAGCTGACCTGCCACCCCTGTAAAACAGCACACAGCTAACCACCACAGAAAGCTGTATGGCAAGGCCGAGCCATATCATCACCTCCAGACCACCTCCCCAATTCCTCATGTTGGTGAGCGCGTCATTCAGGTCGGTCCAAAGCGGTATCGCACCTCGGCGCAGGCTGCCAAACAACACAAAGCAAATATAGAAAGCATCCATAGCACTCCAGAACAACAGCGTGGAACGCCTTGTGTTAAATACCGGCATTTATGGAGTTATCCTTTCTTAAATTCTTAGATCTCATTGACAGCACTAGGACGCACCGGAAATGCCTCAGTGATCGTCAGCCTCCACATAATGCTGCTGAGTCTTTCTTTCCGTATTGATGAACTGCGGAAGATCGAGAAAACTCTCGCTCGCCTTCCGATGAGTTCTCTACTGGCAGGTCTGGCCCTATCGCCGGCAAGCCGGCTCCTACAGGCAGTAGCACAGCACCATACCTGTAGGAGCCAGCTTGCTGGCGATAGGGGCGGACCTGCCTAGTGCAGCGCTCGCGGCTCCGCCGGCATCTGCGCCTGGATCAACGCCGACTCGAGCAACACCCGCAGCGCTTCGAGTTCATGCATGGAGGCCATCATCAGAAGCGACGCCGGTGACCTGGGCTGCAGCAGCATGGCCTGGTGCACCACGGTCTGTGCGCACTGCGCGTACTCTGTGGCCTGGATGAGGGTGTCTTCGAGGGAATGATGGTTGTGAGGTGGATCGGGAACGATCTTGAGCATGGTATTTGTCCTGTTCGAGAAAAAGGACCACCACCGCATGCTGTCAAACAATAGGGTGGCAGCTGTGCATGGGTTGACAGACCGGTGAACAGAACCAAAACCGGCGCACACGAGGTGCCCCACACACAGCCGCCATAAAAGGCGAAACCATGCAGTTCGTTCAGAGCGGCCTGTCAAAGCCGGTCGCTGATATGCAACGACCGCCCGAGACTAGAGCGCCACCCAGAACATCGCAATGACTTGAAGGGGTTGGAACTATGTTTGGGAAATGGACTACAAGCAAGGAGGAAAATCCTACAATTTGCACATAATTCGCAACACCCTGCTCACTCCCCGATCTCCTTCTCCACCTTCTAAACCCATATCACCCACACCAATTAACCTGTTCCCTTCCCGCCCCAAACCCTAGACTCGGCCCAAGCCCGCCCTAGGACCGCTCCCATGCCCGAGACCCTGCTCAGCCCCCGCAACCTCGCCTTCGAGCTCTACGAAGTCCTCGACGCCGAAGCCCTGACCCAGCGCCCGCGCTTCGCCGAGCACAGCCGCGAGACCTTCGATGCCGCGCTGACCACCGCCCGCACCATCGCCGAGAAGTTCTTCGCCCCGCACAACCGCAAGGCCGACGAGAACGAGCCGCGCTATGTCGACGGCCGCGCCGAGCTGATCCCCGAGGTGAAACCCGCCGTCGACGCCTTCCTCGAAGCGGGCTTCCTCAACGCCAACCGCGACTTCGAAGTCGGCGGCATGCAACTGCCCAGCCTGGTCTCGCAAGCCTGCTTCGCCCACTTCCAGGCGGCCAACGCCGGCACCACGGCCTACCCGTTCCTGACCATGGGCGCGGCAAACCTGATCGAGACATTCGGCAGCGATGAGCAGAAACGCCTGTTCCTGCAACCGATGATCGAAGGCCGCTACTTCGGCACCATGGCACTGACCGAGCCCCATGCAGGCTCGTCGCTGGCCGACATCCGCACCCGCGCCGAACCCGCCGGCGACGGCAGCTACCGGCTCAAGGGCAACAAGATCTTCATCTCCGGCGGCGATCACGAACTGTCGGAAAACATCGTGCACATGGTGCTGGCCAAGCTGCCGGACGCACCTGCCGGTGTGAAGGGCATTTCGCTGTTCATCGTGCCCAAGTACCTGGTCAACCAGGACGGCAGCCGCGGCCCGCGCAACGATGTGCTGCTGGCCGGCCTGTTCCACAAGATGGGCTGGCGCGGCACCACCTCTACCGCACTGAACTTCGGCGACAACGGCGAGTGCGTCGGCTATCTGGTAGGCCAGCCGCACCAGGGCCTGGCCTGCATGTTCCAGATGATGAACGAAGCGCGCATCGGCGTCGGCATGGGTGCGGTGATGCTCGGTTACGCCGGCTACCTGTACTCGCTGGAGTATGCCCGCCAGCGCCCGCAAGGCCGCCTGCCGGACAGCAAGGACCCGCACAGCCCGGCCGTGCCGATCATCGAGCACACCGACGTGAAGCGCATGCTGCTGGCGCAGAAGGCCTATGTGGAAGGCGCGTTCGACCTGGGCTTGTACGCTGCGCGCCTGTTCGACGATACCCACACCGCTGCCGACGAAAGCGCTCGGCAACAGGCCAAGGAGTTGCTCGACCTGCTGACCCCGATCGTCAAGTCATGGCCCTCGGCGTTCTGCCTCAAGGCCAACGAGCTGGCCATCCAGATCCTCGGCGGCCATGGCTACACCCGCGAATACCCGGTGGAGCAGTACTACCGCGACAACCGCCTGAACCCGATCCACGAGGGCACCGAAGGCATCCAATCGCTCGACCTGCTCGGTCGCAAGCTGGCGCAGAACAACGGTGCCGGCCTCAAGCAGCTGATCCGGCTGATCGCCGGCACCGCCGAGCGCGCCAGCCACCATCCGAACCTCGACGCCTTGCGCCAGCCGCTGGAGCAACTGGTCAATCGCCTGCAGGCGGTGACCCTGGCGCTGCTCGGCGACCTGGCGCAAGGCAAGGTCGCCGGTGCCCTGGCCAACTCCGCGCTGTACCTCAAGGCCTTCGGCCATTGCGTGGTCGGCTGGCGCTGGCTGGAGCAGGCCATCCACGCCGAGCTCGGTCTGCTCAAGGGCAATGCTGCGGACCGTGACTTCTACCGGGGCAAGTTGCAGGCCGCCCGTTATTTCCTGACCTGGGAAGTACCGGGCTGCCATAATGAGCTGGCATTGCTCGAGGCACGCGACGACACCTGCCTCGCCATGCAAGAGGGGTGGTTCTAGGGGGAGCCACCGTGTACACGGAGGCTTTTCCATGTTCGATTCCAGCGCCCTGCTGCGCCAGCGCTTCAACGCGCTGCGCAGCACGGCCGAATTGTTTTCCCTGCGCCACGTAAAACAGTCGCACCAGTCACTTTCGGTTCGGCGCAACGTCGCCGAGCCGCCGCTGTTCAGCCAGGACGAAGGCGCCATGCTCACCGTGCGGGTCAATGGCGTCGAGGCCTATGCGGCCACCGCCGATCTGTCCCAGCAAGGCCTGCAACGCGCCCTGGAGCACGCCGAAAACTTGGCCCGACAAATCGCCCGGCACAGCCTGCTCGACCTGCGCGAGCAACCGGTGACCGCTGCCCGTCACGACCATGTCTCGCCCAACTTCGAGCAGCCGCTGCCGAGCCTCGCCGATTGCCTTGGCCTGCTCGCCGCAGAATCGGCCAGCATCCCCAAGGACAGCCGACTGGTGGATTGGCAGGCGAGCCTTGGCATGAGCCTGGTCGAGCAGACCTACCTGAACTCCGCCGGCGCCGAGCTGCGCCATGCCCAGCGCTTCCTGTTCCCGGGCCTGGGCGTGACCGCCAGCGACGGCCAGGACAGCCAGAGCCGCAGCCTGGGCCGGGACAACTTCGGCCAGCAGGGCGGTTTCGAGATCATCGAGCGCTGCGGCCTGGTCGGCGCCGGCCGCCACATCGCCGACGAGGCCCTGCAACTGCTGCTGGCGCCCAATACCCCAAGCGGCACGCGCGACCTGCTGCTGATGCCCGACCAGATGATGCTGCAGATCCACGAGTCCATCGGCCACCCACTGGAAATGGACCGCATCCTCGGCGACGAGCGCAACTACGCCGGCACCAGCTTCGTCAAAGCCAGCGATTTCGGCCATCTGCAATACGGCTCGAAGCTGCTCAACGTGACTTTCGACCCGACCATCGGCGAAGAACTGGCCAGCTACAGCCACGACGATGACGGCACCCTGGCCAGCAAGCAGTTCCTGATCCGTGACGGCCTGCTGCTGCGCCCGCTGGGCGGTGCCCTGTCGCAGTTCCGTTCCGGCCTCGACGGCGTGGCCAACAGCCGCGCCTGCGGCTGGAACCGCGCACCGATCGACCGCATGGCCAACCTCAACATCGAGCCCGGCGACCAGTCGCTGCAGCAGCTGATCGCTGGCATCGAGCACGGCATCCTGATGCGCACCAACCGCTCCTGGTCCATCGACGATGCGCGCAACAAGTTCCAGTTCGGTTGCGAATGGGGGCAACTGATCGAAAACGGCGAGCTCAAGGGCATCGTCAAGAACCCCAATTACCGCGGCATCTCCGCGCAGTTCTGGCGCAACCTGGCGGCGGTCGGCGACCACAGCACTTTCCAGGTACTGGGCACGCCCAACTGCGGCAAGGGCGAACCCAACCAGGTGGTGCGCGTCGGCCATGCCTCGCCGGCCTGCGTGTTCCGCCAGATTGACGTATTCGGGGGAGACGCCTGATGACACCACAGCAAACATTCGAAGGCCTGGTCAGCGTGCTGCGTGAGGCACTGCAGCCAGGCGAACAGTTCACCCTCGGCTACAGCGCCGAACAGTCGCAGTTCGTGCGTTTCAACCACGCCAAGGTGCGCCAGGCCGGCACCGTGAGCCAGGCCAGTGCACAACTGCGGCTGATCCGCGACGGGCGCCAGGCAGAACACCAGGTGACCTTGAGCGATGATGCGCAGCTGGACCGCCAACGCTTGGGCGAGGCGTTGCAGCAACTGCGTCAGACCCTGCCGCTGCTGGCGGTAGACCCTTACCTGCGCCTGGACGAGAACGACTGGCACAGCCACAGCCACAGCCTGCAAAGCCAGGCGCTGCCGGACCTGAGTGAAGTCCTGGCCCTGCTCGACCGCGAAGCCGGTGACCTGGATCTGGTGGGTATCTATGCCGCCGGGCCGATCTGCCGCGGCTTTGCCAGCTCCTTCGGCGCCTTTGGCTGGCACCAGGCCAACAGCTTCAACTTCGACTGGAGTCTGTTCCACAGCAATGGCCAGGCGGTGAAGGCAAACTATGCCGGGCAGGTGTGGAACGCCGACGATTTCACCACGCGCCTGCGCCAGGCCCGTGAACAACTCGGCTTCCTCGGCCGCCCGGCGATCACCCTCAAGCCCGGCAGCTACCGCGCCTACCTGGCACCGGCGGCCATGGACGAGATCGCCGGCATGCTGTGCTGGGGCGGTTTCTCGGCCCAGGCGCTGGCCACTGGCAACAGCGCTCTGCAGCGCTTGTACAACGGCGATGCGCGGCTGAGCCCGCTGGTCAGCTTCAGCGAGCAGGTCAGCGGCTCGCTGAGCCCCGCGTTTTCCGATGAGGGTTCGCCACGCCTGGATGTTTCACTGATCAGCCAGGGGCGAGCGGTGGACAAGTTGGTCAGTGCTCGCAGTGCGGTCGAGTTCGAATTGCTGAGCAATGGCGCCGACAGCTACGAGTCGCCCTGCGCACTGAGCCTGGCCCCTGGCGGGCTGGCCAGCGAGCAGATTCTCGAACGGCTTGGCACTGGGCTGTACATCAGCAACCTGTGGTACCTGAACTACTCGGACCTGCCAGCGGCGCGCATGACCGGCCTGACCCGCTTTGCCACCTTCTGGGTGGAGAACGGCCAGATTCAGGGGCCGGTCAGCACCATGCGTTTCGATGACAGTTTGTACAGCCTGCTGGGCAACCAACTGGAAGACCTGACCCGCGAGCGGGAGATGATTCTGTCGACCAGCACCTATGGGCAGCGCAGTACCGGGTCGAGTCATTTGCCGGGGGCGTTGGTCAAAGGGCTGACCCTGACTTTGTGATTGGCCATTCGGGCCTCATCGCCGGCAAGCCGGCTCCCACAGGTTCAGCTTCACCGCGGGCGCTGTGGGAGCCGGCTTGCCGGCGATGAGGCAGGTACTGACGGAAGAGGACGCCATGCCCGAACGCACCCCGCTGGACCCCATCACCGCCCGCTGGATCCCTTGGGTGGTGGCGATTGCTTTCTTCATGCAGTCCCTGGACGGCACCATCCTCAACACCGCCCTGCCGGCCATGGCCCGCTCCCTCGAAGAAGACCCGCTGCGCATGCAGGGCGTGATCATCGCCTACATGCTCACCGTAGCCCTGCTGATCCCCGCTTCGGGCTGGATCGCCGACCGTTTCGGTACCAAGCGCATCTTCTTCAGCGCCATCCTCCTGTTCAGCTTCGGTTCCCTGCTGTGCGCCATGGCCAACAGCCTCGGTTTCCTGATTTTCGCCCGCGTCGTGCAGGGCCTGGGCGGCGCTTTGATGCTGCCGGTCGGGCGACTGGTGGTGCTGCGGGCCTATCCGCGCACCGAACTGGTACGGATCATGAGCTTCATCACCATCCCCGGCCTGCTCGGCCCGCTGCTCGGCCCGACCCTGGGCGGCTGGCTGGTGGAAATCCTCAGCTGGCACTGGATCTTCCTGCTCAATTTGCCCGTCGGCGCGCTGGGCTGCTATGCCGTCTGGAAGTTCATCCCCGACCTGCGCGGCGCCGAACGCACCACCTTCGACGGCCCGGGCTTCATCCTGTTCGGCGCGGCGATGGTGCTGATCACCATCGCCATGGAGGGGCTGGGCGAGCTGCACCTGCCGCACTTGCGGGTGATGCTGTTGCTGTTCGCCGGCATGGCCTGCCTGGCCGCCTACTGGCTGCGCGCCGGGCGTGATCCTGAGCCGCTGTTCGCGCCCAGCCTGTTCCGCGTGCGCACCTTCGCCATCGGCATCCTCGGCAACCTGTTCGCGCGCCTGGGCAGTGGCGCCCTGCCGTTCCTGGTGCCGTTGCTGCTGCAGGTGGCGCTGGGCTATTCGCCGTCCCAGGCCGGGATGAGCATGATCCCGCTGGCGGCGGCGGCGATGCTCGCCAAGTCCGTCGCCCGCTCGCTGATCGAACGCCTCGGCTATCGCATCGTGCTCACCGGCAATACGCTGTTGCTCGGCTTGCTGCTGGCCAGCCTCGGGCTGGTCGACGAACAGACGCCCTATGCCCTGCTGCTGGTGCAACTGGGCCTGCTGGGCGCGGTCAACTCGATGCAGTTCACCGCCATGAACACGGTGACCCTGATCGACCTCGACGACTCCTCCGCCAGCAGCGGCAACAGCCTGCTGTCGGTGGTGGCGCAGCTGTCGCTGAGCCTTGGCGTGGCCTGCGCCGGTGCGTTGCTCGGCGGCTTCACGGCAGCCGGCAGCGCAGAAGGCGTGGAAACCACCCTGCAAGCCTTCCAGCTGACCTTCGTGACCATCGGCATCATGGCCATGCTGGCCGCGGCAATATTCCTGCAACTGGCCCCGACGGACGGAAGGCGTGCCCGTCGTCCGGAACAACACGTGGAATCGTAGGGCGAATGGCCATGGGGCTGGTAGACTGTGCGGCATTTTTCGCTTCGCACCGCAGGCCCGCCTCGTGACCACCGAATCCACCGCCTTTGCTACCTTGCCGCTGTCCGCCGCCATGCTGGCCAACCTGGACGCCCTCGGCTATGCCTCGATGACGCCCATCCAGGCCCAGAGCCTGCCCGTCATCCTCAAGGGCCAGGACCTGATCGCCCAGGCCAAGACCGGCAGCGGCAAGACCGCCGCCTTCGGCATCGGCCTGCTCAACCCGATCAACCCGCGCTACTTCGGTTGCCAGGCGCTGGTGCTGTGCCCGACCCGCGAGCTCGCCGACCAGGTGGCCAAGGAGCTGCGCCGCCTGGCCCGCGCCGAGGACAACATCAAGATCCTCACCCTCTGTGGTGGTGTCTCGCTGGGCCCGCAGATCGCCTCGCTGGAACACGGTGCGCACATCATCGTCGGCACCCCAGGCCGCATCCAGCAGCACCTGGACAAAGGCACCTTGGTGCTCGACGGGCTCAACACGCTGGTGCTCGACGAAGCCGACCGCATGCTCGACATGGGTTTCTTCGACGCCATCGCCGCCATCATCGGCAAGACCCCGTCGCGTCGCCAGACCCTGCTGTTCTCGGCCACCTATCCGGCCGGTATCGAGCAGCTGGCTGCCGACTTCATGCGCAAGCCGCAGCAAGTGAAGGTCGAGAGCCTGCACGCCGACAACCAGATCGAGCAGCGTTTCATCGAGATCGATGCGCAACACCGCCTGGAGGCCGTGACCCGCGTGCTCGGCCACTACCGCCCGCAGTCGTGCGTGGCGTTCTGCTTCACCAAGCAGCAGTGCGAGGACGTGGTGGCCCACCTGACCGCCAAAGGCATCGTCGCCCAGGCCCTGCATGGCGACCTGGAGCAGCGCGACCGCGACCAGGTGCTGACCATGTTCGCCAACCGCAGCAGCTCGGTGCTGGTGGCCACCGACGTGGCCGCCCGCGGCCTGGACATCGATGGCCTGGACATGGTCATCAACGTGGAGCTGGCGCGTGATGCGGAGATCCACGTGCACCGCGTCGGCCGTACCGGTCGCGCTGGCGAGAAGGGTATCGCCGTCAGCCTGGTGGCGCCGGCTGAAGGCCATCGCGCCCAGGCCATCGAAGCGCTGCAGAAGAGCCCGCTGCGCTGGGACCAGTTGGACAGCCTGAAGAGCAAGGGTGGCGAGCCGTTGTTGCCAGTGATGACCACCCTTTGCATTGCCGCAGGGCGCAAGGACAAGCTGCGTCCGGGTGACATCCTGGGTGCGCTGACCGGTGATGCCGGCATTCCTGGCAAGCAGGTGGGCAAGATTGCCATTTTCGACTTCCAGGCGTTTGTTGCGGTAGAGCGGGCATTGGCCAAACAGGCCATGCAGCGGCTGAACAGCGGCAAGATCAAGGGCCGTGCCCTGAAAGTCCGCATTATCTGACGATTCTTGGGGCTGCTTTGCAGCCCATCGCCGGCGAGCCGGCTCCCACAGGAGACTTGCGTTGCTCTTTGTGGGAGCCGGCTTGCCGGCGATTGGGCAGCACAGCGGCCCCTGTTACCAAGAGGTTTACCGTGGACACCACCGACGTGATCATCCTCGGCGCCGGCGCCGCCGGCCTGATGTGCGCCCAGCTCAGCGCCCGCCGTGGCCGCCGGGTGCTGCTGCTCGACCACGCCAACAAGCCCGGCAAGAAGATCCTCATGTCCGGCGGCGGGCGCTGCAACTTCACCAACATGTACACCGAGCCGGCCAACTTCCTGTCGCAGAACGCGCACTTCTGCAAATCGGCCCTGGCCCGCTACACCCAATGGGACTTCATCGAGCTGGTGGCCAAGCACGGTGTTCCCTACCACGAGAAGAAGCTCGGCCAGCTGTTCTGCGACAACAAGGCGAGCGACATCCTCAACATGCTGTTGGCCGAGTGCGACGATGCCGGTGCAGAACTGCGCATGGAAACCAGCATTCAGCACATCGAGAAGGTCGAAAATGGCTACCTGCTGCAAACCAGCGCCGGACAGTTCGCCTGCCAGTCGCTGGTGATCGCCACCGGCGGCCTGTCGATTCCCACACTGGGTGCGACCGGCTTTGGCTACCAAGTGGCCCGCCAGTTCGGCCATACCCTGCTGCCGACCCGCGCCGGCCTGGTGCCGTTCACTATCACCGAGCCCCAACTCAAGGCACTGTGCACCGAGCTATCGGGTACTTCGCTGGATTGCACGGCCAGTTGCAACGGCACCAGCTTCCGCGAAAACCTGCTGTTCACCCACCGCGGCCTGAGTGGCCCGGCGATCCTGCAGATCTCTTCGTTCTGGGAAGCCGGCGACACCGTCGAGATCAACCTGCTGCCCGATCGCGATGCACTGACCTGGCTGCAACAGCAGCAGAGCGAACGCGCCAACGCCGAGCTCAAGACGGTATTGGGCGAGGTGTTCACCCGCAAGCTGGCCAACCTGCTGGCCGAGCAGTGGTTCGAGTCCAAGCCGATGAAGCAGTACACCCCGGCGGAGCTGGCCCAGATCGCCGACAAGCTGGCAGCCTGGCAGGTGGTACCGGCCGGCACCGAAGGCTATCGCACCGCCGAGGTGACCCTGGGCGGCGTCGATACCCGTGAAGTGTCGTCCAAGACCATGGAATCGCTGAAAAGCCCGGGGCTGTACTTCATCGGTGAAGTGCTGGATGTCACAGGCCATTTGGGCGGTTTCAATTTCCAGTGGGCCTGGGCATCGGCCAACGCCGCGGCGCAGTTCGTGTAGAGTAGAATCCATTCAGCAGCACGGAACGCTTCTTGCTGGTCCGTGCGGCAATGCATTCATTCGATCACTGCCCAAGGCCATCATGTCATCGAGCTCGTTTCGTCAGTCACTGCGTCGTTTGTGGGGCCAAGACAAGTTCAGCTACAGCATCCGGGTGACCATTGCCCTCACCGGCAGCCTGGCCATGTGCTGGTACCAGAACGAGATGGGCCTGCTGATTCCACTGTTCCTCGGCATCATCGCCAGTGCCCTGGCCGAGACCGACGACAGTTGGCAAGGCCGCCTCAGCGCCCTGGCAGTGACACTGGTCTGCTTTGCCATTGCCGCCCTCGCCGTCGAGTTGCTGTTCCCCTACCCCTGGATATTCGCCATCGCCCTGGCCCTTGCGGCTTTCGGCCTGACCATGCTGGGCGCCCTGGGCGAACGATACGGCGCCATCGCCTCGGCGACGCTGATCACTGCGGTGTACACCATGATCGGGGTCGACCAGCGCGGCGGCCAGGTGACCGACTTCTGGCACGAACCCCTGCTGCTGGTTGCCGGCGCGGCCTGGTACGGCCTGCTGTCGGTACTGTGGCAGGCGCTGTTCTCCAACCAGCCGGTGCAGCAGAGCCTGGCCAAGCTGTTCTTCGAACTGGGGCGCTACCTCAAGTTGAAGGCCAACCTGTTCGAGCCCGTGCGCAACCATGACCTGGAAGCCCGGCGCCTGGAACTTGCCCAGCAGAATGGCAAGGTGGTGGCTGCGCTCAACGCGGCCAAGGAAATCATCCTGCACCGGGTCGGCAACAGCCAGCCCAATTCCAAGGTCAGCCGCTACCTGAAACTGTACTTTCTGGCCCAGGATATCCATGAGCGCGTCAGCGCCTCGCACTACCCCTACAATGCCCTGGCCGATGCGTTCTTCCATAGCGATGTGATGTTCCGCTGCCAGCGCCTGCTGCGCCATCAAGGCTCGGCCTGCCAGGACCTGGCCCGTTCAATACGGCTGCGCCAGCCGTTCGTGCTCGACAGCCGCTTTGCCGACACCCTCGAAGACCTCAATGCCTCCCTGGAGCACCTGCGCAACCAGAACAACCCCGCCTGGCGCGGCCTGCTGCGCTCGCTGCGCGCACTGGCGGCCAACCTGGCCACGCTTGATCGCCTGCTCGGCGCCGCCAGCAACCCGGACAGCCTGGCCGACGCCAGCGATAGCAGCCTGCTCGACCGCTCGCCACGCAACCTCAAGGACGTCTGGACCCGCCTGCGCACCCAGCTGACACCGACTTCGCTGCTGTTCCGCCACGCCCTGCGCCTGCCGCTGGCGCTGTCGATCGGTTACGGCATGGTGCACCTGATCCACCCGACCCAGGGCTACTGGATCATCCTCACCACGCTGTTCGTCTGCCAGCCAAACTACGGTGCTACCCGACGCAAGCTGGTGCAGCGGATTTTCGGCACGGCCATCGGCCTGACCGTGGGCTGGGCGCTGTTCGACCTGTTTCCCAACCCGGTCATCCAATCGTTGTTCGCCGTGGTTGCCGGGGTGGTGTTCTTCGTCAATCGCACCACCCGCTACACCCTGGCCACAGCGGCAATCACGCTGATGGTGCTGTTCTGCTTCAACCAGATCGGCGATGGTTATGGCCTGTTCCTGCCGCGCCTGTTCGATACCCTGGTGGGCAGTCTGATCGCCATCCTTGCGGTGTTCCTGTTCCTCCCCGACTGGCAGGGCCGGCGCCTGAACAAGGCACTGGCCAACACCCTGACTTGCGCCAGCCTGTACCTGCGCCAGATCATGCAGCAGTATGCCCACGGCAAACGCGACGACCTCGCCTACCGCCTGGCCCGGCGCAACGCCCACAACGCCGATGCAGCGCTGTCCACCACGCTGGCCAACATGCTCATGGAGCCGGGGCATTTCCGTAAGGAGGCCGATGTCGGCTTTCGCTTCCTGGTGCTGTCGCACACATTGCTCAGCTACCTCTCGGGGCTGGGTGCACACCGTGACAGTGCCTTGCCGGCCGAGGTCCAGGAGCAATTGATCGAGGGCGCCGGGCAAAGCCTGGCCAACAGCCTGGACGAAATCGCCAATGGCCTGGCGGCGCGGTTGCCGGTAGCCATCCACAGCGATGCCGAAGAAGCCCTGGCCAACGCCTTGGAGCAGATGCCCGATGAGGTGGATGAGCATCAACGGCTGGTGCAGACGCAGTTGGCCTTGATCTGCCGGCAGTTGGGGCCGCTGCGTACCTTGGCGGCGCATCTGATCAAAGAGGGCTCACCGGCCTGAGTGCTGTATCGCCTGGGCCGGCCCTATCGCTGGCAAGCCAGCTCACACAAGTACCCTATCGGGCTTGAGGGCTGTGAAGATCTTTGTAGGAGCTGGCTTGCCAGCGATAGGGCCAGCCCAGGCACCAAAGATCAAAATCCATGCTGACGCAGCAACCTGGCATAGCTGCCATCAGCCTTCATTGCGGCAATGGCCTGCTCGAACCGCTCGACAATCTGCTGATGCTCGGGATGCTTCAAGCTCACCAGGATATGCAGCGTGTTCTCCGCCAGCGGCGGCCCCACCAAGGCCACGCCATCGCGCACTTGCTGCGGCTCGCGCTGCAGGTTGTAGCGCGCCACATACTCATCCTCCACGGCCAGGTTCACCCGCCCTGCCGCGAGCATGCGCACGGCAGTGGAGAAGTTGCGCACCTGTACCTTGTGCAAGCGGCTGTCGCCATCGAACGAGGGTGAGTAGGCATAGTCGCGCACAACGGCAATGCTGTAGGGGTACAAGTCGGCCTGGCGCTGGTAGCGGAAGCTGTCGCCCTTGCGTTTGAGCAGGCGGATACGGTTGCTCAGGTAGCCCTTGGAAAACTGGCCGATCTGGGCGCGGGAGTCGTTGTACCAAGTATTGATCAGCACATCGTAGCGCCCTTCGCCGACGCCCATCAGGGCCCGCGCCCAGGGCACTTCCTCGTAGCCGCTGGCATACCCGGCGCGGGTCAGCGCGGTAGTGACCAGGCTGGTGGCCAGGCCGCCGCCCGGCATGGCGCTGTCGGTGAACGGTGGCCAGTTGTCGGCCACCAGCCGCAACTTGTCCTGGCCCTGGGCAGATGCTGTCAGCATCACGCCCAACAATCCCAACGCGCAAAGCAGTGGCCGCATGCTGAAGTCCTTTGCAGAGGGAGGCACACGCTGTGAAAGGCATCTGACAAATGAGATTACACAAAGCCGCAGCACACGGCAGCGGCCAATAGTGTCAATTAGCCTCTATTTTGGCCGAACTACGAACGCCAACACTTCGAGGGGTCAATCACTCGTCGGCGGCAGGCAGATTTGCGATGATCGCCAATCATTTTCAGGAGTTACCGGCCATGTCCATCGAATGGGTCTGCAAGCACCACACCGATCTGAGCAAAGAGCAGATCTACGCCATCCTGCAATTGCGCACCGAAGTGTTCGTGGTAGAGCAGCGCTGCGCCTACCAGGAGGTCGATGGCCAAGACCTGGCCGGCGACACCCTGCACCTGATGGCCTGGCAGGATGATCAGCTGGTGGCCTACCTGCGCCTGCTCGATCCGCAATCGCAGGGCGGCGATGTGGTCATCGGCCGCGTTGTGACGGCACCGCAGGCACGCGGGCTGAAGCTGGGCCACCCGCTGCTGCTGAAGGGGCTGGAAGCGGCCGCGCATTGCTGGCCGGGAACGCCGGTGTACCTGTCGGCGCAGGCGCACCTACAAGGGTTCTACGGTCAGCACGGCTTCGAAGTGGTAGGCGAGCAATACCTGGAGGATGACATTCCGCACATCGGCATGCGCAAGGCCTGAGCCTTGCACGCAAGGCGTCAAGGATAGCCAAGCACTTCGCGAATCTGTCTCAGGTGCTGGATGATCCACTGCTTGTCGATCGCCCCCCAGTCATGGATGCGGTAATGCCCGGCATGATTGCGCGCACCTTCCTGCTGCTCGAACTCGCAGACGATGTCCAGGTCGGCCAGCGCGGCGATGGTGTCCTGGGCGGTGCGTCGCGGCATGCCGGTGGCCTCCATCAAGGCCGGTACGCTGGTGGCGGTCTGGCTGTCGATCAGCCAGGCCACATACAGGCGACGATAGAAGCTGCTCTTGGTCTTGCTCACTTCCATGCTGCGGGGTCCTTACAGGTTGCCTGGCAGTTCCCGATAGGTCAGGTACACGCGCAGGTCGAATTCCAGTTGGTGGTAGTCCGGTTCCATGTGCTGGCAAAGCTGGTAGAAAGCCTTGTTGTGATCGCGCTCGCGCAGGTGCGCCAGCTCGTGCACCACGATCATGCGCAGGAAGGCCGGCGCTGCCTCCTTGAACAGCGAGGCAATGCGGATTTCCTTCTTCGCCTTGAGGTTGCCGCCCTGCACCCTCGACACCGCCGTGTTCAGGCCCAAGGCGCGGTGGGTAAGGTCGAGGCGGTTGTCGAACAGCACCTTGTCCAGGCTCGGCGCGGTGCGCAGGTACTGCTGGCGCAGTTCCTGGGCATAGGTGTACAACGCCTTGTCGCTCTGCACGTCATGGCGCCCTGGGTAACGACGCTGCAGGTAGTCGCCCAGGCGGTCGCTGTCGATCATTTGCTGCACCTGCTGCTGCAGGTGTGGCGGGTAGGCTTGCAAGTAGCGTAGTACGGTCATGGCACGGCTTTCGATGTAACGAAAGGCGATTCTAGCCAATCAGGGCCGTGGCCAGGGAAAAATCGCCGGGAAGCCGCTGGCGTCCGCCGCCGTCATCGGGTGGGCGACCAGGAAACCTTGCACGTAGGCACAACCGTTGGCTTTGAGCCAGGCCGCCTGGGCCGGGGTTTCCACACCTTCGGCAATGACCGTGATGCGGTAGTCCGCACACAGGCCGATGATGCTGCGTACCATCGCTGCGTCCGGTGCCGAATCAGGCAGACGTGCGACCAGGTGGCGGTCGAGTTTCAAAGTATCGATCGGCAGGTCACGCACCATGCACAGCGAGCAGTCTCCCGTACCAAAGTCGTCCAGCGCCACCCGCACGCCCAGTTCGCGCACCCGGTTAATCTGCTTGATCGCCATCTCGATGTTGCCCATCAGCGAGGTTTCGGCAATTTCCACTTCAAGCTGCGCCGGGTTCAGTTGATAGTCGTGGATCACCCGCTGCAACTCGTCGACCAGGCTGGGCATGGCGAACTGTGCCCGGCTCAGGCTGATACCCAGCACCAGGTCCGGAGCAAAGCGCTCACGCCATGCCTGGCGCTGGGCCGCGCCCTGGCGATAGATCCAGCTGGCCAGGCGGTTGATCAGTCGCGCTTCTTCCAGCAGAGGAATGAACAGGCCCGGTGGTACATCGCCAACGCTGGGATGCTGCCAGCGCAGCAAGGCCTCGAAGCCGCGCAGGTGACCATCGACGAAGCCCACCTGGGGCTGGTACACCAGGCTGAAGTCCTGGGACTCGACCGCATTGCGAACGCTGTCTTCGAGCATCAGCCGCGAACGCGCCCGGCCGTTGAGTTCCTGGTCGTAGAAGCGGTATTGCTGGCGCCCGGCCTGCTTGGCCGCATACATCGCGGCATCGGCCGCACGCAGCAGGCCTTCCACAGTCGACCCGCAATCCGGGTAAGTGGCGATGCCGATGCTCACCCCTAGGCAGATATCCATGCCCTCCATCTGCTGCTGGATGGACACACGTTCCAGCAGTTGTTCGGCAAAGCGCCCAGCTTGCTCAGGGTAAGGCAGGCTGTCGAACAGCGCGGTGAACTCATCACCGCCCATACGCGCAAGCAATGCCTGACTGCCCAGGCAGTCTCTGAATTGCTCGGCCACCCAGCGCAATACCCGGTCACCGGCTTCATGGCCCAACGAATCGTTGATGCGTTTGAAGCCATCCAGGTCCATGTACATCAGGGCTTGCGCCTTTTCAGAGCGTTCATTGCGCAGCAGTACGCCTTCGGCGGCCTGGTAGAAACCGCGTCGGTTCAACAGCCCGGTGAGGGGGTCGGTGACCGCCTGGTATTCGAGTTGCTGGTGCAGGTTGCGTACCACTGACATGTCGAGCACCGTCACCACCATCGCCTGCTGGTCGGCAGGCAATGGTGCGCAGGACAGCGCCACCGGCACCAGGTGGCCGTCAACAGTGCGCAAGTGGGCATCGTGCACACGGAAAATGCGCCGTGCCAGGTAAGCTTGGTGGAAGTCCGAGTCGTGCCACAGGGTGGCGTCAGGCAATTGCACCAGGTCCAGCAGGTGCACGCCCTGAAGTTGCTCCACCGGCGCCTGGAGCAGATGCGAAATCGCGGGGTTGGCAAAACCGATGGTGCCCGAGGCATCGACCACCAGAATGCCCTCGGCGGCGTTTTCCAGGATCGAGGCATTGAATGCCCGGGCGTCCTCGAGCTCGCGGGTGAGGCGTTGCAGCATGCGCCGATTGCGTTGCTGCTCTAGTTGCGCCTGAACCTTGGGCTTGAGGATCTGCGGATCGAACGGCTTGAACAGGTAATCCACCGCGCCACTGGCGTAGCCCTTGAGCACGGCGGCATCGGACTGTTCGTTGGCGGTGAGGAATATGATGGGGGTGAGCCGGGTGCGCTGGCTGCCACGCATGAGACGTGCTACTTCGAAACCGTCCATTTCCGGCATCTGCACGTCCAGCAGCACCAGGTCGACATCGTGTTCGAGCAAGGCGCTCAGGGCTTCCATCCCGGAGCTTGCCGTCAATACTTGCCAATCCTTACGGGCCAGCAGGGCTCGCATGCTGATCAGATTTTCCGGGTAATCGTCCACCACCAGGAGCACGGAGTTGCTCTCTAGCGGTTGAGGGTAAGCGCCATCCATGCTGCTTCTCTTGTGTGACCGACTTCAACTTACGATTGGATCCGATTAATACTCTAGACTTGAGACTCCAACAAGCAATGGAATCAGAACGCTATCAGATAACAATTCCAAGGGTAGTCGACTAACGGTCACTTGCTGGTGATTCGCCCATAAAAAAACCCGCATATTCTGCGGGTTTTTCGTTTCTTCCAGCGGATCAGTTGACCTTGGCGGCCAGCTCGCCTTTCAGGTAACGCTGGAACATGCCTTCCAGGGAGATCGGCTTGATCTTCGAGGCGTTGCCGGCAGTGCCGAACGCTTCGTAACGGGCGATGCACACGTCACGCATGGCCTTGACGGTTTCACCGAAGAACTTGCGCGGGTCGAACTCGCTCGGGTTCTGCGCCATCAGGCGACGCATGGCACCAGTGGAGGCCAGGCGCAGGTCGGTGTCGATGTTGACCTTGCGTACACCGTGCTTGATGCCTTCGACGATTTCCTCGACCGGTACGCCGTAGGTTTCCTTGATGTCGCCGCCGTACTGGTTGATGATCGCCAGCCACTCTTGCGGTACCGAGGAAGAACCGTGCATCACCAGGTGGGTGTTGGGGATGCGCTTGTGGATTTCCTTGATGCGGTCGATGGCCAGCACGTCACCGGTAGGCGGTTTGGTGAACTTGTAGGCACCGTGGCTGGTGCCGATGGCGATGGCCAGGGCGTCGACCTGGGTCTTCTTGACGAAGTCGGCGGCCTCTTCCGGGTCGGTCAGCATCTGGCTGTGGTCCAGCACGCCTTCGGCGCCGATACCGTCTTCTTCACCGGCCATGCCGGTTTCCAGCGAACCCAGGCAGCCCAGCTCGCCTTCGACCGAAACGCCGCAGGCGTGGGCCATGGCAACGGTCTGCTGGGTAACGCGGACGTTGTACTCGTAGTCGGTCGGGGTCTTGCCGTCTTCGCCCAGCGAGCCGTCCATCATGACCGAGCTGAAGCCCAGCTGGATCGAACGCTGGCACACGTCAGGGCTGGTGCCGTGGTCCTGGTGCATGCACACCGGGATATGCGGGAATTCTTCGATGGCTGCCAGGATCAGGTGACGCAGGAACGGCGCGCCAGCGTATTTGCGAGCACCGGCCGAAGCCTGGACGATGACCGGAGAGTCGGTCTTGTCGGCCGCTTCCATGATGGCGCGCATCTGCTCGAGGTTGTTGACGTTGAAAGCTGGTACGCCGTAACCGAACTCGGCGGCGTGGTCCAGCATCTGGCGCATGCTAATGAGTGCCATTGTGTATCTCTCTCCCGACAAGCGTCGTTTGTTTCGTGCAAGCCTGCCGCAGGGGCGGTTGCTGTTCAAGTAGTGTGGGCCGTTTACGCGGCCCGGCCAGTCACGGTGCCTTGCAGCCCCGCCCTATCAGATCGTTGGTCGCCACCCAGTACACCAGGCCTTCTTCGCCCTTGGTGTGGAAGGCCAGCACGCCATCGCTGTACATCGCACCCGAGGCGCTCGGCTCGGACTTGAGCCGGTAGACTTGGTCACCGCCGCCGAGGCGAACGTCGACCGAGTCCTGTTGCGCATCGGCGAAGCGCCATAGCACTTCGGTCTGGCTGTCGCAGACCCAGCGGGTCCAGTTGTCTGCCGGGGCGGGTTGCGCCGGCTGCAGCAGCGAGCATCCTGCCAGTGTCGCCAGGGCCGTCACGGCCAAGAGCGCTTTCATCAAATTACTCCGCTTGGGGCTGCTTTGCAGCCCAATCGCCGGCAAGCCGGCTCCCACATCGAAGTCGCCGCTGTATCTGTGGGAGCCGGCTTGCCGGCGATAGGCCGCACAGCGGCCCCCTGTTCAAGACCACAAAACAGCCTGCAGGTTGCCAACCACCCGATCAAGGGCAGCCCGGCGCCTTGCGCTGGTGCTCTTCGTCATATTTTTCCAGGCCTTCCGGGCCCACGCGCTTGCTGATCACCGGCACGGTCTCGGCCTGCCACTCGGACTGATAGCAACCACCCTTGGGCGCTTGCGCCGGGTCGCTGTCCGACGACGGTGCGCTGGAGCAGGCGCCCAGCAAAGCCGCCACGATCATCACAGGCAATCGCTTGACCATCAGGTCGCTCCCTTTGCCAGGCGCCGCCATTGTCAGGCTTTTGCCCGCTCTTCCAGGATCGCCACAGCCGGCAGTACCTTGCCCTCGACGAACTCGAGGAACGCACCGCCACCGGTAGAAATGTAGGAGATATCGGCGCCAACGCCATATTTATCGATGGCTGCCAAGGTGTCGCCGCCGCCAGCGATGGAGAATGCCGCGCTGTCGGCGATGGCCTTGGCCAGCACCTTGGTGCCGTTGCCGAACTGGTCGAACTCGAACACACCGACCGGGCCGTTCCACAGGATGGTCTTCGACGACTTCAGCAGCTCGGCGAAGTTGGCGGCGGTTTGTGGGCCAATGTCCAGAATCATGTCGTCAGCCGCCACATCAGCGATGGCCTTGACGGTGGCTTCGGCGGTTTCGGCGAATTCCTTGGCCACGACCACGTCGACCGGCAGCGGTACGCTGACCTTGGCGGCGATGGCCTTGGCGGTGTCCACCAGGTCAGGCTCATACAGCGACTTGCCAACCGGGTGACCGGCGGCGGCGAGGAAGGTGTTGGCGATACCGCCACCGACGATCAGCTGGTCGCACACGGTGCTCAGGCTGTTCAGCACGTCCAGCTTGGTGGACACCTTGGAGCCGGCAACGATGGCCGCCATTGGCTTGGCCGGGGCTTTCAGGGCCTTGCCCAGGGCATCCAGTTCGGCAGCCAGCAGCGGGCCGGCCGCGGCGACCTTGGCGAACTTGGCAACACCGTGGGTGGAGCCTTCGGCGCGGTGAGCGGTGCCGAACGCGTCCATGACGAAGACGTCGCACAGGGCAGCGTACTTCTGCGCCAGCTCGTCAGCGTTCTTCTTCTCGCCCTTGTTGAAGCGCACGTTCTCGAACAGCACCAGCTCACCGGCTTTGACCTCGATACCGTCCAGGTAGTCAGCGACCAGTGGCACGTCGCGGCCCAGGGCCTTGCTCAGGTAGTCGGCTACCGGCTTGAGGCTGTTCTCGGCCGAGAATTCGCCTTCGGTGGGGCGGCCCAGGTGCGAGCAGACCATTACCGCCGCGCCCTTTTCCAGGGCCAGCTTGATGGTCGGCAGCGCAGCCAGGATACGCGCGTCGCTGGCTACCACACCGTCCTTCACAGGCACGTTGAGGTCTTCGCGGATCAGTACGCGTTTGCCTTGCAGGTCGAGGTCGGTCATCTTCAACACGGTCATGAATGCAGTCCTTCAGGGCTGTTTGGTGCGGGTTGGGTGGACGACGTGCAGAAAGTGTTCGGCAACGTCGAGCATACGGTTGGCGAACCCCCATTCGTTGTCGAACCAAGCCAGCAGGTTCACCAGGCGAGGGCCTGAGACGCGGGTCTGGCTGGCATCGACGATGGCCGAATGCGGGTCATGGTTGAAATCACAGCTGGCGTGGGGCAGCTCGGTGTAGGCCAGCAAGCCTTTCAGCGGGCCTTCCAGCGCCGCCTCGCGCAATACCCGGTTGACCTCGGCCGCACTGGTGTCGCGGGCGGTCTGCAGGGTGATATCCAGGCACGAGACGTTGACGGTCGGCACGCGTACCGCTTTGGCCTGGATTCGCCCGGCAAGTTCCGGCAGCAGCCGCTCGATGCCCCGCGCAAGCCCCGTGGACACCGGAATCACCGACTGGAAGGCCGAGCGCGTGCGGCGCAGGTCTTCGTGGTGATAGGCGTCGATCACCGGCTGATCGTTCATGGCCGAGTGAATGGTGGTGATCTGCACGTACTCGATGCCAAAGGCCTGGTCCAGCACACGCAGCAGCGGTACGCCGCAGTTGGTGGTGCAGGAGGCATTGGACACCAGGCGCTCGCCGCCGGTCAGGACATCCTGGTTGATGCCGTAGACCACCGTGGCATCCACGTCGGCCTCACTGGCCATGGGTTGGGAAAACAGCACCCGCGGCGCGCCAGCATCGAGGAAACGCTGGCCATCGGCGCGGGTGTGATAGGCACCGGAACACTCCAGCACCAGGTCGATATCCAGAGACGCCCAGTCGACGCCCTCGGGAGTGGCGCTGCGCAACACCTTCACGCAGTCGCCATTGATATGCAGACAATCGCCGTCGACCTTCACCTCGCCGGGGAAACGCCCGTGAGTGGAGTCGAAGCGTGTCAGGTACTCAACGCTGGCCTGGTCGGCCAGGTCGTTCAGCGCAACGATCTCGAAACCGGCCTTTGCCCCTCGCTCGAACAGTGCGCGCAGGACACAGCGGCCAATGCGGCCATAACCGTTGAGTGCAACTTTGTAGGGACGCAGGTGGGGCATTGGTGGCTCGCTAACGGGCTATAGGGGCCGCTTTGCGGCCCATCGCGGGCAAGCCCGCTCCTACAGGGATTGCGAACATCCTGTAGGAGCGGGCTTGCCCGCGATGAGGCCATCAAGGCCGCATAGGTCTATCAGTCTTCCAGCAGCTCTTCGGCGGTGCCCAGGATGTTTTCCAGGGTGAAGCCGAACTCCTCGAACAGCGCAGGAGCCGGCGCCGACTCACCGTAGGTGGTCATGCCGATGATACGACCTTCCAGGCCGACGTACTTGTACCAGAAGTCAGCGTGGGCGGCTTCGATGGCGATACGCGCACCTACTTCCACTGGCAGCACGGACTGCTTGTAGCCGGCGTCCTGGGCATCGAACACGCTGGTGCACGGCATGGAAACGACGCGTACGTTGCGGCCCTGTTCGGTCAGCTTGGCATGCGCCTGAACGGCCAGGCCCACTTCCGAACCGGTGGCGATCAGGATCAGTTCCGGCTCGCCAGCGCAGTCTTTCAGAACGTAGCCGCCGCGGTTGATGTCGGCGATCTGCTGGGCGTCGCGCGCCTGGTGCTGCAGGTTCTGGCGCGAGAAGATCAGCGCCGAAGGGCCGTCCTTGCGCTCCAGGGCGTGCTTCCAGGACACGGCCGATTCGACCGCGTCGGCTGGGCGCCAGGTATCCAGGTTCGGTGTGCTGCGCAGGCTGGTCAACTGCTCGATCGGCTGGTGAGTCGGGCCGTCTTCGCCCAGGCCGATGGAGTCGTGGGTGTAGACGTGGATCACGCGCTGCTTCATCAGAGCAGACATGCGTACCGCGTTACGGGCGTATTCCATGAACATCAGGAAAGTCGCGCCGTAAGGCACCAGGCCGCCGTGCAGGGCGACACCGTTCATGATCGCGGTCATGCCGAATTCGCGCACGCCGTAGAACACATAGTTGCCGCTGGCGTCATTGGCTTCTACGCCCTTGCAACCTTTCCACAGGGTCAGGTTGGAGCCAGCCAGGTCAGCCGAGCCACCGAGGAACTCAGGCAACAGTGGGCCGAAGGCATTCAGGGCATTCTGGCTGGCCTTGCGGCTGGCGATGGTCTCGCCCTTGGCAGCCACTTCATTGATGTAGGCCTGGGCCTTCTCGCTGAAGTCGGCCGGCAGCTCGCCACTGTCACGGCGCTTGAACTCTGCGGCCAGCGCTGGGTAAGCCTTGGCGTAGGCGTCGAAACGCTGGTTCCAGTCGGCCTCGGCCTTGGCACCGGCAGCCTTGGCGTCCCACTCGGCATAGATGTCGGCAGGGATTTCGAACGGACCGTGGTTCCAGTTCAGTTCCTTGCGGGCCAGGGCGATTTCGTCGTTGCCCAGCGGTGCACCGTGGCAGTCTTCCTTGCCCTGCTTGTTCGGCGAGCCGAAACCGATGATGGTCTTGCAGCAGATCAGGGTCGGGCGGTCGCTCTTGCGCGCCGTCTCGATCGCCATCTTGATTTCTTCGGCGTCGTGACCGTCGACGTTGCGAATCACCTGCCAGTTGTACGCTTCGAAGCGGGCCGGGGTGTTGTCGGTGAACCAGCCGTGCACTTCACCGTCGATCGAGATGCCGTTGTCGTCGTAGAAGGCGATCAGCTTGTTCAAGCCCAGGGTGCCGGCCAGCGAGGCGACTTCGTGGGAGATACCTTCCATCATGCAGCCATCGCCGAGGAACACGTAGGTGTTGTGGTCGACGATGTTGTGGCCGTCACGGTTGAACTGGGCGGCCAGCACTTTTTCCGCCAGGGCGAAGCCCACGGCGTTGGCGATGCCCTGGCCAAGCGGACCGGTGGTGGTTTCGACGCCAGGGGTGTAACCGTATTCCGGGTGGCCCGGGGTGCGGCTGTGCAGTTGGCGGAAGCCTTTGATGTCATCGATGGTGACGTCGTAGCCGGTCAGGTGCAGCAGCGAATAGATCAGCATCGAGCCGTGGCCGTTGGACAGCACGAAGCGGTCACGGTCAGCGAATTTCGGATTGCTCGGGTTGTGCTTCAGATAGTCGCGCCAAAGCACTTCAGCGATATCCGCCATGCCCATGGGGGCACCTGGGTGGCCGCTGTTAGCCTTTTGCACGGCATCCATGCTGAGGGCACGAATGGCGTTGGCACGTTCACGACGGCTGGGCATCGCTTATCTCCTGGGGCTTGAATAGGTGGTGTTACGAAAAAGGCGGCCATTTTCGCCCACAGGCGGGCCCCGGGGCAATGACGTATGGTCGCAGTTGGGTATTTTTCCTGTGATTGGGCAGCAAAGCGGGTGAAAACCGGGAAACCATAGCGACCACCGCACCCGCCCATCAGCCAATATCAAAACTTTTTGATATTGGTCTTGCGAGGGCAACGATGCCTGTCTAGACTGCCGGCCCATGAATCAGCGTGCGCAATCGATCCCGCCCCAGCAAAGTGACACCCTGGCAGCCCTGTGCAAAGCCAGCGGCGACGAGTTGCGCCTGAACGTTCTGCGGGTACTGGCCAGCGACTCGTTCGGCGTGCTGGAGCTGGCGCAGATCTTCGACATCGGCCAATCGGGCATGAGCCATCACCTCAAGGTGCTGGCCCAGGCCGAGCTGGTGGCCACGCGCCGCGAAGGCAATGCCATTTTCTACCGCCGCGCCCTGCCGCACGGCCGCCTGCACACGGCGCTGCTCGAGGAGGTCGACGAACTGGCCCTGGCGCAGGATGTCCAGGCCCGCATCGCGCAGATCCAGCAACGCCGCGCTGCCACCAGCCAGGACTTCTTCCTGCGCGTGGAGGAGAAATTCCGCGCCCAGCAAGACCTGATCGCCGGGCTGCCGCAGTACCGCGAAAGCTTGCTGGCACTGCTCGACAAACTGAATTTCGCGCCAAGCGCCAGCGCGCTGGAAGTAGGCCCCGGCGACGGTGGCTTCCTGCCCGACCTGGCTCGGCGCTTCGCCCGCGTCACCGCCCTGGACAACAGCCCGACAATGCTCGATCTGGCGCGCCAGGTGTGCGATCGCGAAGGCCTGAATAATGTAAACCTGCAGTTGGCCGATGCACTGGGTGCAACGGATGTGGAAGCCGACTGCGTTGTGCTGAACATGGTGCTGCACCATTTCAGCGACCCGGCCCTGGCCCTGCGCCTGCTGGCCAAACGGGTGAAAGCGGGCGGCAGCCTGCTGGTCACCGAACTGTGCAGCCATGACCAGGGTTGGGCGCGGGATGCCTGCGGCGACCTCTGGCTCGGCTTCGAACAGGACGACCTGGCCCGTTGGGCCAATGCGGCTGGGCTGGCCCCCGGGGACAGCCTCTACGTGGGCTTGCGTAACGGTTTCCAGATACAGGTCCGCCATTTCCAGCGGACGACTGGCGACACTCACCATCGGTAAATTTTAGGAACCCGTCGAGATGAGCGAATACTCCCTTTTCACCTCCGAGTCCGTGTCCGAAGGGCATCCGGACAAGATCGCCGACCAGATTTCTGACGCGGTCCTGGACGCCATCATCGCCCAGGACAAGTACGCCCGCGTGGCCTGCGAAACCCTGGTCAAGACCGGTGTCGCCATCATCGCCGGCGAAGTGACCACCTCGGCCTGGGTCGACCTGGAAGAGCTGGTGCGCAAGGTCATCATCGACATCGGCTACAACAGCTCCGACGTCGGCTTCGACGGCGCCACCTGCGCCGTGATGAACATCATCGGCAAGCAGTCGGTGGACATCGCCCAGGGCGTTGACCGCTCCCGCCCGGAAGACCAGGGCGCGGGCGACCAGGGTCTGATGTTCGGCTACGCGAGCAACGAAACCGACGTGCTGATGCCAGCACCTATCTGTTTCTCGCACCGTCTGGTCGAGCGCCAGGCCGAAGCGCGCAAGTCCAAGCTGCTGCCATGGCTGCGCCCAGACGCCAAGTCGCAGGTCACCTGCCGCTACGAAAACGGCAAGGTCGTGGGTATCGACGCCGTCGTGCTGTCGACCCAGCACAACCCTGAAGTGTCCCAGAAAGACCTGCAGGAAGCGGTGATGGAGCTGATCGTCAAGCACACCCTGCCTGCCGAACTGCTGCACAAGGACACCCAGTACCACATCAACCCGACCGGCAACTTCATCATCGGTGGCCCGGTGGGCGACTGCGGCCTGACCGGCCGCAAGATCATCGTCGACTCCTACGGCGGCATGGCCCGCCACGGTGGTGGCGCGTTCTCCGGCAAGGATCCGTCCAAGGTCGACCGTTCCGCCGCCTACGCCGGCCGCTACGTGGCCAAGAACATCGTCGCCGCTGGCCTGGCCGAGCGTTGCGAGATCCAGGTGTCCTACGCCATCGGCGTGGCCCAGCCTACCTCCATCTCGATCAACACCTTCGGTACCGGCAAGGTTTCGGACGCCAAGATCGTGCAACTGGTGCGCGAGTGCTTCGACCTGCGTCCATACGCCATCACCACCATGCTCGACCTGCTGCACCCGATGTATCAGGAAACCGCTGCCTACGGTCACTTCGGCCGTACCCCGCAGCAGAAGACTGTCGGCGACGACACCTTCACCACCTTCACCTGGGAACGTACCGACCGCGCCCAGTCGCTGCGTGACGCTGCCGGCCTGTAATCTTCCTACAGCGGTAAACGAAAGCCCCTGCCGAGTGATCGGCAGGGGCTTTTTCGTGACATATCGGCTGACAACTGCCCTCTGCAGGGCCGCAGACACCCGCCTAGGCTGAGCAGCACCTCCCCGCCATGCAAGGATGCTGGCCATGCCCTGGATGCTGCTCTTCACGCTGTTGATACTGCCCATTCTCACCGCCCAGGCGCACGAATGCCCACCGTGGTCGGCCACGCGGGCAGCCACCGAAGCTGCCAGCTTGCGCAAAACACTTGAACGCTGGGACGACCACTACCACCGGCTCGGCAAGGCGCTGGTGGCCGATGAGTTGTACGACCAGAGCCGCCAGTACCTCACGCATCTTCACCAATGCTTTGCCCTGGAAGGCGAACTGGACTCGCTGGCCAGCGCTCGCGGCCCGATACCCCATCCAATTCCCCATACGGGTGTCGACAAGCTGCCGGACGAAACGGCAGTAGCGCGCTGGATGGCCGGTAAACAAATGGTGTGGATCCAGCCCAAGGTCGACGGCGTCGCTGCCTCGTTGATCTACCGACAAGGTCGGCTGGTCAAGTTACTCAGCCGCGGCGACGGCCTACGCGGGCACGACTGGAGCCGTCATATTCCCCACCTCGAAGCGATCCCCCAGCAGTTGTCCCAGCCACTGGACCTGACCCTGCAAGGCGAGCTGTACCTGCGCCTGCCAGCGCACGTGCAGGCCGAAGCAGGCAGCGCGGGGGCACGTGGCACGGTTGCGGGGTTGCTCGCCCGCAAGCAGCTGGACCGTGAAGGCGGCGCCCGCATCGGCCTTTTCGTCTGGGACTGGCCGCACGGCCCATCCCGCCAGGCCGAGCGCCTGGCGCAGCTGAGTGCGCTGGGCTTCCCCGACAGCCAGCATTACAGCAGAGCCATCGACAGCCCTGAACAAGCCGGCGAATGGCGGCTGCACTGGTATCGTTCTGCCCTGCCCTTCGCCACCGACGGCGTGATTCTGCGCCAGGACAGCCGCCCTCCCGCCGAACGCTGGCAAGTCAATGCGCCCTACTGGATCGCGGCGTGGAAACACCCCTACACCCAGGCGCTGACAGAAGTGCGCGATGTGCACTTTCGGGTTGGGCGCACCGGCAAGATCACGCCGCTGCTCATGCTTCGGCCGGTCGAACTGGATGGTCGACGCATCACTCAGGTCAGCTTGGGCTCCCTGGCCCGCTGGCAGGCCATCGACGCGCGCCCAGGGGACCAGGTGGCCATCAGCCTAGCCGGGCTGACCATCCCGAGATTCGAACAGGTCGTGCACCGTGCAGCCGAGCGGCAACCGGTCACACCACCCGTGCCTGGCCAGTTCGACGCCCACAGTTGCTGGGAGGTCAGTGAGGGTTGCGAAGAGCAGTTCATCGCCCGGCTCACCTGGCTCAGTGGCAAGCATGGTCTGGCCCTGTCCGGTATAGGGCCTGGCACCTGGCGGCGCCTGGTGGAGAACGGCCAGGTGGCAGCCATCAGCGATTGGCTGGCACTGGAGGCTGAACAGCTCATGAGCGTACCTGGCATCAGTGAACCCTCGGCCAGGCGCCTGCTGAATGCATTCGCCGCTGGCCGTGCACGGCCCTTCGAACAGTGGCTGCGCGCGCTCGGCGTACCGGCCCCTCGTGCAATGCCGCTGGAGGGGGACTGGCCAACGCTGGCCAGGCGCTCGGCGGGTGACTGGCAAGCAGTGCCTGGAATAGGCGAAACACGAGCAGGGCAACTGAAGGCTTTCTTTTCTTCGGCGACTGTTCAGGGTATTGCCGAGCAGCTGGGTGGCTTCGACATAGACGGGTTCACCCGTCACAACGCACTCACGGCGCAATGACTTTTCACAAAATAGAGGCCATGAATGCCACGGTTTGTTCTAGAAAAGTCCAACAAGGGTTCCTAAATCGGTAAAACCAAGGCAGCATTTGCCACAACTTTCTGCTGCCCCGCCCCGTCAAGGAGGCCCTGATGAAACGTATTTCCACCCTCGTTCTGCTGGCAACACTCGGCCTGTGCGCAGGTGTCGCGCAGGCTGCCGAGCCGGATGCCGGCCTGACCGGTTGCGCTGCCAAACGCAGCGCCATCGAGAATCAGCTGAAGATCGCCCGTGAGCATGGCAACAGTGACCAAGTCGCAGGCCTGGAAGAGGCGCTGCGTGGGGTCGACAATTGCACCGACGCGAGCCTGCGCAAAGAGCGCGAGCAAAAGGTGCTCGATGCCCGTCATGAAGTGGCGCAGCGCGAGAAAGACCTGAAGAAGGCCGAGAAGAAAGGCGACGCGGAGAAAATCAACAAGCGCAAGGACAAGCTGGCCGAGTCGCGCAAGGAACTACAGGAAGCGGTCGACGAACTTGACCGTTGATGCGCATCGACTGTGAGGGGCTGATCACCGGCAAGCCGGCAATAGCCCCCACGAAGGATCAATGATTGCGGAACTCGGTATGGCAGGCCTTGCAAGCAGCCTCGACCTTGTCCATCGGCCCTTTCAGCTGCGCAGCGTCCAGGGGCTGAGTGCGCGTCACCTCGACCAACTCGCCGGTGACGCCTTCCAGGGCCTGGGCAAGGTCATGGAAGCGTGCCTGGCGCTCCCACACTTCGGGCCGCGCGCTGCTGTCGCCGTCATCGCGCACCTGGGGGAAGTGCTGCCAGGGCTCGTGGGACAGGGTGTCGAGCTTCAGCGCCCCATCGGCGAACTTGACTGCGTCGAACGGCAAACGCCCGCGCAGCATGCCTCCTAGATCCTCGCTGGTCTTGAGCATGTCCTTGAAGATCGCCTTGCGCTTGCCCAGTGGCGAATTCGGGTCGACCCGGTCACAGGCGGTCAGGGCAAGGGCGGCGAGCAGTACTACGGTCAATCGCTTGAACATCACGGTCTCTTGGGCCTCGCAAATGGGCGGCCAGTATCGCCGCCTGCCGGGCAAAGACCAATAGCCACATAAAACACAGGGGTGATTCTTCATGTTCACCGCTGACAGGAACCCACCAATGAAATCTGCCCTGCGCCACCTGGCCTGGACACTCCCGGCCCTGGCCCTGCTGGCGGGCTGCAATGGCGGCGAAAACGCCAAGCCAGAGCCGCATGCCATCGCCACCTACGCACCCGCCACTTGGAACGACCTGCCCAAGGTCAGCGATAGCGACCTGCTTGCAGGTTTCGAGGCCTGGCGGGCGGGTTGTGAAAAACTCAAGCGCGACCCGGTGTGGGCCGCCACCTGTGAAGCGGCGCAAGCCATCCCAGAGGATGCCGCCCAGGTACGTGGTTTCCTGCAGCAGCAACTGCAGGTCTACGGACTGCGCTCAGCCGAAAACAACGCTAACGGCCTTATCACCGGCTACTACGAGCCGGTTTATCCAGGCAGCCTGAAGCGCACCGAAAAGGCCCAGGTGCCGGTCTATGGCATTCCCGAGGACATGATTGTCGTCGACCTGGCGAGCGTCTACCCCGAGCTCAAGGGCAAGCGTCTGCGCGGCCGCCTTGAAGGGCGCGTACTGAAACCCTATGACACCGCCGAAGTGATCTACCGCGACGGCGCCAAGGCACCTGTGCTGGCCTGGCTTACCGACCCGATGGATTTGCAGTTCCTGCAGATCCAAGGCTCAGGGCGCGTGCAACTGGACAATGGCCGGCAACTGCGCCTGGGTTACGCCGACCAGAACGGCCACCCCTACCGACCGATTGGTCGCTGGCTGATCGAACAGGGCCAATTGAAGAAAGAAGACGTGAGCATGGGCGCCATCCATTCCTGGGCCCAGGCCAACCCGCAGCGCGTACCGGAACTGCTGGCCAGCAACCCCAGCTATGTGTTCTTCAGCACCCGCCCCGACAGCAACGAGGGGCCACGCGGGTCGCTCAACGTGCCGCTGACTGCCGGCTACAGCGTTGCCATCGACCGCAAGGTGATCCCGCTGGGCAGCCTGTTGTGGCTGTCCACCACGCGACCTGATGGCAGCCCTGTGGTCCGACCGGTCGGCGCCCAGGATACCGGCGGCGCGATCACCGGCGAAGTGCGCGCAGACCTGTTCTGGGGGACTGGCCCGCAGGCCGGGGAACTGGCTGGCAACATGAAGCAGCAGGGGCAGATCTGGATGCTGTGGCCCAAGGGCAAGCCATTGCCCGAGGTGCCGAAGGTTCTGTGAGCCTGTACTGACCTCATCGCCGGCAAGCCGGCTCGCACAAGGAAATCACAGCGCTCAGGAGCTGTGCGCTACCTGTGGGAGTCGGCTTGCCGGCGATGAAGGCAACTCGATCTCAGGCAGAAACCACGAAGAACGACACGATCAACGCCAACCCGGCAAACCACACCAGCGAGCGCAACGCCGCCCAGTCCGCCAGGTAGCAGATGATGTACAGCAGCCGGCTGGTGATATACATCACCGCCAGCACATCCTGCGTCACCTGCTCGGCATTGCCGACGACATCCGCCACCAGCACTGCCGCCGCGAAGGCCGGAAACGCTTCATAGCTGTTCTGCTGCGCGGCATGGGCACGACGCGGCAGCCCCGACAGCGTGTCGAGGAAGGCGCGCGGGTCGTGATTGTCCTTCAGGCCGAAGCGGCCGCTACTGACCTTGGCGATCAACGCACAAAGCGGCGCCAGCACCAGCGCGATCAGGATGCACCACAGGGCAACGGTCATGCTCATGACTCCTTGTTCGAAAATGGATTAGAGCTTCATCACCAGCATGCCTGCCAGGACCAGCCCGCATGCTAGGAGTCTTGGCCCGCCAAAAGGTTCTTTGAGGTAGCGCATGCCCAGCAGCACCACCAGGATCACGCTCAGCTCACGCAACGCCGCGGTCTCGGCCACCGAGCCCAGGTGCATGGCCCACAGCACCAGCGCGTAGCTGAGCAGCACGCACAGCCCCACCGCCAGGCCCAACCGCCATTGCATGCGCCAGAACAACACGAACGGTGCCCGCCGCGCCACGCTGGCCAGCACCGGGAATGGCCAGGCGCTGAGCAAGGTCAGCCACACCAGGTAGTCCCAAGGCTTGCCCCACAGCCGCACAGCCTGCCCGTCGAACCACGTATAGCAGCCAATGCACAAGCCGATTAGCGCCACCACCGGCAACATCGACCAGGGCAGCCGATCCCCGCCGCCGCCCTGCCACAACAGGCAGGCCATGCCACAAGGGATCAGCAGAATGCCGATGATCTGCTGCTGGCTCAGCGACTCGCCAGCGAACGCCAGGGTCAGCCCTAGCACCACCAGCGGCGACAGCCCGCGCATCAGAGGATAGACCAGGCCCAGGTCGCCGACCCGGTAGGCCTGGATCAGCAGGAAGCGGTACAGCTGCTCGGCCAGCGCCGAGGCGAGCAA
Source organism: Pseudomonas sp. KU43P (assembly GCF_033095865.1). Classification (NCBI taxonomy): domain Bacteria; kingdom Pseudomonadati; phylum Pseudomonadota; class Gammaproteobacteria; order Pseudomonadales; family Pseudomonadaceae; genus Pseudomonas; species Pseudomonas sp. KU43P. The sequence goes on along the minus strand of NZ_AP019365.1, from coordinate 484,507 downwards.
CCAGGGCCAGATCTCGGCCGGGGGAAATTCGGTGAACGCCACGGCGAACACGGCGAAGACCAGCGCCACGGTGTCCATGCTGGCGATGACCAGCAAGCGCTCACCGCTAAATTTGATCAGGGTGTTCCAGGTCGCGTGCAGCAGGGCGGCGATCAGAACCAGGGAAGTTGCCAACACGCGGGGCGCTCCTTGCAGTCAGAGCTGGCAACGATACAACGCTTCCGGCCCGGAAGGAGCCATGGAACGAAAAGAACAAATCCGGTCAAAGCTGTGTCCCGAAACCATCGCCAGGTCATCAAACAACTGCCCGATGCCCCTCGGGTACGACTTGGAAGCCATCGTTACAGGATTTGGGATGCTTGAATTAGTAGCCGCGTTCATCTGCCTCACCACCCTCCTCACCTACGTCAATTACCGCTTCATCGGCCTGCCGCCCGCCATCGGCGTGATGGTTACGGCACTGCTGTTTTCCCTGATGCTCCAGGGCCTGAGCCTGATCGGCTTCCCGGGCCTGGAAGAGCGCGTCGAAGGGCTGATGAGCCAGATCGACTTCAATGACCTGCTGATGCACTGGATGCTCGCGTTCCTGCTGTTCGCCGGCGCACTGCACGTCAACCTTGCAGACCTGCGCAGCTACCGCTGGCCCATCGGCCTGCTGGCGACCCTTGGCGTACTGATTGCCACCGTAGTCATCGGCTACCTGTCGCACTGGGTATTTGCCCTGTTCGGCTGGCAGGTGCCGCTGATCTACTGCCTGCTGTTCGGCGCACTGATCTCCCCGACCGACCCGATCGCCGTGCTGGGGGCCCTGCGTACCGCCAACGCCTCCAAACCGCTGAAAACCACCATCGTCGGCGAGTCGCTGTTCAACGATGGCACGGCTGTCGTGGTATTCACCGTGCTGCTGGGGATCATCCAGCTGGGCGAAACGCCGAGCTTCTCCGACACCGCGCTGCTGTTCGCCCGCGAAGCCGTCGGCGGCGTGGTGTTCGGCGGGCTGATCGGCTACGCCACCTACCGCATGATCAAGAGCGTCGAGCAGTACCAGGTCGAGGTCATGCTGACCCTGGCACTGGTCATCGGTGGCTCGGCGATGTGCTACGAGTTGCACGTCTCGGCACCGATCGCAATGGTGGTGGCCGGCCTGATCATCGGCAACCTGGGGCGCAACCTGGCGATGAACGACATGACCCGCCGCTACATGGACGGTTTCTGGGAACTGATCGACGACATGCTCAACGCCCTGCTGTTCGCGCTGATCGGCCTGGAACTGTTGCTGCTGCCGTTCAACTGGCTGCACCTGGCGGCAGGCGGTGTGCTGGCGGTGGCGGTGCTGCTGTCACGCTTGCTGACGGTGGCACCGGCCATCGTGCTGCTGCGGCGCTGGCGCAGTGTGCCGAAAGGCACGGTGCGGGTGCTGACCTGGGGTGGTTTGCGAGGCGGGGTTTCGGTGGCGCTAGCCCTGTCGTTGCCTCAGGGGAGCGAACGTGACCTGCTGCTTTCGATCACCTACATCGTGGTGCTGTCGTCGATTCTGGTGCAGGGGTTGAGCATCGGCGGGGTGGTGCGAAGGGTCAGCGCACAGGCTTGAGGATGGCGGGGGCCGCTTCGTGGCCCAATCGCCGGCAAGCCGGCTCCCACAGGTACTCCACGGCTTTCACGGGCTGTGTCAGCCCTGTGGGAGCCGGCTTGCCGGCGATTGGGCTGCAGAGCAGCCCCGAAGCCATCACTCCACCGCCGAATCCGGGAACTGGTCCTGCACGTACTTGATCTCGGTCCGCCCATGGGCCGCCGGCAAGCCGTCTTCGCCTAGGTTGACGAAGACCATGCGGTCTACCGTGAGGATGCTCTTGCGAGTGATCTTGTTGCGCACTTCGCAGCGCAAGGTGATCGAGGTGCGGCCGAATTCGGTGGCCGTGATACCCAGCTCGATGATGTCGCCCTGACGCGAGGCACTGACGAAGTTGATTTCCGACATGTACTTGGTCACCACGCGCTGGTTGCCCAGCTGGACGATGGCGTAGATCGCCGCCTCTTCGTCGATCCAGCGCAGCAAGCTGCCACCGAACAGTGTGCCGTTGGGGTTGAGGTCTTCGGGTTTTACCCATTTGCGGGTGTGAAAGTTCATAGTACTCCTGACCTGCTTGGCTAACGTGAAGTAATGATGGCAGAGCGGCGCCAGCCTCTCCATTGAACATCGACTATCGTCTCGATAAATCGACAGAAAGCCTTGGGTGTGTCACACAGCCGCGGCTATAATCCCTGCCGATTCACATGGCAGCCATTAGCGGTGCCATGCCCGCCACCTGTCCGAGGGGCGCTGCAGCAGGCTCGGCCTGTCAGGCTCGGATGGGGCGTTGTCCGCTCAAGCGGACGCTCAACGCACAACGGCGCCCATTCGCACACTACGAATGGAGGCTCTCAATGAGCGCTGTAAACACGCCTGCAGGTTTTTCCGACTTCAAGGTCGCCGACATCTCCCTGGCCGACTGGGGCCGTAAAGAAGTCATCATCGCCGAATCGGAAATGCCCGCTCTGATGGGCCTGCGCCGCAAGTATCAAGCCGAGCAACCGCTCAAGGGCGCGAAGATCATCGGCTGCATCCACATGACCATCCAGACCGCCGTGCTGATCGAAACCCTGGTCGCCCTGGGCGCCGAAGTACGCTGGTCGTCCTGCAACATCTTCTCCACCCAGGACCAGGCCGCTGCCGCCATCGCCGCTGCCGGCATTCCTGTGTTCGCCTGGAAAGGCGAAACCGAGCAGGAGTACGAGTGGTGCATCGAGCAGACCATTCTCAAGGACGGTCAGCCATGGGACGCCAACATGGTGCTGGACGACGGTGGTGACCTGACCGAAATCCTGCACAAGAAATACCCGGCCATGCTGGACAAGATCCACGGCGTGACCGAAGAAACCACCACCGGCGTGCACCGCCTGCTGGACATGCTGGCCAAGGGCGAGCTGAAAGTCCCGGCGATCAACGTCAACGACTCGGTCACCAAGAGCAAGAACGACAACAAGTACGGCTGCCGTCACAGCCTGAACGATGCCATCAAGCGCGGCACCGACCACCTGCTGTCGGGCAAGCAAGCCCTGGTGATCGGCTACGGTGACGTGGGCAAGGGCTCGGCCCAGTCCCTGCGTCAGGAAGGCATGATCGTCAAGGTCACCGAAGTCGACCCGATCTGCGCCATGCAAGCCTGCATGGACGGCTTCGAAGTCGTTTCGCCGTTCAAGGACGGTATCAACACCGGTACCGAAGCCGGCATCAACGCCGATCTGCTGGGCCGCATCGACCTGATCGTCACCACCACCGGTAACGTCAACGTCTGCGACGCCAACATGCTCAAGGCTCTGAAGAAGCGTGCCGTGGTCTGCAACATCGGCCACTTCGACAACGAAATCGACACGGCCTTCATGCGCAAGAACTGGGCATGGGAAGAAGTGAAGCCGCAGGTGCACAAGATTCACCGCACCGGCGCCGGTACCTTCGACCCGCAGAACGACGACTACCTGATCCTGCTGGCCGAAGGCCGCCTGGTGAACCTGGGTAACGCCACCGGTCACCCAAGCCGCATCATGGACGGTTCGTTCGCCAACCAGGTTCTGGCCCAGATCTTCCTGTTCGAGCAGAAGTTCGCCGAGCTGCCTGCCGCCAAGAAGGCCGAGCGCCTGACCGTGGAAGTGCTGCCGAAGAAGCTCGACGAAGAAGTGGCCCTGGAAATGGTCCGCGGCTTCGGTGGCGTGGTCACCCAGCTGACCCCGCAGCAGGCCGAGTACATCGGCGTGACCGTCGAAGGCCCGTTCAAGCCGCACGCCTACCGCTACTAAGCGGCAAGCCTGGAGCCTCAAGCGGCTGGTGTTGCCACGCCGCTTGCAGCTCAGGCAGCAGAGATCTTGAACGATGCCCAAGCCAGATCGGCCATCACCGATCTGGCTTTTACTTGCAGCACGCCGCCGAAGCGCGCTGCTCGAGGAACGAGTGATGTCACAAGAACGCCGCTACAGTTTCGAGTTCTTCCCCACCAAGACCGACGCCGGTCACGAAAAGCTGATGGCCGTTGCCAAGCAGCTAGCGACCTACAACCCGGACTTCTTCTCTTGCACCTACGGTGCCGGCGGTTCGACCCGCGATCGCACGCTGAACACCGTGCTGCAGCTGGAAAGTGAAGTGAAGGTACCGGCCGCCCCGCACCTGTCGTGCGTCGGCGACACCAAGGACGAGCTACGCGCCCTGCTGGCCGAGTACAAGGCTGCCGGCATCAAGCGCATCGTTGCCCTGCGTGGCGACCTGCCGTCGGGCATGGGCATGGCCAGTGGCGAACTGCGTTATGCCAGCGACCTGGTCGAGTTCATCCGCCAGGAAACCGGTGACCACTTCCACCTGGAAGTCGCCGCTTATCCGGAAATGCACCCGCAGGCGCGCAACTTCGAGGCCGACCTGGCCAACTTCGTGCACAAGGTCAAGGCCGGTGCCGACAGCGCCATCACCCAGTACTTCTTCAATGCCGACAGCTACTTCTATTTCGTCGAGCGCGCACAGAAGCTGGGCGTGGACATTCCGGTAGTGCCCGGCATCATGCCGATCACCAACTACAGCAAGCTGGCACGTTTCTCCGACGCCTGCGGCGCCGAGATCCCGCGCTGGATCCGCAAGCAGCTGGAAGCCTATGGCGACGATACCGCAAGCATTCAGGCCTTCGGTGAAGAAGTGATCACCCACATGTGCGAGCAACTGCTGCAAGGCGGCGCACCGGGCCTGCACTTCTATACGCTGAACCAAGCCGATGCCAGCCTGGCTATCTGGAACAATCTGAAGCTGCCTCGCTGAAACTTTTTGGCAAGATCTTATTCAGTAATGATTAAGGCTTTGGTCATAGACTGAGGCCTTATTTCCTTACTGGAACATGCAGGTCTTGCCAGAAATGCCACCGCTCTCGCCTTCGCGCCCGCAACTGGTCTACCTGGCCTTCGGGCCGGCCACTTATCATCATGAGGCTTGCTTCAGTATCGTCAGCGCCCTGGCGCACCTGGACACCAAGGCTGGCGAGGCCATCGACATCCAGGTCTACACCGACAACCCGGCGCCCTACCGCAAGTTGCCGGTCACCGTGCACCTGCTTGACGAAGCCACCCGCAAGGCCTGGAACGAACCGCACGGTTACCATTTTCGCAGCAAGCACGTACTGCTGCGCGAGGTACTGCGGCAGCATCCACTGGCCGTGCTGATCGACACCGACACCTTCTTCCGCACCTCGCCCATGAAACTGTTCCACCGCGTCGGCCAGGGCCGCCTGCTGTGCAACTTCATCGGCCCGCGTTATGGCGCCAACCAGAAGTGTCTGCTGTACAAGAACCTGCTGGCCATTCTTCAGCAACGTGACCTGGCCGATTGCCAGATGCCGCTGCTGAACTCCGGAGTGATCGGGCTCACCGCAGCCGACGCCCCGGCGCTCGACCATTCCATCGCACTGATGGACGAACTCTACCCGCTGGCCCGAACGGCCTATACCCTGGAAGAGTTCTGCCTGGCGGTGGCGGCGTACCGCAAGCTCGAGCTGGCTGAATGTACCGACGTCATCCATCACTACTGGAGCCGCAAGGCCCAGTTCCGTGCCAAGATCCAGGCGTGGCTGCGCAAGCATGGTGACGACCCATTGAGTGCGGCGGCGCTGGCTGACGTACTGCAGGTCAACGACCAGCTGCCGCGGCCACCGGCGCTGCACCGCCTGGGCTACAAGGCGCTGAGCCTGACCCTGCCAAGCCATGAGCGCCAGTTTGCCCGTGAATTGCTGTACGGCTGCTACCCCTACCCCAACGAGTTCGACCGCGCCTGTGCGCCAGCCTGGTGGGACAAGGCGCTGGCAAATCTGAACGAACGCAATGGCAACATGGCTCCCGAGCAACTGCGCCAGTGCCTGCGCCATCCGGGCTTGCGCTTGTCGCTGGGCGAGCGGCGCAAAGACATCGAGGCACACCTGCTCAGAACCGCAGCACACTGAGCCGTCTCTGGCCTTGCCCCGCCCGAGCGCGTAATCTCGCGCCATGCCCGTTATTACCCGCCTGCTGTGCATCTTCCTGCTCGCCTGCCTGAGCCCGATGGCGCTTGGTGAGCGCCTGCGCCTGGTCAGCGACGACTGGGCCCCGTACATCTACCAGGAGGGCGGCGAACCCAAGGGCATCGACTACGAAGTTACCCGCGAAGTGTTCAAGCGGTTGGGCGTTGAGGTGGAGTGGCAGTTCATGCCCTGGAAGCGTTGTCTGGCCATGATCGAGCAAGGCCAGGCGGACGGGGTGATGGACATATTCAAGGTCGATGCACGCACGGCCTACATGATCTACCCGCTGGAGCCCATGTCGGATGCCGAATTCGTGTTGTACCAGGCCAACCGCCGTCGTCATGTCATCCACCAGCTCAGCGACCTCAATGGCCTGACCGTAGGCACCTCGCCAGGTTATGCCTACGGTCCGGAGTTCCAGGAAGCATCGGGCTTCAGGCGTGAATCGGCCCCCAGCCATGAAGCCAACTTCGGCAAACTCGCGCTTGGCCGCATCGACCTGCTGATCACCGACCGCATGGTCGGGCGCTTTCTGCGTCGGCAACTGGGCCTGGAGCAACAGGTCGAGGAGCTGCCGTTGGTGATCAGTCGCCAGCCACAGTATCTGGGGCTAGCACGCAAACCTGGCCGCGAAGCGCTGGCTCAGGCCTTCACCGATGAACTGCGTCGGTTCAAGCAGGAGCCGGCCTTTGTCGCGATAATCGAACGTTATATTGGCGACGCCAGCTATCTTCCTGACGCCGTTGAGCAGCAGGAAAGCAGCACGCTGCAATAGCTCTGTTATACTCGGGCCTTCCCGCCCGGCTCACGCCCGGACGCTCGGCCTCGCAACAAGCATCCCGATCGGCACTGACGCCCCATTGGCGTCCACCCCCCGCGTCCCGGATGTGCAGTGAAAGCCAAGCTGGACCGGACGCGATCGCATCTCACCGATGCCCGTCGCGCCAGGCAGAACATCCCAACGGGCCCAGCCCCCACGAGAACAGGATTGCCCATGTCCTTTGCTTCCCTCGGTCTCTCCGAGGCACTTGTCCGCGCTATCGAAGCTGCGGGCTACACCCAGCCGACTCCGGTGCAACAGCGGGCCATTCCCGCCGTGTTGCAAGGCCGTGACCTGATGGTTGCCGCTCAGACTGGTACTGGTAAGACCGGCGGCTTCGCCCTGCCGATTCTCGAGCGCCTGTTCCCAGCCGGTCACCCCGACAAATCCCAGCGCCATGGCCCGCGCCAACCGCGTGTCCTGGTGCTGACGCCAACCCGCGAGCTGGCAGCCCAGGTGCATGACAGCTTCAAGGTGTACGCCCGTGACCTGCCCCTGGTCAGCGCCTGCATCTTCGGCGGCGTTGGCATGAACCCGCAGATCCAGGCCATCGCCAAGGGCGTCGACGTTCTTGTCGCGTGCCCTGGCCGCCTGCTCGACCTGGCCGGTCAAGGCAAGGTCGACCTGGCCCATGTGGAAATCCTGGTACTGGACGAAGCCGACCGCATGCTCGACATGGGCTTCATCCATGACGTCAAGAAGGTCCTCGCCCGCCTGCCGGCCAAGCGCCAGAACCTGCTGTTCTCGGCGACCTTCTCCAAGGACATCACCGACCTGGCCGACAAGCTCCTGCACAACCCGGAGCGCATCGAAGTCACCCCGCCGAACACGACGGTCGAGCGTATCGAGCAACGCGTCTATCGCCTGCCCGCCAGCCACAAGCGTGCTCTACTGGCGCACCTGATCACCCTGGGTGCCTGGGAGCAGGTGCTGGTGTTCACTCGCACCAAGCATGGCGCAAACCGCCTGGCCGAGTACCTGGAAAAGCACGGCCTGACCGCCGCCGCGATCCACGGCAACAAGAGCCAGAACGCCCGCACCAAGGCCCTGGCCGACTTCAAGGCCAACGCCGTACGCGTGCTGGTCGCCACCGACATCGCCGCACGCGGGCTGGATATCGACCAACTGCCTCACGTGGTCAACTTCGAGCTGCCGAACGTCGAGGAAGATTACGTTCACCGTATCGGCCGTACCGGCCGCGCCGGGCGCTCGGGTGAGGCCATTTCCCTGGTCGCGCCAGATGAAGAAAAACTACTCAAGAGCATCGAGCGCGTCACCAAGCAGAAAATCGCCGATGGCGACCTGATGGGCTTCGATGCAAGCCAGGTGGAAGCCGAGAAGCCAGAAGTACGCGAACGCCCGCAAAACAACGGCCGCGGTGGCCGTAACCAGCAGGCTCGCGGTGAAGGCGGCAAAGACGGCAGCGGTGGCCGCAAGGACAAAGGCAAGGACAAAGGCAAGGCCAAACCACAAGCGGCGGAAAAATCTGCCGACAAGGAAAAGGCCGGCGACAAGCAACAGCCTCGCAAGCCGCGTGACAAGAAGCCACGCCAGCAGCAGGCGAGCCAGGCGAGCGCGCCGAAAGCGCCAGCCGACCGTGACCCGGAAGAGTTCCTGGACGACGACGTCGACAATTTCGGCAACCGTGCCGACTACGTCAGCCCTTACCAGAACGCCAAGAACCAAGGCCGCAACCGTCGCCCAGGTGGCACTGCCGGTGCCGGCCAGCAAGGCCAGGGCGCTGGCCAGCGCAACAACGGGGGTGGCCAGGGCCGTAATGGCGGGCAACCACGTAACGCCAGCGGTGAAAAGCGCCCACCGCGCAACAACAATGGCGGTGGCGGCCGTCGTGATGGTGGTGGGCGCAACCGCCCGGCCGGTCGAGACGATGGGTTGCGCCAGGAGCCGGCAGTACGCAGCTCGCGCGAGCCGCAGAACCAGCCGGTGATCATCCGCAAGGAGTCCAAGCTCGACCGTTACCCGACGCCTGAGCAACTGGACGACCTGCCAAGCCGCCCCCGTGGCGAGCGCCCTGCGCTGCTGACCCGCAAGGGCTGATCTGTACCGGCCTCATCGCCTGCTTCCTGGCGATGAGGCCCGAACAGACAAACAAAAACGCCGCCCAATCGGGCGGCGTTTTTCATTGCCAGGGCAAAGGCTTACTTCTGCTTCACACCTTCGAGGCTGATATCCAGATCGAGGGTCTGCGAGGTTGGGCCCGGGCCCTTGATGCCGAAGTCGTTCAGGTTAAGGGTAGTGGTGGCATTGAAGCCTGCGCGCTCACCGCCCCACGGGTCCTTGCCTTCACCATTGAAGGTCGCCTTGAAGGTCACAGGCTTGGTGACGCCGTGCATGGTCAGATCACCGGTTACATCTGCGGTTTTCTCGCCAGTAGACTTGACGCTCGTGGAGACGAACTTGGCCTCAGGGTATTTATTCACATCCAGGAAGTCTTTGCTGGTGATGTGCTTGTCACGCTCGGCGTGGTTCGACCAAAGGCTGGCAGTCTTCAGTTCTACGTTGATCTTGCTGGCTTCAGGCTTGGCACTGTCCCAGCTGAAGCTACCGTCGAAGTCCTTGAAGGTGCCGTGAATGAAGCTGTAGCCCAGGTGGCTGATCTTCCAGTCGACGAACGCGTGCTGGCCATCCTTGTCGATCTTGTAGTCGGCAGCCATGGCCTGGCCAGCGGAGAACAATGCGGTACCGAGCGCCAGAGCGGCAAAAGTCTTTTTCAACATCCTTACTTCCTTCCTTTGCAATTGAGTTGAGAGTCAAGCTTTGCGGCCCAGCATGCGAGTCAGGGTCGCGTCACGGTCGATGAAATGGTGTTTCAAGGCTGCCAGGGCGTGCAGCACGGCAAAGACCACCAGGCCCCAGGCCAACCACAGGTGAATGACACCCGCCACATCGGCCTGGTCGGGCAGGTCGCTGATCAGGGCCGGCACTTCGAACAGGCCGAAGACCGGGATGCCAACGCCATCGGCGGTCGAAATCATGTAGCCGGCACCCATCACCGCAAACAGCCCCAGGTACAGCGCCAGGTGCCCCAGCTTGGCGGCGACACGGGTGAGTGGCCCGTGGTTTGCCGGTGCCGGAGGCGGTGGGCTGACGAAACGCCAGAGTACCCGCAGCATCATCACCGCCAGCAGCACCAGGCCGATGCTCTTGTGCAGGTCTGGGGCCGATTTGCGCCATGGGCTGTAGTAGTCGAGACCGACCATCCAGAGGCCCAGGCCGAACAGACCGAAAACTGCCAACGCCACGCCCCAGTGCAGGACGATGCTGACGACGCCATAGCGAGAAGATGAGTTGCGCAGTTGCATGATGCTGTGTTTCCCCTGAAAGCTGTGCACAGACTAACGCGAAACGTATCGAATTAAAGCGGAAAAGATTGCTTTCGATTATCGAGAAATCCGATAGTTAGTGTGTGAGCTTGCTATTAAGGAAACATTAACAATAGTAGGAGAGTTAGTAATAGCCAGCCCCTTCGCGGAACAAGCCCCTCCCACAGCATTTCCGTTAGCTGTGGGGACGGGCTTATCCTCGCGAAGTGACCAGAACAGGCGGGTACATCAATCAGCTTTGGCCTGGGCGTTGGTCACCGGCTTCTTGGCCGGCTCAGACTTGGCGGTCGCCTTCTTCTGCTCAGTTACCTTGTGCGCCTGCTTGGCCGCCGGCTTGTGCGCTGGCGCCTGCTTGGCCGGCAGCGCCTTGCTCGCAGCCGGTTTGACTGGTTCTTCCTTGGCGATAGGAGTGACCGCGGCAGGTGCAGCCGCAGGAGCGGGAGCTGGCGCCGGAGCAACCTCCTCGACCTTGGCAACCGGTGCTGCTTTCACTTCAGCCTTGTCGCCACCACCGAACAGGCGCGAGAAGAACCCGCCCTTGTCCTGGGTCGCCGCTGCGCCAGCGGTTGCAGCGGCGGCTACCGTCGCCGCCTTGGCCGGGTCGAACGACTTGCCGGCCAGCAAGTCCTGCACCTGGCTGGCAGCACGCTGGCCACTGCGCAAGGCGCCTTCAAGGGTGCCTGGGTAGAGGGCATCGGTGTGTTCACCGGCGAAGGTAATGCGCTGTACAGGGCGCTCCCACAGGCGCCAGTACTTGCTGATCTGGCCCGGGCCGTAGGCCAGGTAGGCCCCCCCGGTGCCTGCATCGGTGCTGTAGCGCTTGACCTCGTAACCGGTGAACGCCCCACGAGCCTGTGGATAGAAGGCGTGCAGGCGGATCAGCACCTGGTCGACCATCTGCTTGTCACCAAAAGCCTGCAGCAGCCGCGCGTTGTCGCCGGAGAGGTTGATGACCACGTTGGCGCCACCCTTGAGCGCAGGCTCGATCCACAGCATGCCGAGGCCGGCGTTACTGAAGATTTCGCCCGACATCCGCGAACGGCTCTCCCAAACCGGCTGCTTGAACTTGAGCATCAACTGGTCGCGCCAGCCGTAGTTGGTACCCCTAAGCGCTGCCACGTGCTGAGTATCCAGGCCTGGGGTGATCTGAATCTTGGCCAGGGCACGCAGTGGCACCGCCATGACCACGTAATCGGCCTGGTAGCCGGTGGTACCGGCCTTGACCGTGACGCCGTCCTTGTCCTGGACGATGGAGGTGACCGGCGAGCTGGTCTTGATGGTTTTCAGCTGCTTGACGAAAGCCTGAGCCAGCACCGGGCTGCCACCTGGCAAGCGCGCGGCACGCAGGTCACGGTCGCTGACACCGCGGTAGACGCGGTTCTGCTGGGCGAAGTAGAGCAGCGAAAGGCGCGACGGCTCATCGTAGCGGGTGCGGATCTGCTGATTCACCAGCTGCCGTGCAGTGGCCGGCAACTGCAGCTTGTCGAGCCAGGTCGACACGTTGATCTGGTCAAGGGCGAACAGGGTACTGTTCGCCTGCGGGTTGAGCGGGTCGTCGATCGAACGCGCCAGGTCGTCGAGGGTTTTCTCGTAGCGCTTGAGGGCTTCGGCAGTGGCAGGCTGCTTGGTGGCCAGGTCGGTGGCGCTGAAGTACTCGCCGTCGATCAAGTAACCCGGGGTACGCACGAATTCCGGCGCGGGCAGGGTTTCAAGCTTGAAACGGTCAAGGTACTGGTTGAGCACCGGCTGGGCCTTGCCATTGCCGATCCATTCGCTGGTCGCCAGGCCCGAACGGCCGCCCATGCCCGACTTGGCTTCCAGCAGGGTTACCTGCCAGCCCTTGTTCTGCAGCTCGTAGGCCGCGGTCAGGCCTGCCAGGCCACCGCCCACGACGATCGCCGTAGGCGTTTTGTCTTTGGCCAGCGCGGCGCCGCTGGACACACCGATCAATACCAACGCGCACAGGCGCACCCAAGCAGCAGCCATGATGGCGAACTCCGAGTCAGACGTAACAGGAATGGGAAGAGGCAAGAATTGCCCCGAGGCAGATGCGTTAAGAATACGTCAGGTATGCACACCCTGCCACCACAGCGACATCAAGTGCCTTTGGCAACTGGCATTTTTGTCAGTAGCCAGGCGCCTCACCGCTCAGCGATGCTCTCTGGTGTAGCCAAAAAAACCGACAAAAGGAGCTGCACATGATCTACGAGGAGCATTTCGCACAGCTCAAGAAGCAGTCTCTGAGCCACAATAAGACCTTGCAAACATCATCCGGGTTGAGCATCCGCGCCAACGGCACCTCCTGGACCGGCTTTCATGAAGCCTTCAAAGGCGATGACGGCACTGAGCTGGTGATCGGCGAGCACAGCGACGTGGAAATCGCCTTCAACCAGGAGGTCGAGAGCCTACGCCTGGAATACTACGTGGTGAGTGACCAGCATTACGACGATGTACAAATGCTGCTGGATACCGACAGCTACGATGTCGACCTGATCGTGCCGGTTACACGCAACTTCTACTGGCTGACGCTTTCCGGCAGCGGCTTCACCGAATTCATGCCAGGCCCCATTTCTACCCAACCCTATCAGCAGGTCATCGCCGGCCCGTTCCGACGCCTGACCATTTCCACGTCGCAGGCCGGCACCGTGCACATTCGCAAGCTCGAATGGACCCGCACCTGCCGCCATTGACCGCTAGCGGTTGTCCTGCCACCTGGCATTGCTTAGGCTTACGCGGTCAAACCACGCCGCAATGCCAGGAGAAGTGCCGATGGGCCTCAACGATCAGTGGATGCAACGTGACCTCAAGGTCCTGTGGCACCCCTGCACCCAGATGAAAGACCACGAGCAACTGCCCCTGATCCCGATCAAGCGCGCAGAAGGCGTGTGGCTCGAAGACTTCGAGGGCAAACGCTACCTGGATGCAGTAAGCAGCTGGTGGGTCAATGTGTTCGGCCATGCCAACCCGCGCATCAACCAGCGCATCAAAGACCAGGTCGACCAGCTCGAACATGTGATCCTTGCCGGTTTCAGCCATCAGCCAGTGATCGAACTGTCCGAGCGGCTGGTGGCCATGACCCCGGCCGGGCTGGACCGGGTGTTCTACGCCGACAACGGCTCGTCGTGCATCGAAGTGGCGCTGAAGATGAGCTTCCACTACTGGCAGAACATCGGCAAACCGGCGAAGAAGCGTTTCGTCACCCTGACCAACAGCTACCACGGCGAAACCATCGCCGCCATGTCGGTCGGCGACGTGCCCCTGTTCACCGAAACCTACAAGGCGTTGCTGCTCGACACCATCAAGGTGCCCAGCCCGGACTGCTACCTGCGCCCAGAAGGCATGAGCTGGGAAGAGCATTCGCGCAACATGTTCGCCGCCATGGAGCAGACGTTGGCCGAACACCACGAAACCCTTTCGGCGGTGATCATCGAGCCGCTGATCCAGGGCGCGGGGGGCATGCGCATGTATCACCCGGTGTACCTCAAGCTATTGCGCGAGGCCTGCGACCGTTATGGCGTGCACCTGATCCACGACGAGATCGCCGTGGGCTTCGGCCGCACCGGCACCCTGTTCGCCTGCGAACAGGCCGGCATACGCCCCGACTTCCTGTGCCTGTCCAAGGCCCTGACCGGTGGCTACCTGCCGCTGGCTGCCTGCCTCACTACCGACACCGTCTACCAGGCGTTCTACGACGATTATCCGACCCTGCGCGCCTTCCTCCACTCGCACAGCTACACCGGCAACCCGCTGGCCTGTGCCGCCGCCCTGGCAACCCTGGATATCTTCGAGCAGGACAACGTGATCGAGGCCAACAAGGCGTTGTCGGCACGCATGGCCAGCGCCACCGCGCACCTGGCCGACCACGCACACGTCGCTGAAATCCGCCAGACCGGCATGGCCCTGGCCATCGAGATGGTGCAGGACAAGGCTGGCAAGGTCGCCTACCCCTGGCAGGAGCGCCGTGGCTTGAAGGTGTTCGAACACGCTCTGACCCGCGGCGCCCTGTTGCGCCCACTGGGTAGCGTGGTGTATTTCCTGCCGCCGTATGTGATTACCCCGGAGCAGATCGACTTCCTGGCCGAGGTGGCCAGCGAAGGCATCGATATCGCCACGCGGGAAAGCGTAAGCGTCGCGGTGCCCGCCAGCTTCCACCCCGACTTCCGCGATCCGGGCTAGCCCAACAACCCTGTAGGAGCGGATTTATCCGCGATTGCGATGCTGGATTCACCGCCGCAATCGCGGATAAATCCGCGCCTACAGGCTGTTTCCACTCTTCAGCTTGAGCAGAACCATGAGACTGTCCCGCTTCTTCATCGACGCCCCCCTGAGCCTCGGCGAGCACGACTTGCCCGAAGCCCAGGCCCATTACATCGGCCGCGTGCTGCGCATGGCCCCTGGCGATGCCGTGCAACTGTTCGACGGCAGCGGCCAGGAGTTCCTCGGCCAATTGCTCGAAGTGGGCAAGAAAAGCGTGCGCGTCAGCCTTGACCAGGCCCTGCCCGGTCAGGCCGAGTCGCCGCTGCAGATCCACCTTGGCCAGGGCCTGTCCCGCGGCGAGCGCATGGACTGGGCCATCCAGAAGGCCACCGAACTGGGCGTCAGCGAAATTACTCCGATTGTCAGCGAACGCTGTGAAGTGCGCCTGAAAGACGAACGCGCCGACAAGCGCCTGGCCCACTGGCGCCAGGTGGCCATCAGCGCCTGTGAACAGTGCGGCCGCTCGACCTTACCAATCATTCATCCACCAGTGACCCTGGCCGAATGGAGCAAGACCACTGACGCCGACCTGAAGCTGGTCCTGCATCCGGTTGCCGAGCCACTCACCAGCCATGCCAAACCGGCACGCCTGGCCTTCCTGATCGGCCCCGAAGGCGGCCTGAGCGAGGCTGAAGTCGAACAGGCCAAGGCGGCTGGCTTCCATGCCGCCCGCCTCGGCCCACGCGTGCTGCGCACCGAGACCGCGCCAGTGGTGGCCCTAGCGGTGGCACAGCAGCTGTGGGGCGATTTTTCCTGACAGCTAACGCACGTAGAACGAAACCGCGACGAAGTGCATGAGGCTGCCGGCAATCACGAACAGGTGCCAGATGCCATGCCAGTGGCGAAAGCGGCTGTCGAAGGCGAAGAAGATGATACCCACGGTGTAGAACACACCGCCGGCCGCCAGCCAGGCAAAGCCGGCGGTGCCAAGGCTGTTCAGCAACGGTTTGACCGCCACCAGCACGATCCAGCCCATCACCGCATAGATGATGATCGACAGGATCCTCGCCTCGGAGCGTGGTTTTATCTCCTGCAACATGCCGATCACCGCCAGCCCCCAGACCACGCCGAACAGGCTCCAACCCCAGGGGCCGCGCAGGCTGACCAGGCAGAAGGGTGTGTAGCTGCCGGCGATCAGCAGGTAGATCGATAGGTGATCGAGCTTGCGCATGATCACCTTCGCCCGCCCGCGGGTGCTGTGGTAAAGGGTCGAGATACTGTAGAGCAGCAGCAGCGTGCCGCCGTAGATGGAGAAACTGACGATCTTCCAAGGGTCGCCTTGCAGGCCTGCGACGACGATCAGCCAGATGGCACCGATACAGGCCAGGACGGCACCGACCAGGTGGGTCCAGGCGTTGAAGCGTTCACCGTAATACATGCAAACACAGACCTCCTTGGGTGGGCTGGGTTCCCGCTTTGTTCGCTCCGACCCTATCACCGGCAAGCCGGCTCCCACAGGTATCGCGCAAAGTCCATGTGGGAGCCGGCTTGCCGGCGATAAGGCCATCAGCCTCACATCCTACCCAACCCCAGGTTGCAATTGCGCGTCACGCACCAGCCTTTCCAGCCCGACCAAGTCCGGCACCCGCGCCACCTGCTCCCCCACCTGCACGGCTGCCAGCTCCAGGCTGCCCAACGCTACATCCACGTAGTTGAGCTGGCTGTCGAGCTTGCACGAGCGCGGAATGTCTTGCAGCAACACCGCCAGATAACGCAGCCCAGTATCACCCAAGGCATTGAGCACCACGATGCGCGCCCGCTCGCCACAGGGTGTCTCGCCCCCGCAGGCAGCCTCGAAACCGATCAGCGGCAGATGCTGCTGGCGCCAGTCGAGCCAGCCCAGGTGCCACGCCGGATCACGCGGCTGGCAGAGCAGATTGCGCTGGCCGATCAATTCAGCCACGGCCACGTTGGGCAGCACCAGAGTACGGTCGCCCAGAGGCAGCAACAGGCCCGTCAGGCTGCTGCGCTGGCCAGCGATCAGTTCAAGCATGGTGCTGGCTCCAATGGGCGATGCTCTGCAGCAAGACCGACTCCTGATACGGCTTGCCCAGGTAGTCGTTGACGCCGATGGCCATGGCCCGGTCGCGGTGTTTCTGCCCGGTGCGCGAGGTAATCATGATGATCGGCATGTCCTTGAGCCGCTCGTCGCGGCGAATGCGTGTGGCCACTTCGAAGCCATCCATGCGCGGCATCTCGATATCCAGCAGCAGCACGTCTGGGCGGTGTTCATCCAGCAGGGCCATGGCATCGACCCCGTCCTTGGCGGTCAGCACGCTCATGCCGTGGCGCTCGAGCAGGCGGCTGGTGACCTTGCGCACGGTCACCGAGTCGTCCACCACCATCACCAGCAAGGC
The DNA here is from genome assembly GCF_033095865.1 of Pseudomonas sp. KU43P. Classification (NCBI taxonomy): domain Bacteria; kingdom Pseudomonadati; phylum Pseudomonadota; class Gammaproteobacteria; order Pseudomonadales; family Pseudomonadaceae; genus Pseudomonas; species Pseudomonas sp. KU43P. The sequence goes on along the minus strand of NZ_AP019365.1, from coordinate 467,667 downwards.
GCGGCGTGGCGCGGGCCCGAACAGCGTGTTCTGTACTCCGCTGCCGCCCGGCAGGCGCGCCAGGCGGCGTTGCTGGCCGCGCAACTGGCCGAGCAGGTCGAGAATCAGCACTACCCGGCCATCGCCGAGCAGGGTCGCGCCCGAAAGCCCGGCCACGGCCGCAAACTGCGGGCCAAGGCTTTTCACCACGATCTCACGGCTCGGCGACAGGCTGTCGACCTGGATCGCGAACGATTGCTCTTGGGAATGCACCAGTAGCACCGGCAGCGGCACGCTCTGCCCCAGCAGGCCGGGCCTTGGTAGCCCTTGCAGCAACTCGCCCAGGTAACGCAGCTGGTATTCATGGCCGGCATACACGTAATGCGGCACCTCAAGCTGATAGCAGGCGGCCAGTTCGGCCGGCGGCACACGGACGATCCCTTCTATGGTGTTGAGTGGTATGGCGTACTGCTCTTCGCCCAGGTGCACCATCAGCGCGCGGTTGATCGACACCGTGAACGGCAAGCGAATGAGGAAGCGGGCGCCCTTGCCCTGGGCCGATTCGATGGTCATCGAGCCGCCCAGTTGCTTGACCTCTTCGTGCACCACGTCCATGCCCAGGCCGCGCCCGGAAATCTGGGTAATCTTCTCGGCCGTGGAAAACCCAGGCCGCAGGATGAACTGGAGAATCTCGTGGTCGCTCAGGTTGGCCTGGGGGTCGAGCAGGCCGCGCTTGATGGCCTTGCGACGCACGGCTTCCAGTGGTACCCCGGCGCCATCATCGGTCATTTCGATGACGATATCGGCGCCTTCGTGCAGCAAGTTCAAGGCAATGGTGCCCTGCTCCGGCTTACCGGCAGCCAGGCGCACTTCGCGCGATTCCAAGCCATGGTCGACGGCATTGCGCAGCATGTGCTCAAGCGGCGCGACCATGCGTTCGAGCACGCTGCGGTCCAGCTCGCCTTCGGCGTTGCCCACCACCAGTTCGACCTGTTTGCCCAACTCGGACGCCACTTGCCGCACCACCCGCTGCAGGCGTGGCACCAGGCGTTCGAACGGCACCATCAGGGTGGCCGTCAGGCCTTCCTGCAACTGGCTGTTCACCCGCGCCTGCTGCTGCAGCAGGCTGTAGGCTTCCTGGGCGCGCTGGGCCAGGGTCTCCTTCAGGTCAAGCAAGTCTGAGGCCGATTCGAACAAGGCCCGCGACAACTGCTGCAACTGGGAATGGCGATCCATCTCCAGCGGGTCGAAGTCTTCATAGGCGTCGCCTTCGAACGGCTGACGGCTGCTGATCCGCCCTTGGGTCTCGTTGTCCAGGCGCAGCAACTGATCGCGCATGCGCTCCAGGGTGGTTTCCATCTCGTTCAGGGCGAACTGGGCGTCGTTGACCTGCTGTTCGATGCGCCCACGGATCACCGAATGCTCTCCAGCCAGGTTGCCCAGGTCATCGAGCAGCTCGGCGTCGACCTTGACCATATCGCCGGCTGCGCGCTCCGGTGCGGCGCTGGGCTGATCGGCGGGCGCCGCTTCGGCCGGTGCCTGGCCGGCGGCGCTGTCGGTGAGCGCGGCACTGCTGAAGTTGCGGATGTAGTCGATCAGCGCGGTGGCGGCGTGCAGCGGCTGGCCCAGGCGCACGGCATCGAGCATGTGCGCCAGGCGGTCGTGGCAATTCTGCAGCAGGGCGAACAGCGCCGCGCTGGCCGGCAGGCGTCCGGCAGCCAGCAGTTCGTAGAGAAATTCCAGTTCGTGGGCCAGGTCGCCGATGGCAGCGATCTCGACCATGCGCGCGCCACCCTTGAGGGTGTGCAGGTCGCGCAGCAGGTTCTCCACCTCGACGCTGTTGCGCGGGTCGGCTTGCCAGCGTGCCAACGCGGCGGCGGCGCTCTCGACGATATCCGAGCTTTCCTCGAGGAAGACTTCCAGCAGCTCTTTGTCGCCCGGGCTGTCGGCCTCCTCGGCCAGTTCCGGCGGTGCGCTCAGCGCCGTCACCGAACCCGGTGCCACCAGGCCAGTGGCCTCCGGCGCCAGCGCACCGGCCAGCAAGGCTCGCAGGCCGTCGACGCAGTCGGGGCGTGGCGTCAGCTCTTGGCCGGCCGCCACCTCGTCGAGCATATCCAACAGCACCTCATGGGCTTGTCGGGCCTGGGCAAAAAAGTGCGCATCGGCGCCCAGGCTGCCCTCTTCCACCGCCCCGTAGAGGTCCAGGAGCGCTTCGCACACGTCATCCATCTGCCAGAGGTCGGCCAGGTGGGCCGCGTGGCACAAGGTGGTCAGCTCGTCGAGCAGGCTGTCCAGCGACTGACGCTGACCGGGTTGCTCTTGCCAGCGCGAGAGCAGCGACTCGGCATCCAGCAGTATGTCCATGGCCTGGGCCAGGAAGATGGCTGTGCGTTGCGGGTCGCGTGCGTTGCGCCGCGCATGGGATTGCTCGTCATGCAGGGAGGCCAGGCGTTCATCCACCGCTTCGCCGACCTGCTCGATCAACTGCGCCGCGCCGGGAATGGCAGCCAGCGGGGTGCTGCCCAACTGCCCCAAGCCCTGCTGGAACAGGACATGCGCCAACTCCAGCCAGGCGATTTCGGCACCCTGCAACGGCAACTGGTGGCCACGGTACTCGCGGACCAGACGATCAAAGGCCGTCGCCAACTCGGCAATCGGCATTACGCCGGCCATCGCGGCACTGCCCTTCAGCGTATGCAACGCGCGCTGCAGGTCATCGCTGACCGGCGTGTCCTGCCCGCTGGCCGCTTGCAGGAAAGTGTCCAGGCTGGCCAGATGGCCCTGTGCTTCATTGCGGAAGATTTCCAGCAGTTGCGGGTCGAGGCCCTCGATTTCGACACCAATGGGGGTGTCGTTTTCAGCCAGCGCGTGCAGGTGGCTGGCCAGCTGCTCGATCTCGGTGACTTGCGGCATCTGCCCCGCAGCGAAATCGGCCAGCAGGTCGGGCAGGTGTACCACGACCTGCTGCAGCGCCACGGCCCCCTCTGGCGCCAGCGCGATGCGCCCTTCCAGGACACGGTTGAGCAGGTGTTCGCCGCCCCAGGCCAGCTCGGCAACAGCCTGGGCATGCACCATGCGCCCGCTGCCCTTGAGCGTGTGCAGGTCGCGGCGTACTTCAACCAGGGCGTCACGCAGGCTGTTGTCGGCGCGCCAGCGCAGCCAGTGGCGCTCGATTTCCGGCAATAACTCACCGGCCTCTTCGAGAAACACCTCGCGCAGTTCATCATCGATGCCATCGCTGTCACCGTCATGACTCGCGGCCTCGCCATGGCTGCACTGCACGCCCAACGCCGCCAGGCTGGCGCGGGCCATTTCGAGAAATGGCTGGCCATCGGCGAGAGGGTCGGCCACTCGCCATTGCAGGTAGCACTCGCCCGCACTCAGCGCTTGCGCCAAATGATCCAGCTCCTGCGCCGGCGGCTCCACATCCAGGTGCTGCAACCAGCCCTGCACGTAGCCCGCGCAGCCGCCGAATACCTGCGCGGCGGCTGGCAGCATCAGCATCGCCAATGCCCCGCGCACCTGCTGCAACAAGCCAGGCAATGGCTGCAGGCGTTGCCGGGGCCAATCGGACTCCAGGCAGTCACCGATCAGGTCTTTGGCCTGCTGCAAGACCGACAACGATTCGTTCAGCACCAACTGGCGAATCTCTGCCAGGTCCGAGCCGGGCAAGCCGTTCTGCCCGCCCTCTTCCAACGGGCCGACCATGCCATTGAGGCTGGCCTCCACGTACAGCAGTGCACCCGCCACATCCATCAGCACCGGGTCATCCACCGCACGTTCACCCTGGGCCAGCGCCTGCAACGCCAGGACCTGGTCGATGATGACCCGCCGAGGCTGCTGGAAGCCCAGAACGGCCAAGGTGTCGGCAACATGTCGCAGCGGTGCGAGCAAGGCGTCCAGTTGTTCTATGTGCAGGCGATCGCCCCGCACGAACTGGTCCAGGCGCTCCTTGATCCGCACCAGGTCATCGCACAAGGCGGTCACCACCGAACGCAGAGCATCGCGGCCCGGCCCGGCCTGCACCTGCTCACGCCAGTTGCCCAGGGACAGGTCGAGGTTGGCCAGGTCATCGGAGCCGGCAAAACGCTGGGCCGCGCCGCTGATCAAGCTGCCCTGGGCCAGCGGCTCGACACCTCGGCAGGCACGTAGCTGGTTGAGCAGCGGCAGCATCACCAGCGGCAGGTCGTGGCGCGCCCCGCGCAGACGCTCGAGGTATGAGGGCAGTTGCTCCAACCCGCGAAACAGCGGGCCCAGGCAGTCGCCACGCGGGCTCACCTGGCCCTCGGCCAACGCTTTGGCCAGCAGCTCCAGCTCTTCGGCCAGACGTGTGGCGCCTCGCAGTTCGAGCATGCGCAGGCAGCCATGCACCTGGTGCAAGTTGTCCACCACGAACGCCAGGATGGAGCGGTCGTCGGTCTCGCCGGCAAAGCGCTCCAATGCCTGGCGCGCCTGGCCCAGGCAGTCGAGGATGGCCGCCCGGGTCCAGGCCAGGGCGACCGTGTCGTGCCGTTCCGGGTTCACTGCTGCAGAAGCCATGGGCATTTCCCTCAACGGCGCTCGGCCGGTGCCGGCAGGGTGAAGCCAGACACCGAGCGGCGCATCTCGCTGGCCATGCGGGCCAGGTGGCGGATGCTGTCGGCGGTGGCGCCGGAACCGGCGGAAGTCTGCGCGGTAATCTGCTGGATCACGGCCATGGTGTGGGAAATCTGCCCTGCCGAAGACGTCTGCAACTGGGCGGCGTCGGAGATGCTGTGGATAAGTTCGGCGAGGTTCTGCGATACGCCTTCGATCTCGGCCAGCGCCACACCGGCATCCTGGGCCAGGCGCGCACCACGCACCACCTCGGCAGTGGTCTGCTCCATGGAGATCACCGCCTCGTTGGTGTCGGCCTGAATGGTCCGCACCAGCGCCTCGATCTGCCGCGTGGCCGAGGAAGACCGCTCCGCCAGCCGCTGCACTTCATCGGCTACCACGGCAAAGCCGCGGCCTGCCTCGCCTGCGAGCGACGCCTGGATCGCTGCGTTCAATGCCAGGATGTTGGTCTGGTCGGCAATGTCGTCGATCAGGCTAACGATATCGCCAATCTCCTGGGACGACTCGCCCAGGCGCTTGATCCGCTTGGCGGTGTCCTGGATCTGCTCGCGAATGTTGTCCATGCCGTCGATGGTGTTGTGCACCACTTCGTTGCCCTTGTTGGCAATGGCCACCGACCGCTCCGCCACCTTGGCCGACTCGTAGGCATGGGCCGAAACCCGGTCGATCGACTCGACCATGTCGCCCACCGCCTCCGACGCTTCGCTGATCTGGTCGGCCTGATGCTCCGAAGCCTTGGCCAGCTGACGGGCGGTGTTCTGGGTGTCCTGCACGGCCGCTGCCACTTGTTCGGCACTGTGGTTGATGGTTGCGACCAGGTCGCGCAACTGGTCGACCGAATAGTTGATCGAGTCGGCGATGGCACCGGTGAAGTCCTCGGTGACCGACACGGTGACAGTCAGGTCGCCGTCAGCCAGTTCCTCGATTTCATCGAGCAGGCGCATGATCGCCTGCTGGTTACGTTCGTTCTTTTCGGCGGTCTCGCGCAGCTGGCGGTTGGTGGTGCGCACCATCACCAGGCCGATCAGGATGATCGAGGCCAGCGCCAGCAGGCCGAGCACATAGCCGCCGACGGTGTCGAGGGTGCGGCTCCCGGCCAGGTTCTCGAAGCCGTTGGCCAGGTGCGAGGCTTCTTCGAGCAGGGTCTGCGACAGGCTGAAGATATTGCCCGCAGCCTCACGCACTCGGAACAGCTCGGGCGAGGTTTCGAGGATTTCATCCACCGAGCCAGCAACGAACTGGAACAGCTCGGCGATTTCCGCCAGCCGCGCACGGGCGTCGGCATCTTCCACACGGGTAACCTGGATCGCTGGGTTGCCGGCGAGCATGCCTTCAAGTACTTGACCAAAACGGCTGGCGTCACGGCCAAAGGCATCGGCAGCCTGGGCGGCGGTGTCGTCGCCGGCCAACACCGTATTGACCGAGCCAAGGATGCGCTCGGCGAGCAGCAACTGGCGCTGGGCCACCACCACCTGATTGGCCGGTGCGCCGCTCTGCAGCAGGATCTCGACCACTTTCTCGTATTCGACCTGCAACTGCGGCACGGTTTCGGCGAGGGTAGCCGCCACCTGGTGCAGCGACAGCACGGTCTGTTCGCTGGCGAGAATGGTGTCGGTATTCTTGCGCAGATTTTCCCAGTCCTGGCGCACGGCTTCCATTTCATCGCGCACGCCGACCGGTGCAGCAGGCAGGCCAGTGGACTTGTCACCCTCGCGCAGGTAGCTCCAGCGCCGTTCGAAATCGTTGCGCGCATCCGACAGCAGCTTGAACGCCAGGGCCTTGCCGGCCGCCGCCTCGGTGGCGTTCTTGGCGATGCGCTGGGACAGCACGCGCAGTTCGCCGGCGTGGCCGATGTACTGCTTGTCGTGGTTGGACTGGGTGTTGAGGTAGGCAAAGTTGGCGAACAGCAGGATGATCGACAGGATCAGCACCACGAACAGCACGGTGATCTGCACGATGCTGCGCGTGCGCGGCGTCATGCTGTTGGGGGCGACACTGGTGGCCGGCTTGTTCACGTTCGAAAGTCCTATAACGCCACATCGAGAAAGCCCGGCGCCTGGGCCAGGGCGAAGGGGCTGAAGATCGCCCAGTTGCGCTCACGCGGGAAATGCCCCTGGACGAAACGCGCCGCGGCGCGCAGCAGCGGCTGCGGCGGCGACAGCTCCAGGCTACTCAGGGCGAAATGCTGCAAGCCCAGTACTTCGTCCACCAGCAGGCCGACAAACAGGTCTTCGTGGTCCAGCACAAGCACCCGGCGCTGCTTGCCCGGCGCTGCCGGACCGAGGCCGAAGAAACTGCTCAGGTCCATTACCGGCAGCAGCCGGCCACGCAGGTTGGCCACCCCGCACACCCACGGTTGCACGCCGGGTACGCGGCTGCTGCGCGGTTCGCGCAACACTTCGGCGACCTCGCCCATGGGCGCCACGAACCACTGCCCGGCGATGCGAAAGCCGATACCGCTCCATTGCTGCAGGCGAGTGTCATGCGGGGGCTGGTCGGCCACCAGCAGGCGGCAGCGCCGGTCGATGTCCAGCAACAACTCGAAGGCGGTCAACGACGCGCCCTGGGGGCGGGTGGTCAAGCGCCCAGCACTTCGTTGAGTTTGGCGATCAGCGCGTCTTCTTCCACCGGTTTGGTGACGAAGCCGCGGGCGCCCTGGCGCTGCGCCCAGATTCGGTCGGTTTCCTGGTCCTTGGTGGTGACGATGAGCACCGGAATCGAGCTGGTTTCCGGGTCCTTGCTCAATTGCCGGGTGGCCTGGAAACCGTTCATGCCGGGCATGACGATGTCCATCAACACCGCGTCAGGCTTCTCCTGGCGAGCCAGGGCCACGGCGTCGGCACCGTTGCTGGCCTTGAGCACCTGGTGCTGGTGTTTTTCCAGCCAGGCGGTCAGTTTGTGCATCTCTGTCGGCGAGTCGTCGACAATCAGAATTCGGGCCATGCTGCTTCCCCATCAGGAAATAGAGGCCGCGCCACTTCGGGCGCGGTCAGGGTGCGTGTTGTTCCTGCGCGACGAAACCGGGCACGTGGGCCCTGATCGCGTCGAGCAGTTCTTCCTTGCCAAAGGGCTTGGTCAGGAACTGGTCGGAGCCGACCACCCGGCCGCGGGCCTTGTCGAACAGGCCATCGCGTGACGACAGGAGAATCACCGGGATGTCCTTGTAGGCGCTGTTGTGCTTGATCACCGCGCAGGTCTGGTAACCGTCCAGGCGCGGCATGAGCACGTCGACGAAAATGATCTGCGGCTGGTGGTCGACGATCTTGGCCAGGGCATCGAAGCCGTCACTGGCGGTGATCACTTCGCAGCCCGCTTCGCCGAGCAGCATCTGCGCGGTGCGGCGGATCGTGCGTGAATCGTCGATCACCATCACCTTCAGGGGTTGTTCCATAGATGCCTACCCGTCGGAATTGACTGTACGTTACGCCGCTCTCGAGGCCGCTCTGCGGCCTATCGCCGGCAAGCCAGCCCCCACAGGTACAGCACATTCCTGCAGATTGGCGCCGTAGCTGTGGGGCTGGCTTGCCAGCGATGGGCTGCGCAGCAGCCCCAAAGGCCTGTGATACAGCACTGTGACTGGCATTTTTAGCACACTCCGGATAGCCATTCCATCTGCCCCACCCCTTGACCCGCGGCGTTCGCGGCGCCACCCTGAGCCACTTTTCTTTCGATTCGTCGCGGCCACCCGCCGCCAAGAGGAACCACCCCCATGAGCGTTCGCCTCGGCATTGTCATGGACCCCATCGCGTCCATCTCCTACAAGAAGGACAGCTCGCTGGCCATGCTGTTGGCCGCCCAGGCCCGCGGCTGGAGCCTGTTCTACATGGAGCAGCGCGACCTGTACCAAGCGCAAGGCAAGGCCCGCGCCCGCATGCGCCCGCTCAACGTGTTCGCCGACCCGCAACGCTGGTTCGAGCTGGGCGACGAACAGGACAGCCCGCTGGCCGAACTGGACGTGATCCTGATGCGCAAGGATCCGCCGTTCGACATGGAGTTCGTCTACAGCACCTACCTGCTGGAGCAGGCCGAGGCCGAAGGCGTGCTGGTGGTCAACCGCCCGCAGAGCCTGCGCGACTGCAACGAAAAACTGTTCGCCACGCTGTTCCCGCAGTGCACGCCGCCGACCCTGGTCAGCCGTCGCCCGGACATCATCCGCCAGTTCGCCGCCGAGCACGGTGACGTGATCCTCAAGCCGCTGGACGGCATGGGCGGCACCTCGATCTTCCGTCACCGAGTGGGCGACCCCAACCTCTCGGTGATTCTCGAGACCCTGACCGCACTGGGCGCCCAGCAGATCATGGCCCAGGCCTACCTGCCGGCGATCAAGGACGGCGACAAGCGCATCCTGATGATCGACGGCGAGCCGGTCGACTACTGCCTGGCACGCATCCCGGCCAGCGGCGAGACCCGCGGCAACCTGGCTGCCGGTGGCCGCGGCGAAGCCCGCCCACTGAGCGAGCGCGACCGCTGGATCGCCGCCCAGGTCGGCCCGACCTTGCGCGAAAAGGGCCTGCTGTTCGTGGGCCTGGATGTGATCGGCGATTACCTCACCGAGATCAACGTGACCAGCCCGACCTGCATCCGCGAGATCGACGCAGCCTACAACACCGATATCGGTGGCAAGTTGATGGATGCCATTGATCGCCAGCTCAAGGCGCGCTGACCGCCGACGCGGAGCAATGGCGCGGAGTGGGGTATGATGCCGGTTTAATTCGACTGAGCTGCTGCCCCGCCCTGCGGTTGCTGGATACCTGATGACGCTGCCTGCCGACATCCCCGCCGATTTGCTGCCACCCCGCGTTCGCCCGCTGGACCGGCTCGGCTTTACCCTGTTCCTGGCTGCACTGGTGCACCTGGCGCTGATCCTTGGCGTGGGCTTTACCGTGGTCAAACCGGCTGAAATCCGCCAGACCATGGATATCACCCTGGCCACCTTCAAGAGCGAGAAAGCGCCCGAGAAGGCCGATTTCCAGGCCCAGGACAACCAGCAGGGCAGCGGCACGCTGGAAAAGAAGGCGGTGCCCAAGACCACCGAGGTCGCGCCGTTCCAGGACAGCAAGATCAACAAGATCACCCCGCCGCCCGCGGCCAAGCCCGAAGTGCCGCCAACGCCGGAGAAATCCGCCGTGGTCACCAAGGCGCCCAAGCCACAGAAGGTCGAGCCCAAGCCCAAAGAAAGCAAGCCACAGCCCAAGCCTGCAGCCGCCACGCCGGACTTCGACAGCTCGCAGCTGTCGAGCCAGATCGCCAGCCTTGAAGCCGAGCTGTCCAACGAACAGCAGATGTACGCCAAGCGGCCTCGCATCCATCGCCTGAACGCTGCCTCGACCATGCGCGACAAGGGTGCCTGGTACAAGGAAGAGTGGCGCAAGAAGGTCGAGCGGGTGGGTAACCTCAACTACCCCGACGAGGCGCGCCGGCAGCAGATCTACGGCAACTTGCGGATGATGGTGTCGATCAACCGCGATGGCTCGCTGTACGAGGTGCTGGTGTTGGAGTCATCCGGGCAGCCGGTGCTGGACCAGGCGGCGCAGCGCATCGTGCGGCTGGCGGCGCCGTTTGCACCGTTTACCGGGGACCTGGCGGAGTTCGACCGGCTGGAGATCATCCGGACCTGGCGGTTTGCCCGCGGGGATCGGTTGTCGAGTAATTGATGGGCTCGGCGATGTTTTTCTGGCGGTCATGAAATCGAGCGCCGCCCGCGCGGCGCATCGCGGATAAATCCGCTCCTACATTCGTTGCAACGTGCCGCTGTCTGTCAGGCCATGGTTGTCCGCCTTTTGGCGCCCGTCGATAAATCAGTGTTGGCATTGGCGCCAACCAAAAAATCGCGTCGAGCCAACAAGGCTGGCAACCATGGCCTATCAGGCATAGGCACGTTGCAACAAATGTAGGAGCGGATTTATCCGCAATGCGCCGCGCCGGCGGCGCTCGATCTCAAAGGCGCTAAAAAGCCTCCCGACATGCGCATGACAGCCGCCACAAACCACCTTGTCAGCCTCGCCACCTGGCGCCACACTATCCCCCATGAAAACCCTCGCCCCGAGCTATCTCAAGCATCAGTTCCTGATCGCCATGCCGCACATGGCCGATCCGAACTTCGCCCAGACCCTCACGTACATCGTCGAGCACAACGCCAATGGCGCCATGGGCCTGGTGGTCAACCGCCCCCAGGAGCTGAACCTGGCCGATATTCTCGAGCAGTTGCGCCCGGACGAGGAGCCTCCCGCCAGCACCCTGCAGGTGCCGATCTACCAGGGCGGGCCGGTGCAGACCGACCGCGGTTTCGTGCTGCACACCAATGAATGCAGCTACCAGGCCACCGTCGAGCTACAGGGCCTGTCGCTATCGACCTCGCAGGACGTGCTGTTCGCCATCGCCGAAGGCGTGGGCCCAGAGAAAAGCCTGATCACCCTGGGCTACGCCGGCTGGGAAGCAGGCCAGCTCGAAGCGGAACTGGCCGACAACGCCTGGCTCAACTGCCCGTTCGACCCGCAAATCATCTTCGGCCTGGCCAGCGACCAACGGCTGGAGGCCGCGGCAGCCAGCCTGGGCATCAACCTCAGCCTGCTCACCAGCCAGGCAGGTCACGCCTGATGGCCGAACTACGCCTGCTGCTGGGTTTCGACTACGGCAGCAAACAGATCGGTGTGGCCGTCGGCCAGGTGATTACCGGCCAGGCCCGTGAACTGTGCACGCTTAAGGCACAGAACGGTGTGCCGGACTGGGCCCAGGTGGAAAAGCTGATCAATGAGTGGAAGCCCGACGCGATCGTCGTCGGCCTGCCCCTGAACATGGACGGCACGCCCAGCGAAATGAGCGCCCGCGCCGAAAAATTCGCCCGCCGCCTCAACGGCCGTTTCAACCTGCCAGTGCATACCCATGACGAGCGCCTGACCACCTTCGAGGCCAAGGGCGAACGCCTGGCCCGTGGAGGCCAGCGTGGCAGCTACCGCGACAACCCGGTCGATGCCATCGCCGCCGCCCTGCTGCTGCAAGGCTGGCTGGAGGCCAACACCTGAACTTTCCGCCTCACCAATGGGCCCGCCCGGCGCCCTCCAGGAGACACGCAATGAGCCTACCCAATCCCGCCGACCTGATCCGGCAGATGGCTGTCGACCTTCGCGCCCATCTGGCCCGCCGGGGCATCACCGAGCCGCGCTTCATCGGCATCCGCACCGGCGGCGTCTGGGTAGCCCAGGCCCTGCAGGCAGAGATGGCCGACAGCAGCCCGCTGGGCACTCTGGACGTCTCTTTCTACCGCGACGACTTCAGCCAGAACGGCCTGCACCCGCAAGTACGGCCCTCGGAGCTGCCGTTCGAAGTCGAAGGCCAGCACCTGGTGCTGATCGATGACGTGCTGATGAGCGGGCGCACCATTCGCGCAGCGCTCAACGAACTGTTCGACTACGGGCGCCCGGCCAGCGTGACGCTGGTCTGCCTGCTCGACCTGGATGCCGGCGAACTGCCGATCCGCCCCAACGTGCTTGGCGCCACGCTGTCGCTGGCGGCCCATGAACGGGTAAAATTGACCGGACCCGCACCGCTCGCCCTCGAGCGCCAGGACCTCGCCACCGCTTCCGCCCTTTAAGAGTCCCCTCGCGATGACGCCAATCGACGCCAAGCGCCCGCTGCAGCTCAATGACCAGGGCCAGCTGCGCCACTTCCTCTCGCTCGACGGTTTGCCCCGCGAACTGCTCACCGAGATCCTCGACACCGCCGACTCGTTCCTCGAAGTCGGCGCCCGGGCCGTGAAGAAAGTCCCGTTGCTGCGCGGCAAGACCGTGTGCAACGTGTTCTTCGAGAACTCGACCCGTACCCGCACCACCTTCGAACTGGCTGCCCAACGCCTGTCGGCCGACGTGATCAGCCTGAACGTGTCGACGTCCTCGACCAGCAAGGGCGAGACCCTGTTCGACACCCTGCGCAACCTGGAAGCCATGGCCGCCGACATGTTCGTCGTGCGCCACTCCGACTCCGGCGCTGCGCACTTCATCGCCGAGCACGTGTGCCCGGACGTCGCGGTGATCAACGGCGGTGACGGCCGCCACGCACACCCGACCCAGGGCATGCTCGACATGCTGACCATCCGCCGCCACAAAGGCAGCTTCGAGAACCTGTCGGTCGCGATCGTCGGCGATATCCTGCACTCGCGCGTGGCCCGCTCCGACATGCTGGCGCTCAAGGCGCTGGGTTGCCCGGACATCCGCGTGATCGGCCCGAAGACCCTGATCCCGATCGGCATCGAGCAATACGGCGTGAAGGTCTACACCAACCTCGCCGAAGGCCTCAAGGATGTCGACGTGGTGATCATGCTGCGCCTGCAGCGTGAGCGCATGGCCGGCGGCCTGCTGCCCAGCGAAGGCGAGTTCTACCGCCTGTTCGGCCTGACCACCGCGCGCCTGGCCGGCGCCAAGCCCGACGCCATCGTCATGCACCCAGGCCCGATCAACCGCGGCGTGGAGATCGAGTCGGCAGTGGCCGACGGCAAACACTCGGTGATCCTCAACCAGGTCACCTACGGCATCGCCGTGCGCATGGCCGTGCTGTCCATGGCCATGAGCGGGCAGAACGCGCAACGTCAATTCGACCAGGAGAACGCCCAGTGACCGTCAGCATTCTTGGCGCCCGGGTCATCGACCCCAAGACCGGCCTGGACCAGGTCACCGACCTGCACCTGGACGGCGGCCGCATTGCCGCCATCGGCGCGGCCCCGGCAGGCTTCAGCGCTAGCCGCACGATCCAGGCCGATGGCCTGGTCGCTGCACCGGGCCTGGTCGACGTCGGCGTGTCCCTGCGCGAGCCGGGCTACAGCCGCAAGGGCAACATCGCCAGCGAAACCCGTGCCGCCGTGGCCGGTGGCGTCACCAGCCTGTGCTGCCCGCCGCAGACCAAACCGGTGCTGGACACCTCGGCCGTGGCCGAGCTGATCCTCGATCGCGCCCGTGAAGCCGGCAACAGCAAGGTCTACCCGATCGGCGCCCTGACCAAGGGCCTGGAAGGCGAACAGCTGGCTGAACTGGTGGCCCTACGCGATACCGGCTGCGTGGCCTTCGGCAACGGCCTGAAGGAAATCCCCAACAACCGTACCCTGGCTCGCGCCCTGGAATACGCCGCCACCTTCGACCTGACCGTGGTGTTCCACTCCCAGGACCGCGACCTGTCCCAGGGCGGCCTGGCCCACGAAGGTGCCATGGCCAGCTTCCTCGGCCTGCCTGGCATCCCCGAGACCGCCGAAACTGTGGCCCTGGCGCGCAACCTGCTGCTGGTCGAACAGACCGGCGTACGCGCCCACTTCAGCCAGATCACCAGCGCCCGCGGCGCGCGGCTGATCGCCCAGGCCCAGCAGCTCGGCCTGCCGGTGACCGCCGACGTGGCCCTGTACCAGCTGATCCTCACCGACGAATCGCTGCGCGAGTTCTCCAGCCTGTACCACGTGCAGCCGCCGCTGCGCACCGCTGCCGACCGTGACGGCCTGCGCGAAGCGGTCAAGTCGGGTGTGATCCAGGCGATTTCCAGCCACCACCAGCCCCACGAACGCGACGCCAAGCTGGCCCCGTTCGGCGCCACCGAACCGGGTATCAGCAGCGTCGAGCTGCTATTGCCGCTGGCCATGACCCTGGTCGACGATGGCCTGCTCGACCTGCCTACGCTGCTGGCGCGCCTGACCAGCGGTCCGGCTGCGGCCCTGCGCCTGCCAGCGGGTGAACTGAAGGTGGGTGGTGCCGCGGACCTGGTGCTGTTCGATGCCAAGGCCTCGACCGTGGCGGGCGAGCAGTGGTTCTCGCGTGGCGACAACTGCCCGTTCATTGGCCACTGCCTGCCTGGGGCGGTGCGTTATACCTTGGTCGATGGGCATGTCTGCCACGAGGGCTGAGTAAGCCTTTCGGGCCTGATCGCCGGCAAGCCGGCTCCCACAGGGATTTGCAGCACTGCAACCACTGTGGGAGCCGGCTTGCCGGCGATGGGGCCAGCACAGACATGCACCAACCATTCATCCCCCCCGGTTGAAATCCTTCCCCCACCCCCATATGAGTCTGCATCAGGCATTTTCGCCCCGCTGCGTGGAGACTCTCCCCTTGACCACCATCGTTTCTGTCCGCCGTCACGGCAAAGTCGTCATGGGTGGCGACGGCCAGGTATCCCTCGGCAACACCGTCATGAAGGGCAACGCCAAGAAGGTCCGCCGCCTGTACAACGGCGAAGTGATCGCCGGTTTCGCCGGTGCCACCGCCGACGCCTTCACCCTGTTCGAGCGCTTCGAAGCGCAACTGCAGAAACACTCCGGCCACCTGGTGCGCGCCGCCGTCGAGCTGGCCAAAGAGTGGCGTACCGACCGCTCCCTTAGCCGCCTTGAGGCCATGCTGGCGGTCGCCAACAAGGACGCATCCTTGATCATCACCGGCAATGGTGACGTGGTAGAGCCGGAAGACGGCCTGATCGCCATGGGTTCCGGCGGCGCCTACGCCCAGGCCGCAGCCCGTGCCCTGCTGAACAAGACCGACCTGTCGGCGCGTGAAATCGCCGAGACTGCCCTGAACATCGCGGGCGATATCTGCGTGTTCACCAACCATAACCTGACCATCGAGGAGCAGGACCTGGCCGAGTAAATCAGCTGTTCTGGCGTCCCGCTCGTCGCGGGATATTTCCACGCTGATCGACTCTGCCCAAGGACCATTTTCATCATGTCCATGACCCCCCGCGAAATCGTCCACGAACTCAACCGCCACATCATCGGCCAGGACGACGCCAAGCGCGCCGTGGCCATCGCCCTGCGCAACCGCTGGCGGCGCATGCAGCTCCCTGCCGAGCTGCGTGCCGAAGTAACGCCCAAGAACATCCTGATGATCGGCCCCACCGGCGTCGGCAAGACCGAAATCGCCCGTCGCCTGGCCAAGCTGGCCAACGCGCCGTTCCTCAAGGTCGAAGCGACCAAGTTCACCGAAGTGGGCTATGTCGGCCGCGATGTCGAGTCGATCATCCGTGACCTCGCCGACGCCGCGATGAAGATGCTGCGCGAACAGGAAATCATCCGCGTGCGCCACCGCGCCGAAGATGCCGCCGAAGACCGCATCCTCGACGCCCTGCTGCCGCAGGCGCGGGTCAGCAGCTTCGCCGAGGAAGCCGCGCAGACCAGCACCGATTCCAATACCCGCCAGCTGTTCCGCAAGCGCCTGCGCGAAGGCCAACTGGACGACAAGGAAATCGAGATCGAAGTCGCCGACAGTGTGGGTGTCGAGATCGCCGCGCCGCCTGGCATGGAAGAGATGACCAACCAGCTGCAGAGCCTGTTCGCCAACATGGGCAAGGGCAAGCGCAAGTCGCGCAAGCTCAAGGTCAAGGACGCGCTGAAGATGGTGCGCGACGAAGAAGCCAGCCGCCTGGTCAACGATGAAGAGCTCAAGGCCAAAGCCCTCGAAGCCGTTGAACAGCACGGCATCGTGTTCATCGACGAGATCGACAAGGTGGCCAAGCGTGGCAACGTTGGCGGTGCCGATGTATCCCGTGAAGGCGTACAGCGCGACCTGCTGCCGCTGATCGAAGGCTGCACCGTGAACACCAAGCTGGGCATGGTCAAGACCGACCACATCCTGTTCATCGCCTCCGGCGCGTTCCACCTGAGCAAACCGAGCGACCTGGTGCCTGAGCTGCAGGGCCGTTTGCCGATCCGCGTCGAGCTCAAGGCACTGACCCCGGAAGACTTCGAGCGCATCCTGCAGGAGCCTCACGCTTCGTTGACCGAACAGTACCGCGAACTGCTCAAGACCGAAGGGCTGAACATCGAGTTCCAGGCCGACGGCATCAAGCGCCTGGCCGAGATCGCCTATCAGGTCAACGAGAAGACCGAGAACATTGGCGCCCGCCGTCTGCACACCCTGCTCGAGCGCCTGCTCGAAGAGGTATCGTTCAGTGCCGGTGACCTGGCCAGTGCCCATGATGAAACGCCGATCCGGATCGATGCGGCTTATGTGAACGGCCACCTGGGTGAGCTGGCGCAGAACGAAGACCTGTCGCGTTACATCCTGTAAGACCGCAGGGGGCCGCTTCGCGGCCCAATCGCCGGCAAGCCGGCTCCTACAAAGTCCGCAGCAATGCAGAACCCTGTGGGAGCCGACTTGCCGGCGATTGGGCTGCGTAGCAGCCCCCTTGCACAATCCCCTGAATCTCTCGAAGCTTGCAACATCAGCTCACAAGAGATTTCCAGCCATGGCCCGCCTGCCCACCGCCATCAACCTGCACAAAGCCTCGAAAACCCTCAGCCTCACCTACGCCCCCGACGAGGCCTACCACCTGCCCGCCGAATTCCTGCGCGTACACTCACCTTCCGCTGAGGTCCAGGGTCACGGTAACCCCATCCTGCAATTCGGCAAGATCAACGTCGGCCTGGTCGGCCTGGAACCTGCCGGCCAATATGCACTGAAATTGACCTTCGACGACGGCCATGACAGCGGCTTGTTCACCTGGGAATACCTGGAACAGCTCTGCCTGCGCCAGGAACAGCTCTGGGCCGAGTACCTGGACGAGCTGCACAAGGCCGGCAAGTCCCGCGATCCTGCCGAATCTGTGGTCAAACTCATGCTCTAGCGCAAGCCTTCCACCGTTTAGAGCGCATTTTCTAATCTCATCTGCTTGAATGCGCTACAGACAGCTCGTAACGCGGCTGTCTTGCGCATTACATGAAAGTCGGGTAACCAATGGGGCTGGCAAGTTCCCTGCATAGCCATGTAGGCAATCAGGGCAAGGCCGGTTTGTAGAGGTCGCGAGCGAAAGCAGGCTGTCTTCACACGCAGATTCCCCCGCAGCTCATCGCCGAAAGCATCCGGCCCGCAGCACCGCTGTTCCTTATCACTGGTCACCCGAGTAGCAGTACCGGGCAGCAGACTGTGCATGTGCCACAGCAAACCGGTACTCGTCTCAGGACAACGGAGCGTCGTAGATGAGTAACAAGAACAACGATGAGTTGCAGCGGCAGGCCTCGGACAACACCCTGGGGCTGAACCCGGTCATCGGCATCCGCCGCAAGGACCTGCTGAGCTCAGCGCGTACCGTGCTGCGCCAGGCCGTGCGCCAGCCGCTGCACAGTGCCAAGCACGTGGCCCACTTCGGCCTGGAGCTGAAGAATGTATTGCTGGGCAAATCCACCCTGGCCCCGCAGAGCGACGACCGTCGCTTCAACGACCCGGCCTGGAGCAAGAACCCGCTTTACCGACGCTACCTGCAAACCTACCTGGCGTGGCGCCAGGAGCTGCAGGACTGGATCGGCGACAGCGACCTGTCGCCCCAGGACATCGCCCGCGGCCAGTTCGTCATCAACCTGCTGACCGAGGCCATGGCGCCGACCAACACACTGTCCAACCCGGCGGCGGTCAAGCGCTTCTTCGAAACCGGCGGCAAGAGCCTGCTTGATGGCCTGTCCAATTTGGCCAAGGACGTGGTGAACAATGGCGGCATGCCCAGCCAGGTCAACATGGACGCCTTCGAAGTGGGCAAGAACCTCGGCAACACGGAAGGTGCCGTGGTGTACCGCAACGATGTACTGGAACTGATCCAATACAGCCCCATCACCGAACAGGTGCATGCCCGCCCGCTGCTGGTGGTGCCGCCGCAGATCAACAAGTTCTACGTCTTCGACCTGAGCCCGGACAAGAGCCTGGCGCGCTTCTGCCTGCGTTCGCAGCAGCAGACCTTCATCATCAGCTGGCGCAACCCCACCAAGGCCCAGCGCGAATGGGGCCTGTCGACCTACATCGATGCGCTCAAGGAAGCGGTCGACGCAGTGCTGGCGATTACCGGCAGCAAGGACCTGAACATCCTCGGCGCCTGCTCCGGCGGGATCACCTGCACGGCGCTGGTCGGCCACTACGCCGCCCTCGGCGAGAACAAGGTCAACGCCCTGACCCTGCTGGTGAGCGTGCTCGACACCACCATGGACACCGATGTCTCACTGTTCGTCGACGAGCAGACCCTGGAATCGGCCAAGCGCCACTCCTACCAGGCCGGCGTGCTCGAAGGCAGCGACATGGCCAGAGTGTTTGCCTGGATGCGCCCCAATGACCTGATCTGGAACTACTGGGTGAACAACTACCTGCTCGGCAACGAGCCACCCGTGTTCGACATCCTGTTCTGGAACAACGACACCACACGCCTGCCGGCCGCCTTCCACGGCGACCTGATCGAGCTGTTCAAGAACAACCCGCTGACCCGCAGCAACGCACTGGAAGTGTGCGGCACCGCCATCGACCTGAAGAGCGTCACGTGCGACATCTTCAGCGTGGCCGGCACCACCGACCACATTACCCCCTGGCAGTCGTGCTACCGCTCGGCGCACCTGTTCGGCGGCAAGATCGAGTTCGTGCTGTCCAACAGCGGCCATATCCAGAGCATTCTCAACCCGCCAGGCAACCCCAAGGCGCGCTTCATGACCGGTGCCGACCGCCCGGGCGACCCGGTTGCCTGGCAGGAGAATGCCGACAAGCATGCCGACTCCTGGTGGCTGCACTGGCAGAACTGGCTGGGCGAACGCGCCGGCGAGCTGAAAAAGGCACCCACGCGCCTGGGCAGCCGCGCCTACGCCGCAGGCGAAGCCTCGCCGGGTACCTACGTTCACGAACGTTGAGTTACATCGCCGTGGCCGCCAACGGCATGCCACGGTGCTATCTGACACCACAGAGCCACGTGCATGCCGCAACCCTACATATTCAGGACCGTCGAGCTGGATGACCAATCCATCCGCACCGCTGTTCGCCCGGGCAAGCCGCACCTGACGCCGCTGCTGATCTTCAACGGCATCGGCGCCAACCTGGAGCTGGTGTTCCCGTTCATCGAGGCACTCGACCCGGACCTGGAAGTGATCGCGTTCGACGTACCGGGCGTGGGTGGCTCTTCCACCCCGCGCCACCCTTATCGCTTCCCGGGCCTGGCCAAGCTGACCGCGCGCATGCTCGATTACCTGGACTACGGCCAGGTGAATGTAATCGGTGTGTCCTGGGGCGGCGCGCTGGCCCAGCAATTCGCCCACGACTACCCGGAGCGCTGCAAGAAGCTGGTGCTGGCGGCCACGGCGGCCGGTGCGGTGATGGTGCCGGGCAAGCCCAAGGTGTTGTGGATGATGGCGAGCCCGAGGCGCTACGTGCAGCCGTCTCATGTCATACGTATCGCGCCGCTGATCTATGGCGGTGGCTTTCGCCGCGACCCGGAGCTGGCCATGCACCACGCGGCCAAGGTGCGCTCGGGCGGCAAGCTCGGCTACTACTGGCAGCTGTTCGCCGGCCTGGGCTGGACCAGCATCCACTGGCTGCACAAGATCCAGCAGCCGACCCTGGTGCTGGCCGGCGACGACGATCCGCTGATCCCGCTGATCAATATGCGCCTGCTGGCCTGGCGAATTCCCAATGCCCAGCTACACATTATCGACGACGGCCATCTGTTCCTGATTACCCGTGCCGAGGCCGTCGCCCCGATCATCATGAAGTTTCTCCAGGAAGAACGTCAGCGCGCGGTCATGCATCCGCGCCCCGCCTCCGGCGGTTGATAGTCGCTGCCCGCGAATCCGGTAAGACGAGGGAGTGTTGCCATGAAAGATAAACCGGCCCGAGGAACGACAACGCTTCCCGCCACCAGCATGAACGTGCAGAACGCCATTCTCGGCCTGCGCGGCCGCGACCTGATTTCCACACTGCGCAGCGTCGGCCGTCAGAGCCTGCGCAACCCGCTGCACACCGCACGCCACCTGATGGCCCTGAGCGGCCAGCTGGGCCGTGTGATGCTGGGTGACACGCCCTATCAGCCAAACCCGCGCGACAGCCGCTTCAACGACCCGACGTGGAGCCAGAACCCGTTCTACCGGCGCAGCCTGCAGGCCTATCTGGCCTGGCAGAAGCAAACCCGCCTGTGGATCGAGGAAAGCCACCTGAACGATGACGACCGGGCGCGCGCGCATTTCCTGTTCAACCTGATCAACGATGCCCTGGCGCCGAGCAACTCGCTGCTCAACCCGCTGGCGGTCAAGGAGCTGTTCAATACCGGCGGCCAGAGCTTGGTCCGCGGCGTGGCCCACCTGCTTGACGATTTGCGCCACAACGACGGCCTGCCACGGCAGGTGGATGAGCGTGCCTTCGAAGTGGGCGGCAATCTGGCCTGCACCCCAGGCGCGGTGGTGTTTCGCAACGAGCTGCTGGAGCTGATCCAGTACAAGCCGATGAGCGAAAAGCAGCATGCCCGGCCAGTGCTGGTAGTGCCGCCACAGATCAACAAGTTCTACATCTTCGACCTGCAGCCCAACAACAGTTACGTCCAGTACATGCTCAAGCATGGCCTGCAGGTTTTCATGGTGAGCTGGCGCAACCCCGACCCACGCCACCGTGAGTGGGGGCTTTCGAGCTATGTGCAGGCCCTGGAAGAAGCGCTCAACGCCTGCCGCAGCATCAGCGGCAGCCGCGACCCCAACCTGATGGGCGCTTGCGCCGGAGGCCTGACCATGGCCGCGCTGCAGGGTCACCTGCAGGCTAAGCATCAGCTGCGCAAGGTGCGCAGCGCCACCTACCTGGTGAGCCTGCTGGACAGCCAGTTCGAGAGCCCCGCCAGCCTGTTCGCCGACGAACAGACCATCGAGGCCGCCAAACGCCGCTCCTACCAGCGCGGCGTGCTGGACGGCGGCGAGGTGGCGCGGATATTCGCCTGGATGCGGCCCAACGACCTGATCTGGAACTACTGGGTCAACAATTACCTGCTGGGCAAGACGCCCCCGGCGTTCGACATCCTTTACTGGAATGCCGACAGCACGCGCCTGCCCGCCGCCCTGCACGGCGACCTGCTGGATTTCTTCAAGCTCAACCCGCTGACTCATCCGACGGGGCTGGAAGTGTGCGGCACGCCCATCGACCTCAAGCAGGTCGACCTCGACAGTTTTACCGTGGCAGGCAGCAACGATCACATCACCCCATGGGACGCCGTGTACCGTTCGGCACTGCTGCTGGGTGGCGAGCGGCGTTTCGTGCTGTCCAACAGCGGGCATATCCAGAGCATCATCAACCCGCCCGGCAACCCCAAGGCCTACTACCTGGACAACCCCAAGCTGTCGAGTGACCCGCGCGCCTGGTTCCACGATGCACAGCGCAGCGACGGCAGCTGGTGGCCCTTGTGGCTGGAGTGGATCGTTCCTCGCTCCGGCCCGCTCAAGGCACCGCGCCTGGAGCTGGGCAATGCAACTTATCCACCGCTGGGCCCCGCGCCAGGCACCTATGTCCTGACCCGATGAGCACTACGCCTGGATGAAAACCCGCGACCGTATCCTCGAATGCGCCCTGCAGCTGTTCAACCAGCAGGGCGAGCCGAATGTCTCGACCCTCGAGATTGCCAACGAGCTGGGCATCAGCCCCGGCAACCTGTATTACCACTTCCACGGCAAAGAGCCGCTGGTGCTCGGCCTGTTCGAGCGCTTCGAAGAAAGCCTGATGCCGCTGCTCGACCCACCGCTGGAGGTACGCCTGGATGCCGAGGATTATTGGCTGTTCCTGCACCTGATCGTCGAGCACATGGCGCAGTACCGCTTCCTGTTCCAGGACTTGTCGAACCTGACCGGGCGCCTGCCCAAGCTGGCCCGTGGCATGCGCAGCCTGATAAACGGGCTCAAGCGCACCCTGGCGGCGTTGCTGGCCAGCCTCAAGGGGCAGGGGCAAGTGGTCAGCGATACCCAGGCGCTGGGGCAGTTGGTTGAACAGATCACCCTGACCCTGATGTTCTCGCTGGACTACCAGCGGGTGTTGGGCCGCGAGGGGGATGTGGGGGTGGTGGTGTACCAGGTGATGATGCTGGTGGCGCCGCATCTGCAGGAGAAACCGCGGGAGGCAGCGCAACAGTTGGCGCGGCGGTATCTGGAGGGATAGATCAACAACTTGGGGTGCAGCAGCTGCCGCATCGCCGGCAAGCCGGCTCCCACAAGGACTTCACAGAACCTGTGGAAGCCGGCTTGCCGGCGATGGGAGCCACGCGGTATCAGGCCTGGGTGGCCACGTTTACCGGCGCCGATGGCGCACTGCTAGCCGGAGCCGCAGTGGGCGCCGGTGCGGCGGTGGCCGCCGGGGCTGCGCTGGCAGCAGGTGCCGCTGGCTTGGCTGCGGCAGGCTTGGCCGGTGATTTCTTCACTGCTGGCTTCTTCGCCGCAGCGGGTTTGGCCGCCGCAGGCTTGGCAGCTGCTTTGGCCGCAGGTTTCGCCGCAGCAGTCTTGGCTGCAGGTTTGGCTGCAGCGGTTTTCGCCGCAGGCTTCGCTGCCGCCTTGGCCAGTGGCTTGGCCGCCGTCTTGCTGGCGGCCGGCTTGGCCGCAGCTGCGCGCGAAGAGATCGGCGTTACCGAAGCGCCAGTCAGTTTCTCGATCTGCTTGGTCAGGCTGTCAACCTGCTGGTGCAGGGCCTTGATCTCGTTGCGGCTTGGTACGCCAAGGCGCGAGATGGCGCTGTTCAGGCGTTTGTCGAAGGCTTCTTCGAGCTCGCTCCACTTGCCCAGTGCGCGGTCTTTCACGCCGGACACACGGGAGGTGGTCGAGGACTTGGCAGATTCGGCAACGTCTTCAGCCGTCTTCTTCGCCTGCTTCTCGGCCTTCTCGCCATCCTTCACCAGCGAGTCGAACAGCTTAGGGCCGTCCTGGTCGACCTTCGAATAGATACCCAGCCCCGCCAGCCAGATCTTGCGGGAGTACTTCTCGATCCCGCCGATCCAAGAGCTGCTTTCTTTGTCGGAATTCTTCTTGCCAGCCATCCTGCTCTCCTTATGGTTTGTGCGCGACGCGCTCGAGCAGCTCATGTAGCTGTTCAAGCTTGATGGACAACGCCTCAACGTCATGTTTAGACGGAATGCCGAGGCGATTCAAGGCGCGGCCTACCCGTGCGTCGAAAGCCTTTTCGATCTTGTCGAGCTGAACTTCGACCTTACCGCGGACCCGGCTGACTTCTTGGGTTGCTTCGTCGATCTGGTTGTTGGCGGCATCGAGCTCTTTGTCGATGCGCTTCTTGCCACGCTTCTCGACGCCTTCACCCGCTTTTACCAGCTCCTGGAAGTAGTCGGAGCCTTCCTGCCCGACCCGAGCGTATGCGCCGATACCGGCCAGCCAGATCTTGCGCGCATAACCGCGCACTTCGCCCAAGGTGCCCTGGGCGTCATCCTTTTTCTTCACATTCACTTTGGTCATGCTCTGTACCTCATGCTCATGAGTGGAGGGGAGGAACCGCCCATGGAGGTTGGGCTTGAAGCATAAGGTAGGGAGGGGAATTAGAATCTGCACCCTAAGATCGCTGCACTGATGTATCTACCGCAGCGACTTATACCTGAGGTTTCAGGATTTGGCTCCCTCTGCTCGGAGCCTCACTCCATGTCCCAATCAGTGCCCCCGCCACCCATATCGTTCAAGCAGCTGGTAGCGACGCAGTTCGCCAACCGCCCCACCTTGCGTGAGGTCGTCGCCACAGCAGGCTTCGACGCACTTGCGGCACGCTACCCATGGATCCGACAGAACTACCCACACCTGCACTCCATCAGGGACTTCGTTATCCTGCCTGGCCCGAATGACAAACGACCGGCGCAGCCAGGCAACCTGGTGGACAGATTGCTTGAGCATTTTCTCAACGGTCAGCCTTTGGCGCTCCAGCCAACGGACCAGCTCAGCCTGAATCCGCCAGTCATTTTCCGGCCCAACGAGCAGGCGCCGACAATCGACATTCGCATGGCCTACCTGAATGTTGCCTACGACGATATGCTTGCAACCCTCTGCGAAGCATTCCAGCAGGCACAGGTCAGTTTCTGGAACAGCCGCGACGCCGATTCGGATGTAACCCGTTTGTGCTGGGTGCAGCAGGTGCTCAAGGCTGCATTGCTCGCCACGCTTGAGCGCCAGGGTCTGGACAGCGAGCAGAAATCCCTGCTGTATGCGGTGCTCGCTCAGATAAAACCCGCGGCAACCGTACAATCTGTGCAGGTTTCGCTCGGGACACCAGGCAAAACTGTTCTCGAGGTCTTGCCGGACCTGCTGATCACCGGCAAGAAAGACGCTCGCGAATTGGTCTTGTGGTGCAAGCCCTCCGGCACCGTACGCGGTTTCAACGGGCTCGCTGCATTCGCCACCGCCCTGCGCGAGGAACTTTCCGAGCACCATGCATTCGACACGATGTCGTGGGCCTGTACGGCCTTGGCCGAAGACCCGTTCGGCTACCAGGCCCGGCAACTGCTCAACTGTCTGCTGCAAAAAATTGATCGGATTCAGCTTGGCGATATCGAACACGTCAGCGATCTGGAGGATGAATTCAGCAAGCTGAGCGATCCCTCATCGGTCTTCCCAACGTGCTTTCGCCTTGAACGAACCACGCCCGCCGTCGCGCTGCCTGACTGGGTTGCAAAAGCCACGGCGAGCGACCGCTTCCAGTACCACATGGCGCTGCTGGAGCTGTCGGCAGGGCAAATGCTGGCACAGGGCAAAGATTCCCTGGACGGGATCGAAGACTTGCAGCAATACACGGTTCGCCGCCTGCGCGAACAAATGCACAAAGACCACCCGACCCGCCTGCCTTACAACTCTGATCAGGTAGAGGTCGCGATATCGCAGGTGGTGCAGGTGTCCTCGGAGGGGCCGGCAAGGCTGGAATACTTGAGAACGGTCAGCCTGACCGAACTGGCCATTACCCGCCTGCCGTTGGATAGCGACCAGGTAGCCACGTCCACTCAACTTAGCGGGCAACAAGCAGCGGGCAGCTGGATGGACGTTGACTATGTCCATGCGCTGATCACTGCCGTGGATGTCGGTGGCCAATATCCGAAGTATGTTCACGAACAGTTACAGACCGACACTGCCAAACGTCGCCAGCGGTTTGCCGAAGAATGGCGTGGCGCCCTGCTGCTGAGCGCGTTGCAGGCCAAGATTGCCGGGCAACTGAGCGAGCGCACCTGGCAAGTGGTCGCAGATTTTTGCCGCCGTGAAGCCCACGCCAGCGCATCGCTGAAGTTGGCGCCGCTGTCATTCAACAGCGTGCCGGACGGCCCGAAGGCAAACACGGTGCATGGCATGTTCGTCATCGAAGTACCTGCCACCGGAGCCTGGCTACTCTACCGGCCCATGAGCACTGCGCAGGCTGTCAGGCAGTTCGACAGCCGCGATCGGCTGATTACAAGCATCAGGACCGAGCCTGCTTTGCAGCAGGACATCCTCCCGTGGCTGGATGACGATGCCCGCCCCATCTATGCCGATGATGGCTTCAACCACCCGCACCTTCATGCCGGCCTCATCGAACTGGCGCATCTGCTGGGGCCCGCTTCCGCGCTGGCTGCAGATGCCATCGAGCGCTTGAGGGCCCCGGTCACCTTGGCGTTCACGCCATGGTCCGATGCACTGGACGAAATGATGTTCAAAGCCAGGGCTGACATGCTCCTGCTGCTGGCCTCCTGGCAGAGTGTCTCGAACGCACAGCAACGCTGGGCACTGGTCGTACGGTTCGCTTGGCTGGCATTCAATACGGCCACCCCACTGCTGCGGGGCCCGTTGGGTGTACTGGCCTGGCTGGTGACCGCCCTGCTCAGCATCAAGGATGACCTGACGACATTGACCCAGGGCACTACCGAAGAAAAGTTGCTCGCTGGCGCAGACCTCCTGCTGAACCTGGCCATGCTGCTCGCCCATGGCCCTGCCACTGCCAAGCCGGAAACTGAACAGCCTTTTCAACCCACGCCGCGCCGTGTACCGCGCGAAACAGCGGCGCAGCCACCCGAACAAACCTCTTGGCAAGCCTCAATCGAGCAACTCCAGCCTACTACGCTCAACGTCAGCCAATGGGGCCATGACCAGCGGCTCGGCAACCTGCCTCGCGAGGCTCGCTCAGCCCTCGACACCTTGCGCGCCAACGCTAGCCTGAACGGGCGCAGCGCACTGTCCAGTGGCCGTATGCGCGGCCTGTACAAGATCGACGAGCATTACTACGTGAAGCTGCAGGGTGTCGCCTATGAAGTCGAAGAGACCTATGGTGGCATACGCATCATTGGCCCGGATATCAGCCATAGCGAATGGTCGCAGACCTGGGGTGCAGAGCCCGACGGCTACTACATCGTCGGCCGCGAACGCAGCCGCGGCCCTTGGCTTACGCGCTGGAACGGCGAGTGGATGCTCGACCTGCACATGGCCGGTGGCATGCCAAAAACGGCCAGGGCACTGCTCGAAGAAAAACAAGAAGCCTTCAGGAAAATGCTGGAAAGCCGAACGGAAAATGACAAGAAACTCCTCAGCACCGAAACGTTCATTGATGGCTACCTGGAGCGGGTAAAAGCCTATGATCAGGCGCACCTTGCGTTTCAGCAGGCTGTGAATGAGTACCCCGGCACTACGCTCGACAACCTGCCAGAAGCATTGCAGGCACAGCGACAGGCGCTACGCGTCCTGCGCAACGAGGCGCGTACCAACTTCGATGTGCTGGCACTCACCTACGAAAAGCAGGCGGAACTGATAAGGAGGCAGGCGCAGCTATACGCAGACATGAGCGACCCGAAATACGCCAGGTTCGACCCCAAGGCCGCGGCCTCGTTTGCCCGTGGTCAATGGTGGGAAAATTTGCTGACCTCGGACCTGCAGCAGTTCCGCCGCCTGCTCGACATGACTGACTATGACGCACTCAAGGACCAGTCACGTCGGCTTGTGCAGCTGCCTTCAGGCCAGGAGCAGGCGGTACTCTACCTGGACTACAGCAAGCGCGTCGAAGCCGCTTTGGCTACTCATCGACGCATCTTCAACGTCAGCCAACGCCTTGACCAAAACCTCGGCGAAGCGCTGACAGATGGGAAGATCCAGTTCTCTGGCAAGCGTAAGAAACTCGACACCATCATCCAGAACAGACGTTATTCGACCATGATCACCCGCGCACAGATCCTCAGCGACCTGTATCAGTTGATCGTGATGCGAGACCAGCTCACCGCGGAAAACTTCGAAAGCACCCTGCTTTCGCAGAAAACCCTGCGCAGCACACATCTGCACGAAGCGATGTTGAGCCACGACAGCCTGGCTGCTGCCCACCTGAAGCCAGAAGAACAGGAAGCACCGCTGGAAAGCGCACTGGGTGAATACAAACTGACACTGGGAAATGCCGAGTACCTGCTTTCGCGCAACTTACCGGCGGTGGACAGCCGCAGGCTCAACGAATACATCGCTGAACTGCATTCACTGATAAACCTGACCGAGCATGACCTTGCCTTCGTTTCTGCTGCGGCCGATCTGCAGGATGCACTGCCCGAACAACCCCTGACCCACAGGGTGCGCCCCGGCAGGCGTAAGGTGATCCGCACCAACCGGGGCAAATCCCTGGTCGTCGAGCAGGCGGATGAAGACAGCGAAGCCGTGCAGATCGACCCACTGACGGAACAGACGGTTGCGCGCTACCAGCAACAAGGTGAACACTGGGAAACCGTGCCGCAAGCTGCGCCAGCACCTGACTACGCTCGCCTTCGCCGCACGGCCAACGACCTGCTGACCCAGAAATCCACCAGGGTCGCCCACGCTGCCCGTCACCTGGACGGACCAAACAGCCTGGCGGACCAACTCGACTTCTATATTCAGGACATGGCGGACATCGCCGCCCCTTTGCGTGCCGGCCCGGATCAAGGGCATGCACTGGCTACCAGGCTGGAACAGGCAATGACCGAGGTACAGGCAGAAAAAAAGCGCCTGTTGACCATTGCCTACCTAGACACCCGGCACCCCGACAGCAAAGCGTTGCGCTTTCTGGTAGAGGCTGGCGAAGTCGAGGTGAAGCTGACCAAAAGCCGCAAGAAGCTCAAGGCCAACGACTATCTGGATGTGTATGACGTTTACCGCCTGCAACCAAGGCAGAAACTCTGGGAAGCCCATTTTCACTACACCAGCCCCAGTATCAACGCCCGGCGCTTTGCCAAGGGCCATTTGAAGTTCCCGGACGCAATGAGCCGCGAGGAGCGTTTGCAACGTGCTCTGGCCCCCGCAGAGCGCTACCAGATCTATCGGGGAGATCTGCGCCTCAAGCAGGTCGAGGAGCTGATTCCTTTCCCCGACAGTTGAATGCAGAGGCGTCAGGCCAGCGCTTTGTCCAGCGCCCGCTCGATTTCGCCCTTGATGGTACCGCTCATCATCGACAGCATCATGCCGAGCTTCAAGTCGACGCGGATGCTGTCCTCGTCAATGTGAACGCTGCCATTGGCACCGCTGCGTGCCACGTCGACGCGGTCGCCATTCCAGGTGGCCTTGAGGTCGTATTCGCGGCTGAGCTTGTCTACCAGCGCCTCGGCCTTGGCACGGGCGGCTTCGCGGCCGAGGGTGTGTTTGCGTTCGACGCTGATCTGGGTCATGCGGGTGATCCTGGGTATGTAGACATAATTGGCATTATGCCCGCCCCCGCTCCGCGGCACACCCCGCCAAGACAAATCCGCCCGATCACCCTAGAATGGCGGTAATTTTTTCCGGTGAAGCGATATGAACGACCAGCGCAAAGGCGAACACGCCGAACCCACCACACATTTTGGCTACCAGGACGTACCCGAGAGCCAGAAGGCAAAGAAAGTCGCCGAAGTGTTCCACTCGGTGGCTGCCAAGTATGACCTGATGAACGACGTGCTTTCCGGCGGCATGCACCGCCTGTGGAAGCGCTTCACCATCGAGCTGTCGGGCGTGCGCGCCGGCAACCGGGTGCTGGACATCGCCGGCGGTACCGGCGACCTGGCCGCCAAGTTCTCGCGCCTGGTCGGCCCGACCGGGCAGGTGGTGCTCGCCGACATCAACGAATCGATGCTCAAGGTGGGCCGTGACCGCCTGCTCGACCGTGGTGTGGCCGGCAACATCGAGTTCGTCCAGGCCGACGCCGAGAAGCTGCCGTTCCCGGACAACCACTTCGACTGCGTGACCATCGCCTTCGGCCTGCGCAACGTCACTCACAAGGACGAAGCCATCCGCTCGATGCTGCGCGTGCTCAAGCCGGGTGGCCGTCTGCTGGTGCTGGAGTTCTCCAAACCGACCAACAAGTTCATGTCCAAGGCCTACGACGCCTACTCGTTCGCCTTCATGCCACTGGCCGGCAAGCTGATCACCAACGACTCGGAGAGCTACCGTTACCTCGCCGAATCGATCCGCATGCACCCCGACCAGGAAACCCTCAAGGCCATGATGGTCGATGCCGGCTTCGACCGTGTCACTTACCACAACATGACCAGCGGCATCGTCGCCGTGCACCGGGGAATCAAGCCCTGATGCTGCTCGCAGGGCTGCTCGCCAGCGTCGAACATGGCTTGAACCGCGTCTTGCGCATGGACAGCACGGCTCTGCCGCGCCTGGCCGCGCTGGAAGGCAAGGTCATCGAGATCGATTGCCGCCAGCCGGCCCTGCAGGTCTTCATCCTGCCCGATGAAGAGGGCCTGATGCTCGCCGCCCACTGGGAAGGCGATGTCGATTGCAGCCTGCGCGCACCTGCCGGGAGCCTGCTGCAACTGGCCGTGGCCAAGGACAAGACCGGTGTGCTACACACTCCGCAGGTCGAACTGCATGGCGACAGCGCCGTGCTGCTCGACCTGTTCGGCGTGCTGCAGGACTTGGAGCTGGACTGGGAACACGAGCTGCAGCGCTGGCTCGGCCCGGTCGCCACGGCGCTGCTTGCCGGCCATGTGCGCCTGCGCGCAAGCTGGACTCGCCAGGGCCTGGCGCGCTTCGGGCAGAATCTCTCCGAATACCTGGCCGAAGAATCGCGCACCCTGGTGGGCAAGCGTGAAGCCGAAGCCGCCTTCAGCGAGCTCGACAGCCTGAAGGTCGATATAGAACGCCTCGAGGCGCGCCTTCAGCGCCTCTCCCGATCCCTTGATACCAGCGATAACGCATGAAGCTGCTCGCCGTCCGCCGTCTTTTCCGCATCCAGCGTGTGGTGATCCGCTACCGTCTCGATGACCTGCTGTTCGACCTGCCGCTGCCCTGGTGGTTGATGAGCCTGCGCCTGCTCATGCCCTGGCGCTGGCTGCCGCGCAAGCCTTCCGAGCTCAGCCGCGGAGCGCGCCTGCGCCTGGCGCTGCAGGACCTGGGGCCGATCTTCATCAAGTTCGGCCAGTTGCTGTCGACCCGCCGTGACCTGCTGCCCACCGACATCGCCGACGAGCTGATGCTGCTGCAGGACCGCGTGCCACCGTTCGACCCACAGAAGGCCGTGGCCTTGATCGAGGCGCAACTGGGCGCCAAGGTGGGCGAGGTGTTCAGCCGCTTTGACGTCGAGCCATTGGCCTCGGCCTCGGTGGCCCAGGTGCATGCCGCCCGCCTCAAGAGCGGCGAAGAAGTGGTGGTCAAGGTGGTGCGTCCGGGCTTGAAGCCGGTGATCGCCCAGGACCTCGCCTGGCTGTTCCTGATCGCCAAGGCCGCCGAACGCGCTTCGGCCGACGCCCGTCGCCTGCACCCGGTGGAAATCGTCGGCGATTACGAAAAGACCATCTACGACGAACTCGACCTGCTTCGCGAGGCGGCCAACGCCAGCCAGCTGCGGCGCAACTTCGAAGGCTCGGAGCTGATGTACGTGCCGCAGGTGTACTGGGATCACTGCCGCCCCAAGGTGCTGGTGATGGAGCGCATCTACGGCGTGCCGGTCACCGACATGGCGACCCTGGCCGACCAGCGTACCGACATGAAGCTGTTGGCCGAGCGCGGTGTGGAGGTGTTCTTCACCCAAGTATTCCGCGACAGCTTCTTCCATGCCGACATGCACCCCGGCAACATCTTCGTCAGCACGGTCAAACCGTGGAGCCCGCAGTACATCGCCATCGACTGCGGCATCGTCGGCAGTCTCACCGCCGAGGACCAGGACTACCTGGCGCGCAACCTGATCGCATTCTTCAAGCGTGACTACCGCCGGGTCGCCCAGTTGCACATCGACTCGGGTTGGGTGCCGGCGCACACCAAGGTCAACGAATTCGAAGCGGCGATCCGCACGGTATGCGAGCCGATCTTCGAAAAGCCCTTGAAGGACATTTCCTTCGGTCAGGTACTGATGCGCCTGTTCCAGACCGCCCGACGCTTCAACATGGAGGTCCAGCCGCAGTTGGTGTTGCTGCAGAAGACCCTGCTCAACATCGAAGGCCTGGGCCGCCAGCTGTACCCCGACCTCGACCTGTGGAGCACCGCCAAGCCCTTCCTGGAACGTTGGATGCGCGACCGCATGAGCCCCAAGGCCGTGCTCGGCAACATCTACAGCCAGGCCGAGCAGTTGCCGCACCTGGCCGGCATGACCCGGGACCTGCTCGAACGCCTGTCGCAGCCGCACTTGCAAGACCCGCAACTGCCGGAACGGCGCCGCGCCCAGGGCGACCGCTGGGCGCTGCGCCTGCTCGGCGCCGGCCTGCTCGGCGGCGGTGCGGTATTGGCGGCGGGGGCCGCCGAGGCGGCTAGCCTGGCCGCCCCCGCCGCCTGGCCGGCGTGGCTGATGCTGGCCGCAGGCTTGTACCTGATCGTGCGCCAATAGCCAGCCGGGCTGCTGGCTGGCACACTAGCGCAAAGGGCCCGGCACAGGAGCGGGCTCGGTTTTGGAGTCGACGATGAAAGACTGGCTGGACGAGATCAAGTGGAACAGCGACGGCCTGGTGCCGGCGATCGCCCAGGACCACAAGACCGGACGCGTACTGATGATGGCCTGGATGAACCGTGAATCGCTGGCGTTGACCGCTGCCGAGCAACGCGCCATCTACTGGTCGCGTTCGCGTGGCAAGCTGTGGCGCAAGGGCGAGGAATCGGGGCATGTGCAGAAGCTGCACGAAATGCGCCTGGACTGCGATGCCGACGTGATCATCCTGATGGTCGAGCAGCTAGGCCATATCGCCTGCCATACTGGCCGCGAAAGCTGTTTCTACCGCGTCTTCGAAGACGGCCAGTGGCAAACCGTCGACCCGGTGTTGAAAGACCCGGATGCCATCTACAGCGCAGGACACTGACATGAGCGACACCCTTACCCGCCTGGCCGAAGTACTCGAAGCGCGCAAGCAAGCGGCGCCTGACAGCTCCTACGTGGCCAGCTTGTACCACAAGGGCCTGAACAAGATTCTCGAAAAGCTCGGCGAAGAGTCGGTCGAGACCATCATTGCCGCCAAGGACGCCGCGGTCAGCCAGGATTACAGTGATGTCATCTACGAAACCGCCGACCTGTGGTTTCATAGCCTGGTCATGCTCAGCGCGCTGGGCCAGCATCCACAAGCCGTACTCGATGAACTGGAGCGCCGTTTCGGCCTCTCCGGGCATGATGAAAAGGCCGCGCGTCAGCCGTCGGCCTGACCGAATAGCATTCTAGGAGAGCACCATGGGTATTTTTGACTGGAAACACTGGATCGTCCTGCTGGTCGTCGTGGTACTGGTCTTCGGCACCAAGAAGCTGAAGAACTTCGGCAGCGACCTGGGCGAATCGATCAAGGGCTTCCGCAAGGCCATGAACGAAGAAGAGAACAAGCCGGCCGAGCAGACCCCGCCGCCCGCCCAGCCGATTCCACCGGTGCAGACCGCCCAGCAGCAAGCCGCAGCGCCGCAGGCGCAAGGCCATACCATCGAGGGCCAGGCCCAGCCGGTCCAAGAGCCGCAGCGGAAAGACTGAGCCATGTTCGGCATCAGCTTCAGCGAGCTGCTGCTCGTCGGCCTGGTAGCCTTGCTGGTGCTCGGCCCCGAGCGCCTGCCTGGCGCCGCGCGTACCGCGGGGCTGTGGATCGGCCGGCTGAAACGCAGCTTCAACGCGATCAAGATGGAGGTCGAGCGCGAAATCGGTGCAGACGACATCCGCCGCCAGCTGCACAACGAGCACATCCTGCAGATGGAGCAGGAAGCCAAGCGCATCCTCAACCCGCTGACGCCGCCTGCCCAGCCGCCCGCCACGGTCGCTACCGAGCAGCCCGCCGCCACGCCAGCGTCCGCAGCGCCGGCAGCCACGGTGCCTGTACCTGAGCAACCCGAACAGCCTCAACCGCCGCGAGCCCCATGAGCGAAAATCCGCAAGACGACCAGCCCATGCCGCTGGTCTCGCACCTGACCGAGCTGCGCACCCGCCTGCTGCGCTGCGTGGCTGCCATTTTCCTGATCTTCGCCGGGCTGTTTTCTTTTGCCCAGCAGATCTACACCCTGGTCTCGGCGCCCCTGCGCGAGCACTTGCCGGCCAACGCGACGATGATCGCCACCGACGTGGCCTCGCCGTTCCTGACGCCGTTCAAGCTGACCATGATCGTTTCGCTGTTCCTGGCCATACCGTTCATCCTGCAACAGATCTGGGGCTTCATCGCGCCGGGGCTGTACCGCCATGAAAAGCGCATCGCCATTCCGCTGCTGGTGTCGAGCATCGTGCTGTTCTATGCCGGCATGGCCTTCGCCTACTTCCTGGTGTTCCCGCTGATGTTCAAATTCTTCGCTGCGGCCACACCGGCCGGCGTGGCGATGATGACCGACATAGCCAACTACCTCGATTTCGTCATGACCCTGTTCTTCGCCTTCGGCGTCGCCTTCGAAATCCCCGTCGCAGTGGTGCTGCTGGTGTGGATCGGCGTGGTCGATGTGAACTACCTGAAGAAGATCCGTCCCTACGTGATCATCGGCTGCTTCGTGGTCGGCATGATCCTTACCCCACCGGACATCTTCTCCCAGACCTTGCTCGCCGTGCCCATGTGGTTGCTGTTCGAGATCGGCGTGCTGTGCGGCAGCCTGATTCGCAAGCGCAGCCATGAGCCCGATCAAGCCACCGACGACCACAACGACCAGCCACCTGCGACCCAACCGTGAACCTGTTGCTCCTCGAAGAGGCCGACTTCGTGTCGGCCGACCGCGTCGTTCTCGCTGATCGACGCTTTACCCACATGCAGGACATCCACCGCGTCACGGTAGGCGACACGCTACGCGTGGGCCGTATCAATGGCCTGATGGGCGGTGCCACCGTGGTACGCCTGGAACAGCACGAAGCCGAACTTGAAGTCGCCTTCGACCAGCAACCACCGGCCAAACTGCCGCTGACGCTGGTGTTGGCCGTACCACGCCCGAAGATGCTGCGCCGGCTGTTCCAGACTGTCGCCACCCTTGGCGTGCAGAGGCTGATCCTGGTCAACAGCTACAAGGTGGAGAAAAGTTTCTGGCAGACGCCCTTCCTCAATCCCGAAAGCATTCGTGAGAACCTGATCCTCGGCCTGGAACAGGCCCGCGACACGGTGCTGCCCGAGGTGATCATCGAGAAGCGTTTCAAGCCGTTCGTCGAGGATCGACTGCCCGCCATCGCCAGCGGCACACTCGGCCTGGTCGGCCACCCAGGCCCCTACCCCGCCTGCCCGCGCGCGGTCGAGGGCCCGGTCACCCTGGCCATCGGCCCTGAGGGCGGCTGGATCCCCTACGAAGTAGACCTGCTGGGCAAGGCTGGTTTGGCACCCGTGCAGTTGGGCGAGCGTATCCTGCGTGTCGAAACCGCCGTAACTGCCTTACTCTCAAGGATTTTCTGACAAACGGGTCAGCTTTTCCCCATCAAGTTTCCTCGGCGCAAGCCGATGGCCTGGCAACACAACAATATTCCGTGCTGCCAAGTTGCCGGGGAGTCGAAAATGTACCAATGGTTATCCCAATCGCTGGGGAATGTGAGCGTCAATCGCAAGCTAGGGCTGGGTTTCGGCCTGGTGCTACTACTGACCCTGGCCATCACCCTGACCGGGTGGCTTGGCATGGACAGCATCATCAACCGCGGTGACAAGCTGGGCAATATCTCGATCATCTACGGATACACGCAAGACTTGCGTATTGCCCGCCAGCATTATCAGCGCCAGCCCGACCAGGCCTCGATAAACGAACTGGATCAGGCGCTGAACAATGTCGAACGCCAGGTCACGCTCATGCTGAGCCAGATCGAGCAGGCCGTCGACCACCAGCGGCTGCAACAGCAGCTTGAGGCGGTTCGCCTCTATCGACAGGCATTTATCGAGCTCAAGCAGAACCCCAGCGAGCAGATCCTCCAGCGCATGGCCGATCAGGGCACGGTGCTGCTGCAAACCAGCCAGGCCATGACCGAGTCGCAGACCAAGGTCCGCGACGCCGGCGCCCGCCAGGCCAAGGCCATGCTCGCCGGCGCCACCGGCCTGGCATTGCTGCTGGGCCTGCTGGCTGCCTGGGCCATCACCCGGCAGATCATCATCCCCCTGCGCCACATCCTGGCCGCCGCCGAGCGTGTGGCCAACGGCGACCTGCGCCAGGACCTGCCGACCAGCCGTCGCGACGAGCTAGGCCAGTTGCAGGCCAGCATGCAGCGCATGACCCAGGGCCTGCGCGAGCTGATCGGCGGCATCGGCGATGGCGTCACCCAGATCGCCAGCGCCGCCGAAGAGTTGTCGGCAGTCACCGAGCA
This sequence comes from Pseudomonas sp. KU43P, assembly GCF_033095865.1. NCBI lineage: Bacteria > Pseudomonadati > Pseudomonadota > Gammaproteobacteria > Pseudomonadales > Pseudomonadaceae > Pseudomonas > Pseudomonas sp. KU43P. The sequence goes on along the minus strand of NZ_AP019365.1, from coordinate 431,731 downwards.
GACCAGCTCCGGGGTCAACAACCAGAAGGTCGAAACCGATCAGGTGGCCACGGCCATGAATGAAATGGCCGCCACCGTGCATGAAGTGGCGCGCAATGCCGAACAGGCCTCCGAGGCAGCGCTGATGGCCGACCAGCAGGCCCGTGAAGGGGACCGCGTGGTCAGCGAGGCAGTCGCGCAGATCGAGCGCCTGGCCAGCGAAGTGGTCAACTCCAGCGAAGCGATGAATCAGCTCAAGGCCGAGAGTGACAAGATCGGCAGCGTGCTCGATGTGATCAAGTCGGTGGCCCAGCAGACCAACCTGCTGGCGCTCAATGCGGCCATCGAGGCAGCCCGTGCGGGCGAAGCTGGCCGCGGTTTTGCCGTGGTGGCCGATGAGGTGCGTAGCCTGGCCCAGCGCACTCAGCAGTCCACCGAAGAAATCGAAGAGCTGATTGCCGGCCTGCAAAGCGGTACCCAGCGCGTGGCCAGCGTGATGGACGCCAGCCGCCAGCTCACCGACAGCAGTGTCGAGCTGACCCGCCGGGCAGGAACTTCGCTCGATACCATCACGCGCACGGTGTCGTCGATCCAGGCGATGAACCAGCAGATCGCCACGGCGGCCGAGCAGCAGAGCGCCACGGCCGAGGAGATCAACCGTAGTGTGATGAATGTGCGGGATATTTCCGATCAGACGTCGGCGGCGAGCGAGGAGACGGCCAGTTCCAGCGTCGAGCTGGCGCGACTGGGAACGCATTTGCAGGGGTTGGTGGGGCGGTTCAAGCTCTGAGATCGCACGGGGCCGCTTTGCGGCCCAATCGCTGGCAAGCCAGCTCCCACAGGGACATCACCGCCCTTGAGGCCTGTGCGATAGCTGTGGGAGCTGCTTGCCAGCGATTGGGCTGCAAGGCAGCCCCACCAGTTACAGCACCGCCCTTGAGGCCTGTTCAATAGCTGTGGGAGCTGGCTTGCCAGCGATTGGGCTGCAAGGCAGCCCCACCAGTTACAGCACCGCCCTTGAGGCCTGTGCAATAGCTGTGGGAGCTGGCTTGCCAGCGATTGGGCTGCAAGGCAGCCCCACCAGTTACAGCACCGCCCTTGAAACCTGTGCAATAGCTGTAGGAGCTGGCTTGCCAGCGATTGGGCTGCAAGGCAGCCCAGCAGTTACAGCACCGCCCTTGAAACCTGTGCAATAGCTGTAGGAGCTGGCTTGCCAGCGATTGGGCTGCAAGGCAGCCCACCAGTTACAGCACCGCCCTTGAAACCTGTGCAATAGCTGTAGGAGCTGGCTTGCCAGCGATTGGGCTGCAAGGCAGCCCACCAGTTACAGCACCGCCCTTGAAACCTGTGCAATAGCTGTAGGAGCTGGCTTGCCAGCGATTGGGCTGCAAGGCAGCCCCACCAGTTACAGCACCGCCCTTGAAACCTGTGCAATAGCTGTAGGAGCTGGCTTGCCAGCGATTGGGCTGCAAGGCAGCCCCACCAGTTACAGCACCGCCCTTGAAACCTGTGCAATAGCGGTGGGAGCTGGCTTGCCAGCGATTGGGCTGCAAGGCAGCCCCACCAGTTACAGCACCGCCCATGAGGCCTGTGCAATAGCGGTGGGAGCTGGCTTGCCAGCGATTGGTCTGCAAGGCAGCCCCACCAGTTACAGCACCGCCCTTGAAACCTGTGCAATAGCTGTAGGAGCTGGCTTGCCAGCGATTGGGCTGCAAGGCAGCCCCACCAGTTACAGCACCGCCCTTGAAACCT
>NZ_AP019365.1:0-125000 GCF_033095865.1 Pseudomonas sp. KU43P | reverse complement strand
TCGGATATGCGATATTTGTGATGTTGCTTGCGAACTTTCGGTTCGTTTCGTCTTCACCACCGCAATCTGCGCTAGCAAATTGCTTGGGTGTTATATGGTCAAGCCTCACGGGCAATTAGTATTGGTTAGCTCAACGCCTCACAGCGCTTACACACCCAACCTATCAACGTCGTAGTCTTCGACGGCCCTTTAGGGGATTCAAGATCCCAGTGAGATCTCATCTTGAGGCAAGTTTCCCGCTTAGATGCTTTCAGCGGTTATCTCTTCCGAACATAGCTACCCGGCAATGCCACTGGCGTGACAACCGGAACACCAGAGGTTCGTCCACTCCGGTCCTCTCGTACTAGGAGCAGCCCCTCTCAAATCTCAAACGTCCACGGCAGATAGGGACCGAACTGTCTCACGACGTTCTAAACCCAGCTCGCGTACCACTTTAAATGGCGAACAGCCATACCCTTGGGACCGGCTTCAGCCCCAGGATGTGATGAGCCGACATCGAGGTGCCAAACACCGCCGTCGATATGAACTCTTGGGCGGTATCAGCCTGTTATCCCCGGAGTACCTTTTATCCGTTGAGCGATGGCCCTTCCATACAGAACCACCGGATCACTAAGACCTACTTTCGTACCTGCTCGACGTGTTTGTCTCGCAGTCAAGCGCGCTTTTGCCTTTATACTCTACGACCGATTTCCGACCGGTCTGAGCGCACCTTCGTACTCCTCCGTTACTCTTTGGGAGGAGACCGCCCCAGTCAAACTACCCACCATACACTGTCCTCGATCCGGATAACGGACCTGAGTTAGAACCTCAAAGTTGCCAGGGTGGTATTTCAAGGATGGCTCCATGAGAACTGGCGTCCCCACTTCAAAGCCTCCCACCTATCCTACACAAGCAAATTCAAAGTCCAGTGCAAAGCTATAGTAAAGGTTCACGGGGTCTTTCCGTCTAGCCGCGGATACACTGCATCTTCACAGCGATTTCAATTTCACTGAGTCTCGGGTGGAGACAGCGCCGCCATCGTTACGCCATTCGTGCAGGTCGGAACTTACCCGACAAGGAATTTCGCTACCTTAGGACCGTTATAGTTACGGCCGCCGTTTACCGGGGCTTCGATCAAGAGCTTCGCTTGCGCTAACCCCATCAATTAACCTTCCGGCACCGGGCAGGCGTCACACCCTATACGTCCACTTTCGTGTTTGCAGAGTGCTGTGTTTTTAATAAACAGTCGCAGCGGCCTGGTATCTTCGACCGGCGTGGGCTTACGCAGCAAGTGCTTCACCCTCACCGGCGCACCTTCTCCCGAAGTTACGGTGCCATTTTGCCTAGTTCCTTCACCCGAGTTCTCTCAAGCGCCTTGGTATTCTCTACCTAACCACCTGTGTCGGTTTGGGGTACGGTTCCCAGTTATCTGAAGCTTAGGAGCTTTTCTTGGAAGCATGGCATCAACCACTTCGTCGCCTAATGGCAACTCGTCATCAGCTCTCGGCCTTGAAATCCCGGATTTGCCTAAGATCTCAGCCTACCACCTTAAACTTGGACAACCAACGCCAAGCTGGCCTAGCCTTCTCCGTCCCTCCATCGCAATAACTGGAAGTACAGGAATATTAACCTGTTTTCCATCGACTACGCTTTTCAGCCTCGCCTTAGGGACCGACTAACCCTGCGTCGATTAACGTTGCGCAGGAAACCTTGGTCTTTCGGCGTGCGAGTTTTTCACTCGCATTGTCGTTACTCATGTCAGCATTCGCACTTCTGATACCTCCAGCAAGCTTCTCAACTCACCTTCACAGGCTTACAGAACGCTCCTCTACCGCGTCATCAAAGATGACACCCGTAGCTTCGGTGCATGGTTTGAGCCCCGTTACATCTTCCGCGCAGGCCGACTCGACTAGTGAGCTATTACGCTTTCTTTAAAGGGTGGCTGCTTCTAAGCCAACCTCCTAGCTGTCTAAGCCTTCCCACATCGTTTCCCACTTAACCATGACTTTGGGACCTTAGCTGACGGTCTGGGTTGTTTCCCTTTTCACGACGGACGTTAGCACCCGCCGTGTGTCTCCCATGCTCGGCACTTGTAGGTATTCGGAGTTTGCATCGGTTTGGTAAGTCGGGATGACCCCCTAGCCGAAACAGTGCTCTACCCCCTACAGTGATACATGAGGCGCTACCTAAATAGCTTTCGAGGAGAACCAGCTATCTCCGAGCTTGATTAGCCTTTCACTCCGATCCACAGGTCATCCGCTAACTTTTCAACGGTAGTCGGTTCGGTCCTCCAGTCAGTGTTACCTAACCTTCAACCTGCCCATGGATAGATCGCCCGGTTTCGGGTCTATACCCAGCGACTAAACGCCCTATTAAGACTCGCTTTCGCTACGCCTCCCCTATTCGGTTAAGCTCGCCACTGAATATAAGTCGCTGACCCATTATACAAAAGGTACGCAGTCACCTAACAAAGTAGGCTCCCACTGCTTGTACGCATACGGTTTCAGGTTCTATTTCACTCCCCTCTCCGGGGTTCTTTTCGCCTTTCCCTCACGGTACTGGTTCACTATCGGTCAGTCAGTAGTATTTAGCCTTGGAGGATGGTCCCCCCATATTCAGACAAAGTTTCTCGTGCTCCGTCCTACTCGATTTCATTGATAAGAGATTTTCGTGTACGGGGCTATCACCCACTATGGCCGCACTTTCCAGAGCGTTCCACTAATCTCAAACCAACTTAAGGGCTGGTCCCCGTTCGCTCGCCACTACTAAGGGAATCTCGGTTGATTTCTTTTCCTCAGGGTACTTAGATGTTTCAGTTCCCCTGGTTCGCCTCTTGCACCTATGTATTCAGTACAAGATAACCAGCTTATGCTGGCTGGGTTCCCCCATTCAGAGATCTCTGGATCACAGTCTGTTTGCCGACTCCCCAAAGCTTATCGCAGGCTACCACGTCTTTCATCGCCTCTGACTGCCAAGGCATCCACCGTATGCGCTTCTTCACTTGACCATATAACCCCAAGCAATCTGGTTATACTGTGAAGACGACATTCGCCGAAAATTCGCATGTTGCGCTTTCGCGCAGAACTCACAAATTTTACCTTAGCCTGATCACACACCAGTGAAAGTGCGTGTCAGTCTATATCTATCACATATCCGAATTTTTAAAGAACGATCTGACAAAAGCCAGAAATCAGCATTCAAGCAGAATGCTCATTTCTGAGTTCTGATCAGGAACAGCGTTATCGCCTTCGACAATGAATCAAGCAATTCGTGTGGGAGCTCATCAGCAGGCTGATGTCGTCGATTAAGGAGGTGATCCAGCCGCAGGTTCCCCTACGGCTACCTTGTTACGACTTCACCCCAGTCATGAATCACACCGTGGTAACCGTCCTCCCGAAGGTTAGACTAGCTACTTCTGGTGCAACCCACTCCCATGGTGTGACGGGCGGTGTGTACAAGGCCCGGGAACGTATTCACCGCGACATTCTGATTCGCGATTACTAGCGATTCCGACTTCACGCAGTCGAGTTGCAGACTGCGATCCGGACTACGATCGGTTTTGTGAGATTAGCTCCACCTCGCGGCTTGGCAACCCTCTGTACCGACCATTGTAGCACGTGTGTAGCCCAGGCCGTAAGGGCCATGATGACTTGACGTCATCCCCACCTTCCTCCGGTTTGTCACCGGCAGTCTCCTTAGAGTGCCCACCATAACGTGCTGGTAACTAAGGACAAGGGTTGCGCTCGTTACGGGACTTAACCCAACATCTCACGACACGAGCTGACGACAGCCATGCAGCACCTGTGTCAGAGTTCCCGAAGGCACCAATCCATCTCTGGAAAGTTCTCTGCATGTCAAGGCCTGGTAAGGTTCTTCGCGTTGCTTCGAATTAAACCACATGCTCCACCGCTTGTGCGGGCCCCCGTCAATTCATTTGAGTTTTAACCTTGCGGCCGTACTCCCCAGGCGGTCAACTTAATGCGTTAGCTGCGCCACTAAAATCTCAAGGATTCCAACGGCTAGTTGACATCGTTTACGGCGTGGACTACCAGGGTATCTAATCCTGTTTGCTCCCCACGCTTTCGCACCTCAGTGTCAGTATCAGTCCAGGTGGTCGCCTTCGCCACTGGTGTTCCTTCCTATATCTACGCATTTCACCGCTACACAGGAAATTCCACCACCCTCTACCGTACTCTAGCTTGCCAGTTTTGGATGCAGTTCCCAGGTTGAGCCCGGGGCTTTCACATCCAACTTAACAAACCACCTACGCGCGCTTTACGCCCAGTAATTCCGATTAACGCTTGCACCCTCTGTATTACCGCGGCTGCTGGCACAGAGTTAGCCGGTGCTTATTCTGTCGGTAACGTCAAAACAGCAAGGTATTAACTTACTGCCCTTCCTCCCAACTTAAAGTGCTTTACAATCCGAAGACCTTCTTCACACACGCGGCATGGCTGGATCAGGCTTTCGCCCATTGTCCAATATTCCCCACTGCTGCCTCCCGTAGGAGTCTGGACCGTGTCTCAGTTCCAGTGTGACTGATCATCCTCTCAGACCAGTTACGGATCGTCGCCTTGGTGAGCCATTACCTCACCAACTAGCTAATCCGACCTAGGCTCATCTGATAGCGCAAGGCCCGAAGGTCCCCTGCTTTCTCCCGTAGGACGTATGCGGTATTAGCGTTCCTTTCGAAACGTTGTCCCCCACTACCAGGCAGATTCCTAGGCATTACTCACCCGTCCGCCGCTGAATCCAGGAGCAAGCTCCCATCATCCGCTCGACTTGCATGTGTTAGGCCTGCCGCCAGCGTTCAATCTGAGCCATGATCAAACTCTTCAGTTCAATACTGCTTGGGTTTTTAAGAAACCCTAAACTTGGCTCAGCAATCTCAAATGACTATGTGATTTCTCGCATGGTCACTTGTGATGCTGATAATCTTTTTGACTATCAGTCCGTACTCACAAGCACCCACACGAATTGCTTGATTCGATTTGTTAAAGAGCGTTTGGTTAAGAGCTTTTCGTCTCAACCGAGGCGCGCATTCTACGCTTTCCTCAGAGCCTGTCAAGCGTTTATTTTGAAGTTTTTTGCGAGAAACTCGTTTAGCTTCAAACACTTGGCTCGCTGCGATCTCTCGTAGCGGGAGGCGAATCATACAGCGTTTAGAAGCGCTGTCAACCACCGTTTCAACCGCTATCGATCAGACGATCGAAGCACCACCAGCACTACCTGAATTAAGTAACTCATTGAATCTCAAGGAGTTTCTCGTTCCGACTACGCTGGAAGTGGGGCGCATTATAAGGGGATTCGAAACCCCGTCAAGGCCTAATTCCAAGAAACTTCGACATCGCTGAAAAGCGAAGCGGGGAGGCCTGTCGGCCTCCCCGCTTATCGTCACGCTCTTAATAGACTTACAGAACTCCGTCCTTTCGCAGGCGCCCCACAGCATCTGCATCCAACCCCAGCACATCACTCAGCACCGCCTCGGTATGCTCTCCCAACAAAGGGGGCGCATGGCGATACTCTACCGGCGTCTCCGACAGCCTTATAGGGCTAGCCACCTGCGGCACACTGCCCGCCAAGGCATGCGGCAGTGTTACTGCCAGACCTCGCGCCACTACCTGAGGATCCTGAAACATCTGTGCCAGATCGTTGATCGGCCCACACGGCACACCCGCAGCCTCCAGTTGCTGCACCCACTCAGCCGTGGTCTTGAACACAGTAGCCTGGCGAATCAATGGAATCAGCTCGGCGCGATTGGCGACCCGCTGCTTATTGGTCGAGAAGCGGGAGTCGTCAGCCCACTGCGGCTGGCCAGCCACTTCAGCAAACTTGCGGAACTGGCTATCGTTTCCCACGGTGAGAATGAAATCACCATCTGCAGTGGGGAAGTCCTGGTAAGGGACAATATTGGGATGCGCATTGCCAAGCCGTCGCGGTGGATTGCCCGTGGTCAGGTAGTTCATCGCCTGGTTGGCCAGGCACGCCACCTGCACATCGAGCAAAGCCATATCGATATGTTGGCCAACGCCGGCCTGGTCACGATGAGCGAGGGCAGCCAGGATCGCCACGGTCGAATACAGCCCCGTGAGGATATCGGTGAGCGCAACTCCCACCTTTACCGGCCCCGCGCCATCCTCACCATCAGGGCGCCCGGTCAGACTCATCAGCCCACCCAACCCCTGAATCATGAAGTCATAACCGGCACGCTTGGCATACGGCCCCGTCTGCCCGAAACCAGTGATTGAGCAATAGATGAGCTTCGGATTGACCGCTCTCAGGCTCTGGTAATCCAACCCATAGGCCGCCAGCCCGCCCACCTTGAAGTTCTCGATGACGATATCCGACTTGGCTGCCAGCTCACGCACCAGGCGCTGACCTTCCGGCTGAGTGAAGTCGATGGTCACCGAGCGCTTGTTGCGGTTGGCAGACAGGTAGTAAGCCGCCTCACTGGTATTCTCGCCCTGCGCATCTTTGAGGAACGGCGGCCCCCAAGAGCGGGTATCGTCGCCAGCGCCAGGGCGCTCGACCTTGATCACATCGGCGCCCAGGTCAGCCAGTATCTGGCCAGACCAAGGCCCCGCCAGCACACGAGAGAGGTCAAGCACCCGCAGATGAGAGAGCGCACCCATGGCCGGCCTCCTTATTAGTAGAAGGCCTGAATGCCAGTCTGCGCACGGCCCAGGATCAGCGCATGCACGTCGTGGGTACCTTCATAGGTGTTGACCACTTCAAGGTTGACCAGGTGGCGCGCCACACCGAACTCGTCGGAGATGCCGTTACCGCCCAGCATGTCTCGGGCCATGCGCGCGATATCCAGAGCCTTGCCGCAGGAATTACGTTTCATGATTGAAGTGATTTCAACGGCCGCAGTGCCTTCGTCCTTCATGCGCCCCAGGCGCAGGCAGCCTTGCAGGGCCAGGGTGATTTCGGTCTGCATGTCGGCCAGCTTCTTCTGGATCAGCTGGTTGGCAGCCAGTGGGCGACCGAATTGCTGACGGTCCAGGGTGTACTGGCGAGCGGTATGCCAGCAGGCTTCCGCCGCACCAAGGGCACCCCAGGAGATGCCATAGCGCGCCGAATTCAGGCAGGTGAACGGCCCTTTGAGACCACGCACCTCAGGGAAGATGTTCTCTTCCGGCACGAATACGTTGTCCATGACGATTTCGCCAGTGATCGAGGCGCGCAGGCCGACCTTGCCATGAATGGCCGGAGCACTCAGGCCCTGCCAGCCCTTTTCCAGTACGAAACCGCGGATATCGCCGGCGTCATCCTTGGCCCAGACCACGAACACGTCAGCGATCGGGCTGTTGGTGATCCACATCTTGCTACCGCTCAGGCGATAGCCGCCGTCGACTTTCTTGGCCCGGGTGATCATCGAGCCCGGGTCGGAGCCGTGGTTAGGCTCGGTCAGGCCGAAGCAACCGATCCATTCGCCGCTGGCGAGCTTGGGCAGGTATTTCTGCTTCTGTGCCTCGGTACCGAATTCATTGATCGGCACCATCACCAGCGAAGATTGCACGCTCATCATCGAACGATAGCCGGAGTCGATACGCTCCACTTCACGGGCAATCAGGCCGTAACACACATAATTCAGGCCGCTGCCGCCGTATTGCTCAGGAATGGTTGCGCCTAACAGGCCGACTTCGCCCATCTCGCGGAAGATCGCAGGGTCGGTCTGCTCGTGGCGGAAGGCCTCCAGCACACGGGGCGCCAGCTTGTCCTGGGCGAACTGAAAAGCGCTGTCACGCACCATGCGCTCTTCTTCAGTGAGCTGCTGATCCAGCAGCAGCGGGTCGATCCAGTTGAAGCTTGCTTTACCGGCCATGAGCGAAATCCTCGAATAGGTGGCATGTTCTTGTGCCATTGATCCTAGGCCTGTTATGGCGTCTGGACAAACGAGGAATGCGCACGCATTAGTGATATTTTGTCACCTCGTAAGCTGAAGAAACGCCAGTAATGGTGGCATCACGAGTGAGGTTGACGTACATGCGCCGTAAGATTCCCAGCACCACCGCGCTCATCTGCTTCGAGGCGGCCGCACGCCACGAGAGCTTCACCAAGGCCGCGCAGGAACTGGCGCTGACGCAGGGCGCCGTGTGTAGGCAGATTGGCGGCCTGGAGGACTTCCTCAATGTGGAACTGTTTCGACGCTCACGCCGCGGGGTGAAGCTGACCGAGGCCGGGCTGTCATACAGCCGCCAGGTTGCAACGCAGCTCGATGCAGTAGAGAGGGACACGTTGTCGGTGATGCGCCAACAGGGGGCCAACGTGATCGAACTGGCCGTGGTGCCCACCTTCGGCACGCAATGGTTGCTACCTCGCCTCAAGGACTTCCAGCACCGCCACCCGGAAGTCACCGTCAACCTGACCAACCGCACGCGCCCCTTTTTGTTTGCCGACACCCCGTTCGACGCGGCCATCTATTACGGAGATGCCGACTGGTCCGGTACTCAATCCCAGCGCCTGATGGGTGAAAACCCGCTGCCCGTCTGCAGCCCGGCATTGCTGGGCGGGGAGAGCACGCTCGATGCCAGGCGCATAGCCGGCCTTCCTTTATTGCAACAGACCACCCGGCCTTACGCCTGGCGCCAGTGGTTCAACGGTCAGGGCCTGAATATCGCTGGCGACATGACAGGGCCACGCTATGAACTATTCTCCATGCTCGCCCAGGCCGCGATGCACGAGATGGGGGTGGCACTGATTCCACCATTCCTGATCCAGCGCGAGCTGGAGGAGGGAAGGCTAGTGGTCGCTAACAGGCACGCGCTGTCCAGCAGCAGGGCCTACTATTTGATGATTCCCGACCGCAAGGTCGAATCCGCCTCCCTGCGTGCGTTCCGCGACTGGCTGGCAGAACAGGCGCAGGCCTACATCGCTTCGCGCAAAGGCGATGCGCCTTCCTGACTGATGTAGTCAATTATTTTAAACACCTACAGATGTACGTTTTTGTCGCATAGAGGCAAACTGTTCAGGTGAATCGAAAAACCTCGACAAACCCGCTAAACACGCGGGTTTCAGAGGGTTTTACGACACTCTCAAGCTCATCCGCGAAAACATCGCAAAAAATTTCAAAAATTACCCTAATCTGCCAATAGCCTATGGTTGACGGGCTGCGCGCCGGTTGTTGCGACATACGGTCACAGGGTGACTTGTAGTTTTAACTTCGTTTCGCTCCAGAACCGGTTGAAGGCCCCTGGGTTCGTCTGCAAAATGCTCGGCCCGCCTAGGATCCGGCGGGCTTGGCGCATAACAGCCAACCCTGCGCACCACCCGAAGTGCGCGGGCTTTTATAAAGACAAAAAAGGTCACCGCAGGAGAAATAGTCGTGCACATTGGTGTTCCTCTCGAGACGCAGACCGGTGAGACAAGGGTCGCTGCGACCCCCGAAACCCTCAAGAAACTGATTGGCCAGGGCCATCAGGTCACCGTCCAACGGGGGGCAGGGCTCAACGCCAGCATTCCGGACAGTGCCTATGAAGCCGTGGGTGCTTCCCTGGGAAGCGCCGCCGATGTCTACGGCGCCCAGCTAGTTCTGAAAGTGGTCGCACCCAACGACCAGGAGCTGGCCCAGATCAACAGTGGCAGCCTCCTGGTAGGCATGCTCAACCCCTTCAACAATGAGCTGATCGGCAAGATGGCCGAACGCGGTATTACCGCCTTCGCCCTGGAAGCTGCGCCACGTACGTCGCGGGCCCAGAGCCTCGACGTGTTGTCGTCGCAGGCCAACATCGCCGGTTACAAGGCCGTGCTGCTGGCCGCTCATCATTACCCGCGCTTCATGCCCATGCTGATGACGGCTGCCGGTACCGTGAAAGCCGCTCGCGTACTGATTCTCGGCGCAGGCGTTGCCGGCCTGCAGGCCATCGCCACGGCCAAGCGCCTGGGTGCGGTGATCGAGGCCTCGGACGTACGCCCGGCGGTGAAGGAGCAGATCGAGTCGCTCGGCGCCAAGTTCATCGACGTGCCATACGAAACCGATGAAGAACGCGAGTGCGCCGAGGGCGTCGGCGGCTACGCCCGGCCAATGCCCGCCAGCTGGATGCAACGCCAGGCTCAGGCCGTGCACGAGCGCGCCAAGCAGGCCGACATCGTCATTACCACTGCGCTGATACCGGGCCGCAAGGCGCCGACGCTGCTGAGCGCCGAAACCGTGGCACAGATGAAACCCGGCTCGGTGGTCATCGACCTGGCAGCAGCCCAGGGCGGCAACTGCCCGCTGACCGTCGCCGATCAAGTGGTCATGGAAAACGGCGTGACCATCGTCGGGCCAACCAACCTGCCGGCTCAGGTAGGGGCTGATGCCTCGGCGCTGTATGCGCGCAACCTGCTGGACTTCATGAAGCTGCTGTTCGACAAGGACGGCGCACTGGTCATCAACCTCGAAGACGACATCGTCGCCGCGTGCCTGATGTGCCGCGACGGCCAGGTCGTGCGCAAGAACGGCTAAGGAGCACGACAATGGAAGACATGCTGATTTCCCATGGCATCTACAACCTGATCATTTTCGTGCTGGCCATCTATGTGGGCTATCACGTGGTCTGGAACGTCACCCCGGCGCTGCACACCCCGCTGATGGCAGTCACCAACGCCATCTCGGCGATCGTCATCGTCGGCGCCATGCTCGCTGCGGCCCTGACCGTGACACCGGCCGGCAAGCTGATGGGCACCCTGGCGGTGGCCCTGGCCGCGGTCAACGTGTTCGGTGGCTTCCTGGTCACCCGTCGCATGCTTGAGATGTTCAAGAAGAAAACCAAGAACGAGGCGCAGAAGTAAGCATGAGCATGAATCTGGTAACGCTCCTCTACCTCGTCGCCTCGGTGTGCTTCATCCAGGCGCTCAAGGGCCTGTCGCACCCGACCACCTCCCGACGCGGCAACCTGTACGGCATGATCGGCATGGGGATCGCCATCCTCACCACCGTTGGCCTCATCTATAAGCTCGGGGCCGAGCTTGCCACCGCCGGGATCGGCTACGTCATCGTCGGCCTGCTGGTCGGCGGTACCGCCGGCTCGATCATGGCCAAGCGCGTCGAGATGACCAAGATGCCCGAACTGGTCGCCTTCATGCACAGCATGATCGGCCTGGCTGCAGTGTTCATCGCCATCGCCGCCGTGCTCGAGCCGCAGTCGATGGGCATCGTCGCCGCTATCAGCGACCCGATCCCCACCGGTAACCGTCTGGAGCTGTTCCTTGGCGCGGCCATCGGTGCCATCACCTTCTCCGGTTCGGTGATCGCCTTCGGCAAGCTGTCGGGCAAGTACAAGTTCCGCCTGTTCCAGGGCGCACCGGTACAGTTCGCCGGCCAGCACAAGCTGAACCTGATCCTCGGCCTGACGACTATCGCCCTGGGCCTGCTGTTCACCTTCACTGGCCACTACAGCGCCTTCACCCTGATGCTGATCCTGGCCTTCATCATGGGCGTGCTGATCATCATTCCAATCGGTGGCGCCGACATGCCGGTGGTGGTCTCGATGCTCAACAGCTACTCGGGCTGGGCAGCGGCCGGTATCGGCTTCTCGCTGAACAACTCGATGCTGATCATCGCCGGCTCCCTGGTGGGCTCCAGCGGTGCGATCCTCTCGTACATCATGTGCAAGGCGATGAACCGCTCGTTCTTCAACGTGATCCTGGGCGGCTTCGGCGGCGATACAGATACCGGCGCGGCGCAAGGTTCCAAAGAGCAGCGCCCGGTGAAGTCCGGCTCGGCCGACGACGCCACCTTCCTGCTGAGCAACGCCGACAGCGTGATCATCGTACCGGGATATGGCCTGGCAGTGGCCCGTGCCCAGCACGCGCTGAAGGAACTGACCGAGAAGCTGACCCACAACGGGGTGACCGTGAAGTATGCGATCCACCCGGTGGCGGGGCGCATGCCTGGGCACATGAACGTGCTGCTGGCCGAAGCCGAAGTGCCTTACGACCAAGTGTTCGAGATGGAAGACATCAACGCCGAATTCGGCCAGGCCGACGTGGTGCTGGTATTGGGCGCCAACGACGTGGTCAACCCGGCGGCGAAGAACGATCCGAAGTCGCCGATCGCCGGCATGCCGATTCTCGAAGCGTTCAAGGCCAAGACCATCATCGTCAACAAGCGCTCCATGGCCAGCGGCTATGCCGGCCTGGACAACGAACTGTTCTACCTGGACAAAACCATGATGGTGTTCGGTGACGCGAAGAAGGTCATCGAGGATATGGTCAAAGCGGTCGAGTAAGAACTTTCCTAGCAAACCTTGCGATATATGAAGAACCCCGCGGAATTTTCCCGGGGTTTTTTATTTGATTGATCCAGATCAACGGCTCTATTTCCAGGCTTCTCATACGACCATGGTCGTGGGACGGCGACGGGCGAAATCTCTAGACTGCGCTGCAGTAGCTTCAGTAGCCCGAGATAACAATCCATGTACCGTGATCGTATCCGCTTGTCCTCCCTGCACAGCAAGGTAATGAGTGCGGCTGATGCCGCTGGCCTGATCGAGGACGGCATGACCGTCGGCATGAGCGGTTTCACCCGCGCCGGCGAAGCCAAGGCTGTGCCGCATGCCCTGGCCGAACGCGCCAAGCAATCGCCTCTGAAAATCAGCCTGATGACCGGCGCCAGCCTGGGCAACGACCTCGACAAACAGCTGACCGAGGCCGGTGTACTGGCCCGTCGCATGCCGTTCCAGGTCGACAGCACCCTGCGTAAGGCCATCAACGACGGCCAGGTCATGTTCATCGACCAGCACCTGTCGGAAACCGTCGAGCAACTGCGTAACCAACAGCTCAAGCTGCCTGACATCGCGGTCATCGAAGCCGTGGCCATCACCGAAGAAGGCCACATCGTGCCGACCACCTCGGTGGGCAACTCGGCCAGCTTCGCGATCTTCGCCAAGCAAGTGATCGTCGAGATCAACCTGTCGCACAACGCCAACCTCGAAGGCCTGCACGACATCTATATCCCGACCTACCGCCCGACCCGCACGCCGATCCCGCTGGTGAAAGTCGATGACCGCATCGGCAGCACCGCCATCCCGATCGACCCCGCCAAGATCGTCGGTATCGTCATCAGCGACCAGCCCGACTCGCCGTCTACCGTGTTGCCGCCGGACGACGAAACTCAAGGCATCGCCGATCACCTGATCAACTTCCTCAAGCGCGAAGTGGATGCAGGCCGCATGACCAACAAGCTCGGCCCGCTGCAAGCCGGTATCGGCAGCATCGCCAACGCGGTGATGTGCGGCCTGATCGAGTCGCCGTTCGAAGACCTGACCATGTACTCCGAAGTGCTGCAGGACTCGACCTTCGACCTGATCGACGCCGGCAAGCTGAGCTTCGCCTCGGGTAGCTCGATCACCCTGTCTAGCCGCCGCAACGCGGACGTGTTCGGCAACCTCGAGCGCTACAAGGACAAGCTGGTGCTGCGCCCGCAAGAGATCTCCAACCACCCTGAAGTCGTGCGCCGTCTGGGCATCATCGGCATCAACACGGCACTGGAGTTCGACATCTACGGCAACGTCAACTCCACGCACGTTTGCGGCACGCGGATGATGAACGGCATCGGTGGCTCGGGCGACTTCGCCCGCAACGCCCACCTGGCAGTATTCGTCACCAAGTCGATCGCCAAGGGCGGTGCGATTTCCAGCGTAGTGCCGATGGTCAGCCATGTGGACCACACCGAGCATGACGTGGACATTCTGGTGACCGAGCAAGGCCTGGCCGACCTGCGTGGCCTGGCGCCACGCGAGCGCGCACGGGCAATCATCGATAACTGTGTGCACCCAGACTATCGCGCAGCGCTGAATGACTACTTCGAGCGCGCCTGCCAGCGTGGCGGCCACACCCCGCACATTTTGCGCGAGGCGTTGAGCTGGCACGAGAACCTGGAAGAAGGCGGCCGCATGCTGGCTGGCTGATCCGCGTAAAACCTGTCGCCGGCGAGCCGGCTCCCACACAGTCATGCGCTGCGCTCAAGGCCAGCGCTGCAGCTCCCTGGGGGAGCCGGCTTGCCGGCGATAGGGCCAGCAAGTCAACTCTCATTACCCAATCAAAAAACTGTTCTACTGTACTGGTATCTGCTCCAGTCACTTCCCTCAAAATCCCTCCTCTCCTTTCAAAAAGCACCACAATAGTGCGCACCAGTACAGTTGCGCCAATTTCGAGTGCAACAGTAGGGTTACACAGTTAACTGAGCCATCGTCTTTCAACCAAACTGTATCTACTGTTATGGACAACAGAGGAGGATCATGGGCACCAGTTAAATCACTACCTAATCCCGCCACAAGCGGAAGGATGAAGCATCATGGAACGTACCCTCAGTTCCGGTCTGGTTTTTGAAAGCAACGCCCAGCAATCCAACGCCTCGCTGCCGCTGCGCGCCCTGTCGACCCTGCTGCTGTGGCAGCGCCGCATGGCTAGCCGTCGCCAACTGGCTCGCCTGGACTCCCGCCTGCTGGCCGACGCCGGTATCAGCGAGTCTCAGCGTTACGAAGAGCTCAGCAAGCCGTTCTGGCGCTAAGCTCCGGTTCGCCGGCCTTGGCTGGCACCGCGAATACCCAAACCCGTTGCAGGACGCTGCAGCGGGTTTTTTATTGCTCAGCCCGAAGGTAGAGCGTTTGGGCAACTATAGGTACAGTTCTATATAGGCATATAACAACCAGTACAGTTGATATCCGCGTTGCTCATAAACATCTGGAAATACCGCCGCGTGATACGCTTGGCTTAGCAGTCTGGTAGAAACCAGTTGTCCAAGTACCGTGACGAACCGTGTGAACGTCCGATAAGCAGATTCACCCGACCCTTTACCAGGAGTCCACGACCATGTCCCGCAAACACCTGATTGGCGCCGCCCTGCTGCTCGGCCTGGCCGGCACCGCCAACGCCAGCAGCTTCGTCGTCACGACCGATGCCGTAGTACGTGCCTTTGCTGCTTCCACCGATGCCACCTCCGACCTGACCTCGTCGTTCCGTGACGACAAGATCGTCCAGGCCGCCCGTGACGATGCCGCCAGCTTCGTCGGCAGCCAAGGCGCCATTCGCGGCGCCAAGCTGGAAAGTGCCTTCATGCACATCCGCTCGACCATGCCGGCTCTGCAAGCCAGCGATGCCCAGCTGGCCCAGGCCATCCTGGTGCTCTGATAACAGGTTGTAAAACGAATGCGCTGGCTCTGGCCGGCGCATTCGTTCTAGCCTTGGTCGCCCCTGTCGCAGTCGTAAGTAGCCTATGCGTTATCTGTTGCCGATGCTGTTCGCCGTCGCTGCCGTGGGCAATGCCCATGCCATGGACACCACTACTCAAGGCCTGGTAATCACAGGCTACGTCACCAGCCAGGTGACGACCGCTCCCTTCGACCGCAAGCTGGTCAGGCAGGCCCGTGACGATGCAGCCGCATTCGTCGCCAGCGATGGCCTGATCCGCGGCGCGCGCCTGGAGGCGGCCCTCGATTCGCTGCGCCAAGGCTGTGCTCGGCACTCCGTCGGCGACCTTGAACTGGCGCAAGCAATTCTCGTCCAATAAAAACACCTGACTCCCTGTATTTTTCGGAGATGCTCCATGCGTAAACCGCTGATCGCCGCTTCCCTCGGCATGCTGTTGCTGGCCGACCTGGCCCAGGCACAGACCTTGGTGGCCACCAGCAACATCATCGTGCGTGCCTTTGGTCGCTCGATCGATTTTACCTCTGACACCACCACCTCGATTCGCGATTCAAAAGTCGTGCGTGAAGCCCATGACGACGCTGCCAGCTTCGTCGCCAGCAACGGCGACATCCGCGGTGCGCAACTGGAGGCGGCCTTCGACACCCTGCGCGAGCGTGTACCTGAGGCACGTGGCGCCAGCGACCAAGTGCTGGCCGAAGCCATTCTTGCGCTGTGACGCGCGTGCGTGCCTGGCTGTTTGGCTGCGCCATAGCGTTGCTGGGCACGCCCGCCCTGGCCGACCTGCAGCTCGAACTGCAGGCGTCCGGCCTCGACCCGCAACAGGTTCAAGCCACTCAAGCCCTGCTTGATGAAGCGTCAAGCAAGTTGCCGCCACGCTTCAAGCAGCAACTGGACCGGCGCATCCAGGTCAGTTGGACCGACAAGATGCCGCCCGATGCCTATGGCCAGGCGTCCCTGGTTTCGACGCTGGAGCTCAACCGTCGGTTGCTACCGAGCCTGGTCGACGGCAGCGCCGCGCAGCAACGTACCAACCGCCCCCACGGCACTGTCCGCCAAGAGTTATTGGCCACAGTGCTGCACGAACTCACCCACATCTATGACCGCGCGCGGCTTTGGCCTAGCGCCGAACGCTCGATTATCACCCGCTGCATGCGCCAGCAAGGCACGCTGGGCAAGATCGGCCTCCCGGAAGCTTGCCGCGGCCAGGCCGAGCGCCGCTTCACCCTCAGCGACGACCCACGCTTGCTCGACCTGGCCGGTTGGCAGCAGTACGTCGGCCGGCGCGGCGAGCGCGAGCAGCACAACGGCCAGTTCGTTCGCAGCCCCGACAGCTATGAGCTGAGCAGCCCCAAGGAATTCATCGCGGTCAACATGGAGTATTTCCTCCTCGACCCGAGCTACGGCTGCCGGCGCCCCGCACTCAACCAATACCTGCGTGACCACTTCGGCTGGGCGCCGCAGCAGGATACTTGTGCCAAAGGCCTGCCGTTCCTCAATGCCGGCAGTGACTTCGCCCGCCAGCCGCTGGGCGAGATCGACCCCGAGCGGGTCTATGAAGTGGACTACCTGTTGGCCGAAGCCAACCAGAACTGGGTCAGCCGCTGGGGCCACAGCATGCTGCGCCTGGTCATCTGCAAACCCGGCCGGCCACGCGGGCCGGACTGTCGCTTGGACCTCGACCAGCACCTGGTGCTGTCATACCGCGCCTTCGTCAACGACGTGCAGCTCTCGAGCTGGGACGGCCTGGTCGGCGCCTATCCGTCGCGGCTGTTCGTGTTGCCCCTTAACCAGGTGATCGACGAGTACACCAAGACCGAACTGCGCAGCCTCGCGTCGATCCCCCTGAAGCTTGACCGCAAGGAGATCGAGAACCTGGTGCGCCAGGCCGCCGAGATGCACTGGAGCTACGACGGCAACTATTACTTCCTCTCCAACAACTGTGCGGTGGAGTCGTTGAAGCTGCTGCGCAGCGGTACCGGCAACCCGCGCCTGAACGACCTCGACAGCATCATGCCCAACGGCCTGCTGGAGGTGCTCAAGGGCAGGGGGCTGGCCGACACCAGCGTGCTCGACGACCCGCGTGAAGCCCTGCGCCTGGGCTACCGTTTCGACTCCTACCGTGACCGTTACCAGGCCATGTTCGAGGTGCTGAAGCAGCAGTTGCCGATCAAGCAGGACAAGGTCGAGGACTGGCTGGAGCTGGATGCCGAGCAACGCCGTGGGTGGTTCGCCCAGGCCAACCTGCGTACCAGCGCCGCGTTGCTGCTGCTGGAGCAGGCCAGCCTGCGCAGGCAGTTGCTGCTGGCCCAGGACGAAGTGAAGCAGCGTTATCTGAATGCCGCCGCGCTCAAGGACGGCAGCATCGACAAGGCCAACAGCACCCTGCAGCAGATGCTTGCCAACAGCGGCTTCCTCAGCCGCCCGGCGGAGTTGCTCGAGGCCAAAGGGTACGGGTTGCCTCAGCCGGACGAGCGCAAGCACCTGGAGAAGGTCAGCAGTGAGCGGCAGGCTCAGTTGCTGAGGTTGAGCACCGACCTGGACAAAGAGGTGAGGGCGCTTCTGGAACCTTCGCGGGCCAAGGAGATTGCTGCGGTCGAGGCCAATGTGAAGATGGTCGGTGAGCATCTGCGTGCGCTGCACAAGGCGGCGGGGGGCCTGGAGTTGCCTTAACGCCTGCCGGCGATGAGGCCCGAAAGCACAGCACCATGCCTACTGCTGCTCCTCGGCCTCTCCCGGCAATTCCTCATCCAGATGCAGCCACGGCAAGCGGCTGCTGGTCCAGATATGCCGCACCGCCCGCACCTGCTCGGGATGGTCCAGCGTCCCAACCGTCACATCGATACTGCCAGGGCTGTGGTCAGTCACCAACGCCACGTGCGCCCCGCATTCCCCACAGAAATAGCGCTTGCAGCTGGCCGGGGCCACATAGCACTGCGGCCGACCAGCCATCCAACGGAAGCCTGAGCGGGGTACGGTAAGCCAGGTCACCACCAACCCTCCGCTGACCCGTCTGCAGATCGAACAATGACAGTGGGCGACGTCCGTCAGTTCGCCCTGAAGCCGATAGCGCAAGGCGCCGCAGTGGCAGCCTCCCTCGGTTACATCCGGCATTACTACCTCCTGTCGCCCTTTTCGCGGCGAAAGCTGGCTGAAAGCTTGTCCCCCTAGGATAGCCCCCACTACCGGCAGCAGACCGGTCAGCCAGGGCACCCGGATTTATCCGCGCCCGGCCCAATCAACAACAACAATGGTGATTCCGATGTTTTCCTGTGCCCGCCTTTTTGCAGCCTCTCTCCGCTTGCTCCCTGCGCAGCGCCCCACGCGCTGATCCGCCCGAATAGTCATTCCTTTCGCCGCGCCACGCCTGGAGTACTGCCATGCTGACCTTCCTCGGCTTTGCCATGGTCATCACCTTCATGTACCTGATCATGACCAAGCGCCTGTCGGCCTTGATCGCGCTGATCCTGGTACCGATTCTGTTCGCCCTGTTCGGTGGTTTTTCCGCCAAGATCGGCCCCATGATGCTCGAAGGCATCAGCAAGCTTGCGCCCACCGGCGTGATGCTGATGTTCGCCATCCTGTATTTCGCCCTGATGATCGACTCTGGCCTGTTCGACCCGGCCGTGCGCAAGATCCTCAAGCTGGTCAAGGGCGACCCGCTGAAAGTCTCGGTCGGCACCGCCGTGCTGGCCCTGGTAGTGTCGCTCGACGGTGACGGCGCCACCACCTACATGATCTGCTGCGCTGCCATGCTGCCGCTGTACAGCCGCCTGGGCATGAGCCCGCGGATCATGGCCGGCCTGATCATCCTCGCCGGCGGGGTGATGAACATGACTCCCTGGGGTGGCCCGACTGCTCGCGCTGCCAGTGCTCTGCACGTGGACCCGTCGGACATCTTCGTACCGATGATTCCGGCCATGCTGTTCGGCGTCATCGCAATCCTGGCCATCGCCTACATGTACGGCAAGCGCGAACGTGCCCGCCTGGGTGAACTGCACCTGCCCACCGACGACATCGACCACAGCGAAATCAGCGTTTCGCAGTTCCCGGAAGCTCGTCGACCGAAGCTGCTGTGGTTCAACGGTGCGCTGACCGCCGTACTGATGGTCGCGCTGATTGCCGGCCTGCTGCCTCTGCCGGTGCTGTTCATGATCGCCTTCAGTATCGCCATGATCGTCAACTACCCCTGCCTGCAGCAGCAGAAGGACCGTATCGCCGCCCATGCCGGCAGCGTGCTGGCAGTAACCGGGCTGATCTTCGCTGCAGGCATCTTCACCGGCATCCTGTCGGGTACCGGCATGGTCGAGGCGATGTCCAAAAGCCTGCTTGCGGTCATCCCGGAAGCCCTGGGCCCTTACCTGGCAGTGATTACCGCGATCGTCAGCATGCCGTTCACCTTCTTCATGTCCAACGATGCGTTCTACTACGGCGTGCTGCCGGTGCTGTCGGAAGCCGCCAGCCACTATGGCATCAGCCCGGTGGAAATGGCCCGTGCGTCGATCGTCGGGCAACCGGTACACCTGCTGAGCCCGCTGGTACCCTCCACCTACCTGCTGGTAGCCCTGGCGGGTATCGAATTCGGCGACCATCAGCGCTTCACCCTCAAGTGGGCAGTGCTGGTCTGCCTGTGCATAATGGCCGCCGCGCTGCTGATGGGCATTTTCCCGCTGTTCAGTAGTCTTTAATCAAGTACGCATCACCGCAACGCGAAGCGCCCCTGTGCGGGCGTTTCGCCTTTACCGTTCGAAGGAATACACATGGAATGGCTGACCAGCCCGGAAATCTGGGTTGCCTTTTTTACCCTTACAGCGCTTGAGATCGTTCTCGGTATCGACAACATCATCATGATCTCGATCCTGGTCAGCCGCATGCCCAAGCACATGCAGCCGCGCACCCGGATCTTCGGCCTGGCACTGGCAATGGTCACCCGCATCATGCTGTTGCTGTCGATTACCTGGGTCATGCGCCTGACCGCCGACCTGTTCGTGGTCTTCGGGCAGGGTATCTCCGGGCGCGACCTGATTCTGTTCTTCGGTGGCCTGTTCCTGCTGTGGAAAAGCTCCCAGGAGATCTACCACGGCCTGGAAGGCGAAGACGAAAGCGCCGATGAGCCGAAGGGCGCAGGTGGCAAGTTCCTCTACACCATCATCCAGATTGCCATCATCGACATCGTGTTCTCGCTGGACTCGGTGATTACCGCAGTGGGCATGGTCTCGCACGTGCCGGTGATGATTGCTGCGATCGTCGTGGCGGTGCTGGTGATGATGCTGTGCGCCGGTGCCATCAGCAATTTCATCGACAAGCACCCTTCGCTGAAGATGCTTGCGCTGTCCTTCCTGATCGTCGTGGGTACCGTGCTGATCGCAGAATCCTTCGACGTGCACGTACCGAAGGGCTACGTCTACTTCGCCATGGCCTTCTCCCTGGCGGTGGAAGCGATCAACATCCGCATGCGTACCGCCCTGGCGCGCAAGGCGGGCAAGGAGCACGACCCGGTGAAACTGCGCAAGGACATTCCGGGTCAATAAGCCCGGCAAGCGCTGCAAGAAAGGGCCCTTCGGGGCCCTTTTTCGTGTCGAAGCTTTCATGACGGAAATATTTCAAATACTTGCGGAGCGTGCCAAGCTGGCGCGAGGTCCGCAAAACAACTAAAGCTTGAGTGAGCACTGGATAAAAACACCCACCCCCGGGCCAGGCTCACGGCTTCACCCATTGGCTCCGCTTCTGGAGCCCGGATAAAAGGGGGGCTAGACCATGCTGACCCTGCTCAACCTGCTCTCCGCCGTGGCGTTACTGGTGTGGGGCACGCATATCGTGCGTACCGGCATCCTGCGGGTGTTCGGTTCCAACTTGCGCCGAGTGCTCAGCCAGAACATGAACCGGCGGCCACTGGCCTTCATTGCCGGCATCGTGGTCACCGCAGTGGTGCAAAGTAGCAACGCCACCGCGATGCTGGTCACGTCCTTCGTTGGCCAGGGTTTGATGGCCATGACGCCGGCCTTGGCGATCATGCTGGGCGCCGACGTGGGTACGGCCCTGATGGCGCGGGTGCTCACCTTCGACCTGTCGTGGCTGTCGCCGCTGCTGGTGTTCCTGGGCGTGATCTTCTTTCTCTCGCGCAAACAGACACGCGCCGGCCAGCTAGGGCGCGTGGCCATCGGCTTGGGCCTGATCATTCTCGCCCTGGAGTTGATCGTGCAGGCCGCCGCGCCCATCACCCATGCCCAAGGCGTGAAGGTACTGTTCGCCTCGCTGACCGGCGATATCCTGCTGGATGCCCTGGTCGGCGCGCTGTTCGCCATGATCACGTATTCCAGCCTTGCCGCAGTACTGCTGACCGCGACCCTGGCCGGCGCCGAAGTGATCAGCTTGCCGGTGGCCATCGGCCTGGTGGTCGGCGCCAACATTGGCAGTGGCCTGCTGGCGTTCATCAGCACCAGCATGCAGAACGCCGCAGGCCGGCGCGTGGCGTTGGGCAGCCTGCTGTACAAGCTGATCGGCTTGCTTTTGATCATCCCGGTACTGCACCCACTGGTGGAGTGGATGGACACCCTGAGTTTCAGCCCGCAAGAGCTGGTCATCGGCTTCCACCTGCTCTACAACACGCTGCGCTGCCTGATCATGCTGCCCACGGTCAAACCCATGGGCCGCCTGTGCAACAGCCTGCTGCCCGAACGTGAAAACGGCAACGGCCAGGTTCGGCCACGCCACCTCGATGCCTCGGCGCTAACCACGCCCAGCCTGGCCCTGGCCAACGCCGCCCGTGAAACCCTGCGCCTGGGCGATATCGTCGATAGCCTTCTGGAAGCCATGCTCGGCGCCCTGCGCGGCACGCAGACCGCCCTGCCGCAACAGGTTCGCGCCCTGGCCGAAGACGGCGAAGCCTTGTACAGCGCGATCAAGCTGTACCTGGCGCAAATGCCCCGGGAAGACCTCAGTGACCAGGACAATCGGCGTTGGGCTGAAATCATCGAGCTGGCGATCAACCTGAAGCTTGCCTGCGACCTGATAGAACGTATGCTGCGCAAGGTGCAGCAGCAGAAGACCAGCCAGCGTCGGGAGTTTTCCCAGGTCGGCCTGGAGGAGTTGACCGGCCTTCAGGAGCAACTGCTGGCCAACCTGCGCCTGGGCCTGTCGGTGTTCCTCAGTGCCGACCCCGAGAGCGCCCAGTTGCTGCTGCGCGAAAAACGTCGCTTCCGCGCCCAGGAACGGCGCCTGGCCCACGCTCATGTCAGCCGTCTTCAACGCAAGGTGGTGCAAAGTATCGAGACGAGTTCGCTACACTTGGAGCTGATCGCCGACATGAAGCGGTTGAACTCTTTGTTCTGCAGCAGTGCCTATGTGGTACTGGGTGGCTCGGACACCGGCGGGCTGATGCTCGACACGGTGCCGGACGAAGCCCGCCTGTCCTGACCTCGCATTCCCGGAGACTTGAGCTCGCCCATGCGTTGCCTGATGTTCGTTTGCCTGCTGATCTGCAGCCTACCCACACTTGCCCTCGATCGTTCGCGGGTCGAGGGCTACCTGTTGCCCAACGGCCTGCAGGTGATCCTCAAATCCGGCTATGAACGGGACCATGTCGCGATTCGCCTGGTGGTGGGGGTTGGCCTGGACGACTTCGACTGCGAGCAGAAGGAGCTGCCACACCTGCTCGAGCACCTGTTGTTCGCCGGCATCGACGACACCGGCGAGGGCGGCCTGGAAGAGCGCCTGCAGTCGCTGGGCGGGGAGTGGAACGCCTACACCAGCAGCGCCGACACCACTTTCGTCATCGAAGCGCCAGCACGCAATCAGCGCAAGGTACTCGACCTGCTGCTGGCGGTGATCCGCGACACCCGCATCGACGCCAAAAGCCTGGCCACCGCCAAGCGCATCATCGAACGCGAGGATGGCGGCCACTATGGTCACCTGCAGCGCTGGCTCGACCGCCAGGACATCGGCCACCCCGCCAGCGACCAACTGGCCACCGAGCTGGGTCTGAAATGCCCCGAGCGCTCCAACCTCGACGACATGACGCTGGAGCAGGTGCAGGCCCTGCGTGACCGCTGGTATGCCGCCAACAACATGACCCTGATCATGGTCGGGGGCCTCGATCGCCTGCTGCCGGCCTATCTGGACCGCACCTTCGGCGAACTGCCCGCCACCGAACCGGAAGAACGTCGTACCCTCGAAAGCATCAGTCAGCAAGCCGAACGACGTCGTTACCTGACCCGGGGCGTGCTGGGTGACAGCGCCAAGTTGCACTGGCTGTTCATCGAGCCGGTACTGGACAACGACCATCAGCAGACCCTCGACTTGCTCTCGCGCTACCTGGACTGGGCCTTGTACGACCAGTTGCGCCTGCGCAACGGCCTGTCCTATGGGCCGTCGGTACAGCGCGAAAGCTTTGGTGACAGCGGCATCCTCAGCTTCAATGCCGACCTTGAACGCGACGATGTCGATGGCGCGATCAAGGTCATGCAGCAACTGTTCGACCATTTGCGCAAGGAAGGCCTCGATCCGGATACCTTCGCCCGCATCAAGGATGCCGCCGTTGCCAAGGAAAGCTGGAGCACCCAGGGCAACAGCGCGCTGGCCGACTATTACTGGGGCGCGCTCAACGACTATACCCACGGCCGTTTCACCGACCCGGCGCGCAAGCTGCGCCAGGTCACCCTGGCGCAGGCCAACGCTGCGCTGAAGGATCTGCTCAAGGATGAAGGTTACGTGCGGATCGAGCGGCCGTTTCTCGGGTATGACGAGCTGTATGGCTGGGTGGCACTGGTCTTGGGGCTGATCCTGGCTGCGGGGCTGCTGCGCTGGCGACGTCATGCGCCTGATCGACCCAGTGGCGCTACACGGGAGCGGTAGATCGGAGGTATCCTTTTGCCAGTACCGGCCCTATCGCCGGCAAGCCGGCTCCCACAGGGGCATCAACCTGCCTGAATGTAGGAGCTGGCTTGCCAGCGATAGGGCCGGCACAGCCCCCTCATAATCCTGTTGCAGCCCCATGCCCCCTATACCCCCGATCGTCCAGCGCATCATCGAACTGCTCAAACGCTATCCCGGCATCATCGCGCTCGGTGGTTTCCTCTCCGGTATCGGCAGCTTCATCCTGGTCGATCGCCAGGCCGGCCTGGCCAGTTGGGTCGCCGTCCTCATGCTGGTCAGCTGGGTTTGGCTGATGCTGGAGAACACCCTCACCGGCCTGTTCGCCCGCACGTTCAAGCGCGAGATCCCGCAGCCGCTGCTGCGCTACGCGACGCAGATGATCCACCAGGAAAGCCTGTTCTTCGTCTTGCCGTTCTTCTTCATCACCACGACCTGGAACAGCAGCCAGCTGGTGTTCACCGGCCTGCTCGGTGCCGCCGGCCTGATCTCGATCATCGACCCGCTGTACTACAAGTGGCTGGCCCCACGGCGCTGGCTGTTCCTGGCGTTTCATACCCTGACGCTGTTCGCGGCGCTGCTCACCGCGCTGCCGATCATCCTTCACCTGACCACCGCACAAAGCTTCAAGCTGGCGTTGATCGCGGCAATGGCGCTGTCGTTCCCCAGCCTGGTCAGCAGCTTCCCGGTCAGCACCTGGCGTCGCGCAGTGGCACTGGTGCTGGTGACCCTGGCCGTCGGTGGCGGCGGCTGGCTGCTGCGTTCCTGGGTGCCGCCCGCCACCTTGTGGATGACCGAGGTGGCCGTCAGTACCGAGGTGCTCAATCGCCAGCCCGGCAAGTCACTGGACGAAATCGCCGCCAGCCGCATCCGCAGCAGCGGCTTGTACGCCTATACCGCCATCAACGCACCGCGGGGGCTCAACGAACGCATCTACCATGTGTGGCAGAAGGACGGCCAGGAGGTAGACCGCATCGCCCTGGATATCCATGGCGGGCGCAAGGAAGGGTATCGGGCCTGGACCCACAAGCAGAACTTCCCGCCCAATCCGGTGGGCAAGTGGCAGGTCAGGGTGCTGACCGAAGATGGGCAGGTGATCGGGGTGCTGCGCTTCGCGGTGGTCGACGACGCTGCGGCGGGGTGATTGCGAAGGGCTGCTTTGCAGCCCATCGCTGTCTCTGTGGGAGCCGGCTTGCCGGCGATAGGGCCAAGACGAACTCGCTGCGCTATGATCAGCCTCTACGCCCCCGCGCGCAGTCAGATGCATGGAGCCTATGACCACTCCCAGCGCCACCCTGGACACCAGTTGCCAGCCGGCCTGCCTGCGTATCGCCGGTGACTGGACCCTGGCCCACTACGCCAGCCTCAGGCGCGACAGCGAGCAGCTACGCGCGCAATCCACCAGCGACGCAATCGCCGACCTCAGCCAACTGGGCCGCCTGGATACGGCGGGTGCCGCTCTGCTGGCCGAGCTGCTCGGTACCGAGCGCCTGTCGCACTGTACCAACGACCTGCCCGAAGCCAGCCGCGCCTTGCTGAAAACCGTCTACAGCTCGGTGCAGGACTATTGCATCCCGGTCAAGGCTCCCGAGCGCAACGTGCTGCTGCAACTGCTGGAACGCATCGGTTGCGCGGTCGGCACGCTGTGGCAAGACAGCATGCAGCTGCTCGGTTTCGTTGGCCTGATCCTGGAAACTCTGGTGCGTCGCCTGTTCCAGCCCCACCGCTGGCGCGTCACACCGGTGGTCGCACACATCGAGCAGACGGGGCTCGACGCCGCCCCCATCGTCGCTTTGCTGACCTTTCTGGTGGGCGCGGTAGTGGCCTTTCTCGGCGCCACGGTGCTGGCCGCGTTCGGTGCGACGGTATTCACCGTCGACCTGGTGGCGTTCTCGTTCCTGCGCGAATTCGCCGTGTTGCTGACCGCCATCCTCATGGCCGGCCGTACCGCCAGTGCCTTCACCGCGCAGATCGGTTCGATGAAGGCCAACGAAGAAATCGACGCCATCCGCACCCTGGGCCTGAACCCCATCGAGTTGCTTGTGGTGCCGCGCGT
This sequence comes from Pseudomonas sp. KU43P, assembly GCF_033095865.1. Taxonomy (NCBI): domain Bacteria; kingdom Pseudomonadati; phylum Pseudomonadota; class Gammaproteobacteria; order Pseudomonadales; family Pseudomonadaceae; genus Pseudomonas; species Pseudomonas sp. KU43P. The sequence goes on along the minus strand of NZ_AP019365.1, from coordinate 98,959 downwards.
ATTGGCGCTGTTGATATCCCTGCCCCTGCTGACCTTCGTGGCAATGATCTGCGGCATCGTCGGCGGCGCGGTGGTGTGCGCCCTGACCCTGGATATTTCACCGGCCATGTTCCTCTCGCTTTTGCAGAGCGACATCGGCGTGCAGCACTTCCTGGTCGGCCTGGCCAAGGCACCGTTCTTCGCCTTCCTGATCGGCGCCATCGGTTGCCTGGAAGGCTTCAAGGTCAGCGGCAGCGCCGAGTCGGTAGGCGCTCACACCACCTCCAGCGTGGTGCAGTCGATTTTCGTGGTCATCGTGCTGGATGCTGTGGCGGCCATGTTCTGCATGGAGATGGGCTGGTGACGGGCCGGGAAGCGGTGATCGAGGCGCGCGGCATCTGCAACCGCTTCGGCAGCCAGAGCGTGCACGAACAACTTGATCTGGACCTGTACCGAGGCGAGATCCTCGCCGTGGTGGGTGGCTCGGGCAGCGGCAAGTCGGTGCTGCTGCGCAGCATAATCGGCTTGCGGCGGCCTAACGAAGGATTGATCAAGGTCTTCGGTGAAGACCTCGCCAGCCTGGGTGAAGAGCAACGCTCGCTGGTCGAACGGCGCTTCGGCGTGCTGTTCCAGAAGGGGGCGCTGTTTTCGTCGCTGACCGTCACCGAGAACGTGGCGCTGCCCTTGATCGAACATGCCGGCCTGTCGCGCGACGATGCCGAGCACCTGGCCGGGGTCAAACTAGCCTTGGCGGGCCTGCCGCTGTCGGCTGCCGACAAATATCCGTCCTCGTTGTCGGGCGGCATGATCAAGCGTGCGGCATTGGCCCGAGCGCTGGCCCTGGACCCCGATATCCTGTTCCTCGACGAACCCACTGCCGGCCTCGACCCGATCGGCGCCGCCGCCTTCGACCAACTGATCCTGACCTTGCGCGATGCTCTGGGCCTGAGCGTATTCCTCATCACCCACGATCTGGACACCCTCTACACCATCACCGACCGTGTCGCCGTGCTGTCACAGAAAAAAGTACTGGTCGCCGGCCCCTTGACCGAAGTCGAGCAAACCGACGACCCGTGGATTCACGAATACTTTCACGGCCCACGCGGGCGAGCGGCCGAGCAGGCTGCCGCCAGTGCCGGGCAGGAGCGCTGAACGATGGAAACCCGAGCTCATCACGTTCTCATCGGCCTGGTCACCGTGGTGGTGGTGGTCGGTGCCATGCTATTCGGCCTGTGGCTGACCAAGTCCAGCGTCGATGACGCCTTCAAGGACTACGAAGTGATCTTCAACGAGGCCGTCTCGGGCCTGTCCCGTGGCAGCCCGGTGCAATACAACGGTATCAAGGTGGGCGATGTGACCAGCCTGCGCCTGGACCCCAAAGATCCGCGCCGGGTGCTGGCCAGGGTACGCCTGAGCGGCGACACACCGGTCAAGGAAGACACTCAGGCCAAGCTGACGCTAGCGGGTGTGACGGGCAACTCGTTCATCCAGCTCAGCGGCGGCACCCCGCAAAGCCCCGAGCTCAAGAGCAAGGATGGGCATCTGCCGGTGATCGTCGCCTCACCCTCGCCGATCTCGCGCCTGCTCAATGACAGCAGCGACCTGGTGACCAACATCAACCTGTTGCTGCACAACGCCAACCAGATGTTCTCCGACAGCAACATCGAGCGCCTGAGCAACACCCTGGCCAACCTCGAGCAGACCACCGATGCCTTCGCCAACCAGAAGGGCGGCATCGGCGCGGCCATCGAGCAACTGGCGCAGGTCGGCAAGCAGGCCAATGCCACCCTGGCCGAAACCCAGTCGTTGATGCGCAACGCCAACGGCCTGCTCGGCACCCAGGGCAGGCAAGCCATCGACAGCGCCGAGCAGGCCATGCAATCGCTGGCGCAAAGCACCGCGACCATCAACAGCCTGCTGCAGGACAACCGTCAATCGATCGACGATGGCGCCCAGGGGCTCAACCAGCTGACTCCGGCCATCCGCGAACTGCGCGAAACCCTCAATTCGCTCAAGGGCATTTCCCGGCGCCTGGAGGCCGACCCGAGCGGTTATCTGCTTGGCCGCGACAACACCAAGGAGTTCCAGCCATGAATCCGTCGCTGCGCCTGCTGGCCCTGGCAGCCAGCCTGAGCCTGGCCACCGCCTGCTCGATCCTGCCCCAGGCCGAACCTGTGGATATTTACCGCCTGCCGGTCAACCAGGCCAGCCGAAACGCAACACCCGTGGACTGGTCACTGCGTCTGAACAAGCCGCTGGCCAGCGAAGTGCTGGCCGGCCCGCGCATCGCCGTGATTCCCCAGGGCGACGTGGTCAGCAGCTACAAGGGCACGCGCTGGAGCGACCCGACGCCATTGCTGGTGCGCAACCGCCTGCTCGATGGGTTCCAGCGTGACGGCCGTGTACAGCGCCTGAGCGCCGACGACAGCAACCTGCAGGCCGACTACGAGCTGGTGGGCGAACTGCAGGCGTTCCAGAGCGAGTACCGCTCAGGGGGCGCAGTGGAGGTAGTGGTCCGTTACGACGCGCGCCTGGTGCAGGGGCGCAGTCAGCGCATTCTCGCCAGCAAGCGCTTCGAAGTGCACCAGCCTCTGGCCGGCCCGCAGGTGGCTGCAGTGGTCGCAGGCTTTGGCGCGGCCAGCGACCAACTGGCCGCGCAGGTTATCGACTGGACCATCGCCCAGGGCGCGCAGGCTCAGGCGAAGAACCAGTAACAGATGCAGATGGCTGCAATCACCCCGCACAGCTCGGCCAACAAGGCACAGCCCACGGCGTGGCGCACACGCTGGATACCCACCGCGCCGAAGTAGACGGCCAACACGTAGAAGGTGGTCTCGGTGCTGCCTTGGATGGTCGCCGCCACCAAGGCCGGGAAACTGTCCACACCGTGGGTCTGCATGGTCTCGATCAGCATCGCGCGTGCGGCGCTACCGGAGAACGGCTTGACCAGCGCGGTCGGCAGGCCTTCAACGAAACGGGTGTCCATGCCCAGCCAGTTCACCGCGTGGCGAATACCGTCCAGCAGCAGCTCCAGGGCCCCGGAGGCGCGCAGCACGCCCACCGCCACCAGCATTGCCACTAGGTAGGGCAGCAGGCTCTTGGCCACGTCGAACCCTTCCTTGGCGCCCTCCACGAACGCTTCGTACACCTTCACCCGTTTCAGCGCACCGATCACCAGGAACAGGGTAATCACCCCGAACAGGGTGAGGTTACCGAGGATCGACGACAGGCTGGCCAGCGCCGCAGCCGACAGGGTACCGAGAAACGCCATGAAGCCGCCCAGCAGCAGCGCACCGGGGATCATGTAGGCGAGCACCACCGGATCCCACAGGCGCAGGCGCTGCATCACCGCCACCGAGAGCAGGCCGACCAGGGTCGACACGCTGGTGGCCAGCAGGATGGGCAGGAACACCAGGGTAGGGTCGGTGGCGCCTTGCTGAGCCCGGTACATGAAGATGGTCACCGGCAGCAGGGTCAGAGAAGAGGCGTTGAGCACCAGGAACAGGATCTGCGCATTGCTCGCCGTGGTGCTGCTGGGGTTGAGTTCCTGCAGGGCGCGCATGGCCTTCAGGCCGATCGGCGTGGCGGCGTTGTCCAGGCCCAGCCCGTTGGCCGCGAAGTTCATGGTGATCAAGCCCAGGGCAGGGTGGCCGGGCGGTACCTCGGGCATCAGCCGGGCGAAAAGCGGGCCCAGCACCTTGGCCAGCCATTCGACGATGCCGGCCTGCTCCGCGATCTTGAGAAAACCCAGCCACAGGGTCAGGGTGCCGAACAGCAGGACCATGACCTCCACCGACAGCTTGGCCATGGCGAAGATGCTCTCGACCATCGCGGCGAAGATACCGGCGTTACCGCCGACCAGCCATTGGGCCAGGGCGGAGACGGCCGCCACCAGGAAAAAGCCGAGCCAAAGGCCGTTGAGCATCCGTGTGTTCCCCCCTGAAAAATGCCTGAATGATAACTGGTTTAGCCTGTACCGGCCTCATCGCCGGCAAGCCGGCTCCCACAAGGTATGGCACCGGTCTCAGGTTCAGTGCAGTACCTGTGGGAGCCGGCTTGCCGGCGATGAGGCCCCTGCAGACAACAAAAAACCCCGACAAGTCGGGGTCTTCTGTTCAACGCATCAGGCTCAGCGCTTGGCTACTTCGCCAACCACTGCAGCTTCCTTCTTGTCCGCCATCAGCGAGGCATAGTACTGCTCGCCCTTGGCAGCGTCGTACATGCCTTCCCAACGGGCGATCACCAGGGCCGCCAGGGCATTGCCGATCACGTTCAGGGCGGTACGCGCCATGTCCATGATGCGGTCGACACCGGCGATGAAGGCCAGGCCTTCCAGCGGGATACCGACGCTGCCCAGGGTGGCCAGCAGGACCACGAAGGACACGCCAGGCACGCCAGCGATACCTTTGGAAGTGACCATCAGGGTCAGCACCAGCAGCAGCTGCTGGCTCCAGGACAGGTCGATGCCGTACAGCTGAGCGATGAAGATGGCCGCGATGCTCTGGTACAGGGTCGAACCGTCGAGGTTGAACGAGTAGCCGGTCGGTACCACGAACGAACAGATCGACTTCGGCGCACCGTACTTCTCCATCTTCTCGATCACGCGAGGCAGCACGGTCTCGGAGCTGGAGGTGGAGTAGGCGAGGATCAGCTCATCTTTCATGATGCGCATGATCTTGATTACCGAGAAGCCGAACAGGCGCGCCACCAGGCCCAGCACCATGAAGGCGAAGAAGGCGATGGCGAAGTACACCAGCAGTACCAGCTTGGCCAACGGCAGCAGCGAACTGAAGCCGAAGTTGGCCACGGTCACGGCAATCAGGGCGAAGACGCCGATCGGGGCGTAGTTCATGATCATGTGGGTGACCTTGAACATGGTCTCCGACACGCCCTGGAAGGTACGCACCAGCGGCTCGCGCAAGTCTGCCTGCAGGCTGGAAAGGCCCAGGCCGAACAACACCGAGAAGAAGATGATCGGCAGCATTTCGCCACGCATCAGCGCCGCGAAGATGTTCGACGGGATCAGGTTGAGCAGGGTCTCGATGAAGGCATGCTCATGCTGCACCTCGGCCGCAGTGGCCTGATACTTGGAGATGTCGACCGTACCCAGGGTGCTCATGTCGATGCCGGCGCCCGGGTGGAACAGGTTGGCCAACACCAGGCCGACGACGATGGCGATGGTGGTCACCACCTCGAAGTAGATGATGGTCTTCAGGCCGATGCTGCCCAGTTTCTTCGCGTCGCCAACCCCGGCGATGCCCACGATCAGCGACGAAATCACGATCGGGACGACGATCATCTTGATCAGGCGAATGAAGATGTCACCGGCAGGCTGGAGGACGTTACTGATCCACCATGCCTTTTCCGCACTGAAGTGGTTCAGCAGCGCGCCGATTGCAACGCCCAGGACCAGACCAATGACGATCTGCCAGGCGAGGCTCAGTTTTGCCTTCTTCATGTCTTTACCCTTTGTTCTAGTGGTCACGGGCACCGACCGGAAAAGCGCGTAACAGAGCCGTTGGCAACGTCACGGGCAGCTTGCAGCTTCCGTCCGGAGACCCCATGTAGGGATACCGCGAGCGAGCGACTGAGCGCTCGGGCCAGCGAAAAGGCGGCAACTATTGCGATGGGAAAGGATGAAATCTAATGCCGGAAGCGTATACCCCATACCGATTGCGCATACTGATCTGCGTCAAAATGAGGCACTCGCAAGTTATTGATTTATAACGTTCGGAATCCCGAACAAGGCCAAACCGCCATTTTTCGGCATATATGGCAGGGCGTAATGGCTGGCAGAGATGGCTTGTTCGACAATCCGAATGGCGGAAATGCCGCTTGCGCGACCGCTCGATTGAACGAAAAAAAATGGATGTACGGTCAAGACAAAATGTGTCCTGACAGAGAATTCCTGAAAGGAAGACATAAAAGAGAGGATGGCGCCTCGGAAGCCAGGCCTGAATAGTGTGGGATAAATCACACCCTGACCTGAAGCTTCCGATTCTGCCTTTTCCTGACCCGGCCCAATGCTGGAGGCACTCCCTGTACCCCTAGGCCACTCCGATCCTGCAACAATCAGAACAGCCCGACCCCTTGGTCATGTGTCGCCCCTCCTCGGGGCGGCGCATCATAGAAGCAAGAAAGATAGAAAGGTTCCGCTTCTATTAAATGACAGCGCGCGACCGCTGGTCCGTTATGCTCAATACCACTTCGGATCGCGCTTGAGTTGCTCCTGCAACATAGCCTTCATGCCGTCGTCCGGCTTGCCCAGCCACCGGTACTGAGCGTGACGGGTCGGCGACTTGTCACTGGGCAGGCCTTCGGGCACCTCTACGAGCATGCCGTAGGCATCATCCTTGTCCCAACTGAACGCCACGATCAGGCGCTTGTAGGTGCAGTTGTCCTGGGACTCGCATAACGGGCCCACGAGGTACTTGTCGCCGTCTTCCGTCACCGCCGACATCTGCTCCTGGGCACTGCCCGTGAGATTGATCACCCAGTCGGGCAGGCGTTCCTCGCCTTTGATCGCGTCCTGCCAGGTTTCCCGGTATTCGGGGTCCGAACCGAGCAACTGGTCGACTCGGACCTGGCCGTCATTGGCCGCCATGGCCCCCACGCTACCCCCCAACAGCAGGGCGGTAGCCAGGGCCGTGCAAAGCTTCCTGCTCATCTTCAACCTCGATTGCGTCCAAAGAAGAAGGAGGCTACGAACAGGACCAGGAAGACAATGAAGAGAATCTTCGCGATACCCGTGGCGGCGCCAGCGATACCACCGAAGCCAAGTACGGCAGCGACAATGGCGATGATGAGGAAAGTGATAGCCCAGCTAAGCATGATGCGTCTCCTTTCTTTTTTGAAAACGTTCCGGCCTGCCTGTCAGAACACCCAGCGTTCTTGAGGCACGACATTTTCCACAGTGGCCGGCGAGGTATTGGCAGTCGGCAGCGGTTGGGCTGCCTTAACCAAGGTATTGGCACGCGTTGACTGAATGTGCGTCAGCAACGCAGTTTGCGCGGCGACCTGGTCAGCCAGTCGGGCGGTCTGCACGCTGTAGTAAAAGAGGCCGGCAGCCAACGTCAGCAGCATCGCCATCCCCAGCAACAGGATCTGGCGCAGGGGGAGTGCGACATTTTGCGAGCGGTTGACGATTTGGCGGTTCATGCCGGTTCTCCTGCTGTAATTTTTCTATTCAAACCTGAACAGGTAATTGCAGCCTGCGTGCCAGCCGTTTCTTCAAAATAAAATCCTTATAAATCAATAGCTTATATAAATATCACGTAGCATCTAAGGACGTATCCTGCACGATGGCCCACTTGAGGTCGTGCGAATTGCACGATTCAACCCTCGACCTTTGTAGCCACTTTCAGCAGGTCGGCATCAACGCCCCTCACGCCGATGATCTGCCGGGCAATTTCCACAGCAATGGTTTTCTGCTCGCTGCTGACCACCTCGCCGGAAAGCCTGACCATGCCTTCATCACTGGCCACTTTTATGTTCAACCCATCCAGATTGCGGCTGAAGCGGAAGCTGTTCTGAATCTTGTCGACTACCCAACCATCACTGGGCTGCGGCCCCGTGGGTGCATCGACTGGGGTTTCCCGGGCCTTGGCCATGGCCACTGTGTCCAGGCTGACCAGGTTGTTGACCAGGTGCACGCCGTCGGTGGTACGCGCTATAACCCCTGCAAGCTCCTTGGCTTCGGCGTTGTCGACCTTGCCACGCAGGGTTACCACGCCATCGCTGCTTTGCACCTCGATAGCGGCCTTTTCGGTGATCCGGCTCCACAGTAGCCGCGCGCGGATCACGGCCGCCAGGGTGGCATCGCTCAAGCGCTGGGCATAAGCACGCAACTCCAGAGGGCGCTCGACCAGCTGGGCATTGACCCGTAGCTGGTTGTCGACCTGCTCGATGCCACGGGTGGCGAGTGCTACCTGCTCTGCCAACTGGCGCTCGACCTCATTCTCCACTTCGCCGGACAGGCGCACATTCGGCCCTTCGACTTCGACATCGATTCGAAACGGGTTGAGCATCTGATTCAGCGAAAGCGCCGTTTGCAAAGCGCCTTCAAGGCGGGCGTCCTTGATCGGGTCGGCCATGGCCGAGGTGCAAATGGACAGGAGGCTGACCGTCAACGCGGTCATTCGAATGGAAAAAGGCATGGCTGCACTCCTTTTTGTGGGCAAAATCCATAAATCGTCGCAACCAATGTGCCATCGCCAAGCTCTAAGAAAATCATCGAGATATCGTGGCTTACAGCGGTGTTTGGCCATTGGCTAGCATGCAAAGGACAGAATCCTTCAGAATTGACCATGCAACTTGCCCGATTTTCCCCACACTAATTGAAGACCGACCCTAAGGAGCTCAGGAAAATGGAATCCGCCCAGGACAACCAAGGCCGCATTCTGCTGGTGGACGATGAGTCCGCGATCCTGCGCACCTTCCGCTACTGCCTTGAAGACGAAGGCTACAGCGTGGCCACCGCCAACAGTGCCGCGCAGGCCGAAGCCCTGTTGCAGCGCCAAGTCTTCGACCTGTGCTTCCTCGACCTTCGCCTGGGCGAAGACAACGGCTTGGATGTACTGGCGCAGATGCGTATCCAGGCGCCCTGGATGCGCGTGGTGATCGTCACCGCGCATTCGGCGATCGACACCGCAGTCGATGCCATACAGGCGGGCGCCGCCGATTACCTGGTCAAGCCTTGCAGCCCTGACCAACTGCGGCTGGCGACGTCCAAGCAGTTGGAGGTCCGGCAGCTGTCTGCACGCCTGGAAGCCCTTGAGGGTGAAGTGCGCAAACCCAAGGATGGCCTCGATTCGCACAGCCCCGCGATGATGGCGGTGCTGGAAACCGCACGCCAAGTGGCGACCACCGACGCCAACATTCTTATCCTCGGCGAGTCGGGCACGGGCAAGGGCGAACTGGCCCGGGCCATCCACGGCTGGAGCAAACGGGCGCGCAAGGCCTGTGTGACCATCAACTGTCCGTCGCTCAATGCCGAGCTGATGGAAAGCGAATTGTTCGGCCATACTCGCGGCGCCTTTACCGGTGCCAGCGAGAGCACGCTCGGGCGGGTCAGCCAGGCCGACGGTGGCACACTGTTTCTGGACGAAATCGGCGATTTTCCCCTCGCGTTGCAGCCGAAGCTGCTGCGCTTCATTCAAGACAAGGAGTACGAGCGGGTAGGTGACCCGGTGACCCGCCGCGCCGATGTGCGCATTCTCGCGGCAACCAACCTCAACCTTGAGGAAATGGTGCGCGAAAGTCGCTTCCGTGAAGACTTGCTGTATCGCCTCAATGTCATCACCCTGCACCTGCCGCCACTGCGCGAACGCAGCGATGACATCCTTACCCTGGCCGACCGCTTCCTGGCCCGCTTCGTCAAAGAATATTCCCGACCGGCCCGAGGCTTCAGCGACGAGGCTCGCGCCGCGCTGCTCAACTACCGCTGGCCGGGCAACATCCGCGAACTGCGCAACGTGATCGAACGGGCCAGCATCATCTGCCCGCAGGAACGGGTGGAGATCAGCCACCTTGGCATGGGCGAGCAGCCCGCCAGCAATGCGCCTCGGGTTGGCGCAGCATTGAGCCTGGATGAGCTCGAACGCGCCCACATCGGCGCAGTGCTCGCGGCCAGCGACACCCTCGACCAGGCGGCCAAGACCTTGGGCATCGATGCCTCGACGCTCTACCGCAAACGCAAGCAGTACAACTTATGAGATGGCAGATGAAGCTGCGTACGCGGCTTTTCCTTAGTATTTCGGCGCTGGTCACGGTGGCCTTGCTAGGATTGATGCTGGGCCTGGTGAGTGTGCTGCAGATGGCCACCGTGCAGCAGCAATCGGTGCACGAAACCACCCAAGCCCTCGAGACGGGTCTGAAGTTGCGGCAGAATCTGGGAGAGCAGCTGACACTGATCCTCGACCAGGATACCGCCCCGGAAAGCCTCCAGGCGTTGCAACAGAGCTTCCAGAGCCTGCTTCACCATGGGCTGGAGCAGGGTGGCGAGCGCACGGGCTTCAGCAAGGCCAGCAGCAACTACCAAGCCTTCCTCCAGGCCTATCACGACAGCCCGGCACCGGCACGCAGCATGGGCGTCGACCAACCACTGGGCGCCGCCTTCAACCAGGTCCGCATCGACCTGATCGACTCGCACAAGCAAGCCCTGGACCAGATCACCCGCAGCGAGGAAGTCACACGTGACCGAGCGATGCTGGTCAGTGGCGTGCTCGCCCTGATGGGCCTGGTCGTCCTGGTGCTTGGTTTCATTACTGCGCACAACATCGCCCGTCGCTTCGGCCAACCGATCGAGGCCTTGGCCAAAGCGGCCGACCAGCTTGGCCAAGGCAACTTCGACGTCACCTTGCCCGTGACCCAGGCCATCGAGCTCAACCAGCTGACCCGCCGCTTCGGCTTGATGGCCGACGCCTTGCGCAAGCACCAGGCAACCAATGTCGATGAGCTATTGGCCGGCCAGCAGCGCCTGCAAGCGGTGCTCGACAGCATCGACGACGGTTTGCTCATCATCGATCGCCAAGGGTGCCTCGAGCACCTCAACCCGGTTGCCCAGCGCCAGCTGGGCTGGAGCGACAGCCGTGTCGGCACCGGCCTGGCCGAAGCCCTGCAGCGCCCGGAGCTGGAGCAGCAACTGCGCCAGGTGCTGCGCGGCGGCAGCCTGGATCGCCCGCCAGACGACTTAAGCATCGACGTCGATGAAGAATCGCGCCTGCTGACCTACAGCCTGACCCCGGTCAGCCACCCGCAAGGGCCGATCCTGGGCGCAGTGATGGTGTTGCACGATGTCACGGAACAACGCGCCTTCGAACGCGTGCGCAGCGAGTTCGTGCTGCGCGCCTCCCACGAGCTGCGCACACCGGTCACCGGCATGCACATGGCCTTCGGCCTGCTGCGCGAGCGCATCAAATTCCCTCCGGAGGCACGCGAGAGCGATCTGCTGGACACCATCGGCGAGGAAATGCAGCGTCTGACACAATTGATCAACGACCTGCTCAACTTCTCGCGCTACCAAAGTGGGCTGCAGAAACTCGACCTCGCGCCCTGCGCCATCGACGAGTTGCTGGAGCGTGCCCAGTCGCGCTTCAGCGAGCCGGCCGCAGCCAAGCAGATCGAACTGTTCAAGGAGCTGGACCTGCCGTTGCCGCGGATTCAGGCTGATATCGCCCAGCTCGACCGGGTACTCGACAACTTGCTGCATAACGCCATTCGCCATACCGCCAGCGGCGGGTGCATACGCCTGCATGCACGGCGACATGCAGAGCGGGTGATCATCAGCGTCGAGGACAACGGCGAAGGCATTGCCTATGGGCAACAGGGGCGGATCTTCGAACCATTCGTACAGGTTGGGCGCAAGAAGGGCGGTGCAGGGCTGGGGTTGGCGCTGTGCAAGGAAATCGTGCAGCTGCACGGTGGGCGCATGGGCGTATTCTCGCGGCCGGGGCAGGGAACACAGTTCTACATGGCATTGCCGGTCTGAGCCGCCTGCTCAAGGCTCGTCATCGATGCGCTGGCGCCTGACCTGCCGCCCGCGCGTCACCAGCTCGGCGAATTGTCGGGCATTGAGCGGGTGAGCGAACAACCATCCCTGCCCGTAATTGACCCCCTCGCTATTGAGCAGCACCGCCTGGGCCTCGCACTCGATACCTTCGGCAATCACCCGCAGGTGCAGGTCATGAGCCATGCGAATGATGTGCGGTGCGACCCCGCTGCTGGCAGCATCATGCCCCAGGGCATCGATGAAGGCCTTGTCGATCTTCAGGCAATCCACCGGCAAGGTCTGCAGGTAGGCCAAGCTGCAATAGCCGGTACCGAAGTCATCGATCAAGACTTGGTGCCCCACGGCGCGCAGCGCTTGCAGATTGTCACGGGCCACCACCACATCGATCAGCCCGCGCTCGGTCACCTCGAAGGCAATCTGGCTAGCTGCGACCCGGTGCAGCGCCAGCAAACGTGCGGCTACCCGGCCGATGCGCGGCGCCATCACATCGCAGGCGGCCAGGTTCACCGAGATGTACAGGTTGCGGTGCGAGCGCAATAACTGGCCTAGCTGCTCCAGAACGCGTTGCAGGACAAAGTCGGTGATCTGCCTTATCTGGCCAGTATTCTCGGCCAGCGGAATGAACAGGTCGGGGCTGGTCAGCGTGCCATCGGGGCGTCGCCAGCGCACCAGCGCCTCGGCGCCCACGCAACGCCGGCTGTCGAGTTCGATGATCGGCTGATAAAGCACCTGCAACTCGCCACGGCGCAACGCATTCTGCAGCTCCGAACTCATCGAGCGGCGCTGCAGGATCAGTTGCAGCACCAGCCAGCCAATGCAGCACGCCGCCAGCACGCTGCCGGGGAACAGCAGCCAGAGCATGCCGTTCATCTTCAGCGGAAGGCTTGCCCGCGGTGCGATCAGCACGAGCTGGTAGTCCGGTGACTTAGTCTGCATGCGATAGACAAGCCGATCGTGCAGTTCAAACAGCGAATTGTTGCTTGCAGGTGGCCAACTATTGGCCGGTGGCCAGACTTGGGGCGGGCCCAGCACAGGAATCGCCCGCGTGCCATTGTCGAGCACGACCAGCAGGCTGCCACCCGGGGGCAAGTCGACCACATCGGTAAGGTGCCCGCGCGAGGTGGAAACCAGGAAATTGCCGCGTGCGAGCATCAGCGCGGCGAGGTTTTCATTGGGTTCGGTGGTGGTGTTGAGCCAGTAGCTGTAGGTCGGGCCCTGAATATCGGGTGCACGGGTGGGGACAAAGGCCCTGGCGCCGCCGCGATTGGAACAGGCGACATTGGTGTCGACGTAGGCCGCCTCGTAGATGAACCGAGAGCCCAGCCCCACCTGTTGCAACAATGCCAGCATCGCCGGGCTGCAACCTCGCAGCGGCTGAGCCTGCAGATCATCGACGCCCTCCCGCAGCTGGCCGAACACTTGCTCCAGACGGTCGAGAAAGCGCTCGCCCTGGGCGTTCATCTGCGCGCTCTCACTTTCCTTCATTTGTTGCAGGGCAATGCCAATGCTGGCGGTGAGCAAGACTGCGGCGCTGGCCACGGCTGCCAAGGTGGCCAGCATCCAGGGTCGGTAAAAAAATTGGCGCAGTGCAGTTATTAGGGCCGACATGGGCAGCATCCAGTTGATATACAAGGTATAGCAACTGGATTGAGGATTGGCCTGGCCGTTGGGCGGAGGACTTAGCGCGTGCGGTTGAGCACGTGCAAGATCGCCGCGGTCTGGGCATCAGGCGTGCCATCGAAGCGCTGTGGGCGGAACCGCATCTGGAAGGCCGCGATGACATGGCGCGTGGCAACATCGAGCTGCCCCGTCTGTTCTATAGCGTAGCCAAAGCGTGCCAGCTCCTGCTGATACCAGCCGATGCTCGGCGGGTTGGCGCTGAAATAGGCCTGCTGCCGGGCAACGGCGTTGGCTTCAGGCCACACACCAAGCCCGGCTTCGGCCAGGCGCTTCCACGGGAACAATGGCCCTGGATCGAGCTTGCGCAACGGTGCGATGTCACTGTGGCCGATAATATGCCGGGGCTCGATGTGGTTGCGCTTGACGATGTCCTTGAGCAAGGCGATCAGCGACTGGATCTGCGCCTCGGTGTAGGGGTACCACACACGGCCATTGGGGGTATCGTCGAACCCAGGGTTGACGATCTCGATGCCGATGGAGCTAGAGTTCAGCCACGTGCGGCCCTGCCACTGGCTGTCACCGGCATGCCAGGCACGGCGGTTTTCGTCGACCAGTTGATAGACCGTGGCAGGGCCGTCGCCAATCAGGTAATGGGCGCTGACTTCACCGTGGGTAAGCAGCGCCAGCGATCGCTCAAGCGAAGCGTTGGTGTAATGCAGGACAACGAACTGGATACGTTCATCCTGGTTGGCCGAGGGATGGCTGCGATCGATCCGCAGGCCTGTTGAACAGCCGGCTAGAACGATCAGCAACAATGCGGAAAACAGCGCTTTCATTGGGGGGAAGCCAAGGTGATGAGCCAGTAACGCAATAGCATAACTTATGCGCAGCCGGCCCACCCGATCAGCTTTGTTCCACCCGGTTACGGCCCTGGTCCTTGGCCCGGTAGAGCGCCGCGTCGGCACGCTTGAGCACCTGATCGCCGCGCTCGCCAGCGCGGAATGTGCTCAGGCCGATTGACGTGGTGATGACCACGCGCTCGCCTTTGAAGTGGAACGGGCAGGCCTCGATCGCGGCGCGCAGTCCTTCGGCAACCTGGGCTGCGGCCGCAGGTGAGGTCTGCGGCAGCAACACGACGAACTCTTCACCGCCGAAACGAGCGATGAAATCCCGCGCCCGCAGGCGTTTGCGCAGCTGGTCGGCGACAATCTTCAGCACCTTGTCGCCGGCCAGGTGGCCATATCCATCGTTGATGCGCTTGAAGTGGTCCAGGTCGAGAATCGCCATCGCCAGGTGGCCGCCATGTTCCTGCCAGTCGAGCATCTCGCGCTCGACCTGCTCGCTCCAGGCGGCGCGATTGGGCAGGCCGGTCAGCGGGTCGATCAGGGCTTTCTGCCGCTGTTCTTCCAGATGCTCGCGATAGCCCAAAGCTTCTTGCTCCATGCTCGCGACACGTTCAGCCAGGCCTTGCAGACGCCCGGCCAGCTCCTGTTCGCGGCGGTCGCGCTCCTGCTGGTGGTCGTCCATCGTGACCAACAGGCCTTCCAGGCGGTTTTCCAGAATGTGCTTGAGGCTGTCCACATCGACCGCGCCCTGCACGCTGCTCTGCAGGCCGTCCACCTGCTCGCGCAACTGGCTGTCCAACTCGCGGGCGGCGGAACTGTTGTCGGCATGGCCGGCACTGGCCTCGTGCAGATGGCTCTGGAAGCTTTCCAGACGTTCATTGAGCTGCTGTAAGTAGGTTTCGAACTCGTGCTGGCCACTGTCGGTGATGGCAAGCATGAGCACAGCCAGGTCATCGAGCACCGGTATCAGTTCGTACCAGTTCAGCCCGCGCGCCACCCGCTCGCGCATCGCCATTGCCTGCGCCTTGTGGCGCTCGGGCAGGCTGAGGTCATCAAGCAGGCCGATCAGTGTCTGCTCAATGTGCGCCGCAACTTGGCTGTAGGGCGGCTCGACGGCGTCCGGGAGGGAATAGGGGCCGTCTTCGCCAAAGGCTTCCTCAAGGTTCGCCAACGCTTGAGTTTCGGCTGTCGGGGCCTCAGGCAGCGTTGGCGATAGTGCGATTGGCTCCGCTTCCGAGCCAGGCGCCTGTACCTCTGGCTCAGGCTCGGCTTTCGCGGGTGGCTCCACAACCGCCGGCTCGGGCGCAGGCAGGGCAGTTTCATCCGACGCAGGACCAGCAAGCGGGCTTAACTCATCGACATCTCGGGGCGGCAGGTCCACCAGAACAGGGCCGTCCGGCAAGGGCTTCTGCGCTGTTTCAACCTCTGCGTCGACGGTGATAGGCGCAGGATCGGAATCGCTCGGTTCCTGAGGCTCGCCCTCACGGTTACCGAACAAGCGTTGCAGCAGACCTGGCCTGGCATGTTCATCCGCTTTGCCCAGCGATGACAGTGCACGCCCCTGCAGCCCGCTGAGCTCACCCAGCAACGGGGGCAGTTCGCGCGACTGGCTGACACCGCTATCGAGTTTCTTTGCCAGCTTCTTCAGCGGGCGGGAAACCTCACCGGGCAGCGGCAGGCCTTGTAGCTGGGTCACCAGCGCGGTCAGTGCATCGCTGACCTGGTTCATGCGCGTTTCGCGGCGCTGCTCGGAGTCGAGCACAGCCTTTTCCAGGCGCGGGATCAGCCCGGCGAGGCCGGCGTCCATGTTGTCGGTCCGGATGACCTCGCGCATTTCCTTCATGCATTGGTCGACGACCTTGTCGCTGCCTTCTGCGGCAAGGGAACTGCGCACCAGGCCTCGACGCAGCAAGTCGAGGCGCGCTGCCCAGCGACGCTCGAGCTTTTCCTGCTGCTCGATGCTTTTCAGGTACTTTTCTTTCCAGCGCTCGGCTTCTTCGGTCATGCCTGGATCCGCGACGGGTGATGCATCTGTGGGACGTGAGTAAACGCTGTCGGCGCGCACCTCGAACACTTGAGGGTGCAAGAGGCGTTAGCTGATCTAGCGCAAGACCGGCAGCGTATCCACAGTCAGTGCATCAGGCAATCGGATCTCTACAGCGACCGGAAGGTGGTCGGAAATCGGCTGCGCCAGCACCTCGACCCGCTCCAGGGTCAGGCTCGAGCTGAGCAAGATATGGTCCAGGCAGCGCTGGGGGCGCCAGCTGGGGAACGTCGCTTCGACCTGAGGGGCGATCAGGCCCAGGTCGCGCAGGGGGGAGTGGTCAAGCAGGTCGGTCGCATGGGTGTTCATGTCGCCCATGAGCACCTGATGGCGGTACCCACCGATCAGCTCACGGATATAGGCCAGTTGCCGGGCACGGGTCTTGGCACCCAATGCCAGGTGCATCATGACCACGATCAGCGCGTCTTCACCTTCGCCGAAACGTACCAGGATCGCACCGCGGCCGGCGGGGCCGGGCAGGGGGTGATCCTCGAGAAGTTGTGGCTTGAGGCGGCTGAGCACACCGTTGCTGTGCTGGGCGAAGCGCCCCAGGTTGCGGTTGAGCTGCTGGTACCAGTAGGGGAATGCGCCCAGGTGGGCGAGGTGTTCCACCTGGTTGACGTAGCCAGAACGCAGGCTGCCGCCATCGGCTTCCTGCAGGGCTACCAGGTCGAAGTCGCTGAGCAGGTCGCCAATCTTCTGCAGGTTGCCTGCGCGCCCAATGTGCGGCAGCAGGTGCTGCCAGCTGCGGGTCAGGTAATGGCGGTAGCGCTCGGTGCTGATGCCGACCTGGATATTGAAGCTGAGCAGCCGCAGGCGACCATCCTCAGGCAGGCCAGGGGCCTGCAGGTGATGCTCGTTGACCTGCGGCTGGTGCAGGCCAATGCCACGCGCGGATCGGAAACGGCGCATGGGGTTCGCCGCTTACTTAGCGGCGCGCTCCTTGGCGATCAGTTGGTCGGCTACGTTCAGCACGCCGTCCGGGCCACCGGCGGTGCCCAGGTCGAAGCGGTACTTGCCGTTGACCACCATGCTCGGTACGCCGGTGACTTCATACTTTTTGGCCAGTTCCTTGGCCTGGATGACCTGGCCTTTGATGGCGAACGAATTGAAGGTAGCGAGGAACTTGTCCTTGTCGACGCCTTGGGTGGCGAGGAAATCGGCCATTTCGTCAGGTTTGATCAAGCGCTTGTGCTGGTTCTGGATGGCATCGAAGACGGCTGCGTGAACGCTGTGCTCAACGCCCATGGCTTCGAGGGTCAGGAACATCTGGCCGTGGGCATCCCACGGGCCGCCGAACATGGCGGGTACGCGTTTGAAGTTGACGTCCTCAGGCAGTTTATCCACCCATGGGTTGATGGTCGGCTCGAAATGGTAGCAGTGAGGGCAGCCGTACCAGAACAGCTCGACCACTTCGATCTTGCCGGGTTTGGATACCGCAACAGGGTTGCTCAGCTCGATGTATTCCTTGCCGGCAGTGGCAGGCTCCGCGGCCTGGGCGGCAGTCATACCGAATACGCTGGCAGCGACCAGCGCAGCGCTGAGAATCAGTTTACGCATGCTTTACTCCTGAGCAGTCATTGGTCGCCTCGACGCGACCTGTGTTTCAGACAGGTCGGGAAGGGCCCGAGTTCTGTAGTGTACCGGCTGCGGACAGAAAAAAGGGCGGTCCGCGCCGCCCTTTCATCATTACCGACGATGCATTAACCGAATGTTAATGCAGGCCCTGGATGTAGCTCGACAGCGCCTGAATGTCATGGTTGCTCAGCTTGCTGGAGATGCTGCGCATGATGGCCGCATCGCCATCGTTGGTGCGGTCGCCTTCCCGGAAGTCGGTGAGCTGCTTGGCCACGTACTGCGAATGCTGGCCGCCCAGGTGCGGGAAGCCGGCAAGGGCGATCCCTGCGCCGTTGGGCGAATGGCAACCGATGCAGGCCGGCATGCCCTTGGACAGGTCACCGCCGTTGAATAGCGCGCGGCCTCGCTCGACCAGTTTGGGATCGGCGGCCCCCACGCTGCCTTTCTGGCTGGAGAAGTAGGCGGCAATGTCGGCCAGGTCCTGGTCGCTGAAATTGGCCAGCATGCCGGTCATTTCCAGCACGGTTCGCTTGCCCGACTTGATGTCGTGCAGCTGTTTCTCCAGGTAGCGCTGGCCCTGGCCGGCCAGTTTCGGGAAGTTCGGCGCCAGGCTGTTGCCGTCGGGGTTGTGGCAGGCCCCACAAACGGCCGTTTTGGCCTGGCCGGCGGCGGCATCGCCTTTGATGGGGTCAGCAGCAGTGGCTGCACCGGCGACACCCATGGTCAACAGCAGACTCACGACTAGTTTGTTCATCAGCTAATCCAACACGGCTAAGGGTGAAATGTTATGTATCGGGACTGCCGCTCATCCAAAGGATGACCAAACGGTAGTCCTCGGCACTGCAGTCCATGCACAATCCACGCGGCGGCATAGCCTTGAAACCCTGGGTAACATGCGTCTGGAGTACCTCCATGCCTTTCGCCAGCCTTGGCTCCCACGCTGCCCGGTCACCCCGTTTGGGTGCCTGTGGCAACTGCCCGGCGTGACAGGCCGCACATGTGCGGTTGTACAACGCCTCGGGATCCTGTGTAGCCTGTGCGCTGAAAAACGGCAGGAACATACCGACAGCAAGCAGCCATTTCGCCATGCGGAACGACCTGACAGGGTTGGGGGACGCGCTGCGTTCTGATGCGCGAGCTATTGTTCGACACCCCATGCCCGTTCTCCTTCGCTGGGAGAATGAGCACACAAAAACTGGGGCATTATATACTTCCGCCATCCAAACGGAAACGACACCGCTTGCCGGCCTAGGCTTTGGCAACACCCACATCGGATATCCCATGCAAGTCAAGAACCCCATCCTCGGCCTCTGCCAGAAAGCCAAATTCGCCCTCAGCGCAGCCAAGGTCGAACAATGCCCAGACGACCAGGGTTACGAGGTGGCTTTCGCCGGCCGTTCCAACGCCGGCAAATCCAGCGCCCTCAATACCCTGACTCATGCCAGCCTGGCGCGTACTTCGAAAACTCCAGGGCGCACCCAGCTGTTGAATTTCTTCAGTCTGGACGATGAACGGCGTTTGGTCGACCTGCCGGGCTACGGATATGCAAAAGTCCCGATTCCGCTCAAGCAGCACTGGCAGCGTCACCTGGAAGCCTACCTGGGCAGCCGCGAGTGCCTGCGCGGTGTAATCCTCATGATGGACGTGCGCCATCCGATGACCGACTTCGACAAGATGATGCTCGACTGGGCCAAGGCCAGCGGCATGCCGATGCACATCCTGTTGACCAAGGCCGACAAGCTGACCCACGGCGCGGGCAAGAACACCCTGCTCAAGGTGCAGTCGGAAATTCGCAAGGGCTGGGGTGATGGCGTGACCATCCAGTTGTTCTCTGCACCCAAGCGGCTGGGGTTGGAAGAGGCCTACAAGGTACTGGCCGACTGGATGGAGCTGGAAGACAAGCCGGTGGCCTGAAGCAAGTTGGCTCCCACGGGTGCGCAATCTGACCCTGTGGGAGCCGGCTTGCCGGCGATTGGGCCATGAGCACCAGCCCATGAATTCCAGGCAAAAAAAACCCCGGACTTCGTATGGGGAGGGGGAAGTTCGGGGTTCAAGTCCGGACCGCTAGGGCGGGGTCCGGGTATCTGCCAACACTTAACACAACATAGGAGCATCGAAAGGCTTCACCAGCCATTCAGTTACTCTGAGTCCCGCTTCACCACTTTAGTTCCGAAGCCCTGAAAACTATTTGCGATAGTTTCATGAAACTCCCGAACTAATGGCATCGAGCCATGCCAGGATCCGCGTCATCTCGCCGCAGATCCTACACAGCTTTCCAAGCTCAATCAGTGAGCTTCGTCCCAATTTGCGCCAATACCTACTTCGACCAGCAGCGGCACATCCAGTTGCGCGGCGCTGCTCATGTGCCCGCGAATTTCATCTTTCACCTGATCGACCAGATCTTCACGCACCTCTAGCACGAGTTCATCGTGCACCTGGAGGATGACACGCGCATCCAGGCCGCTCTGGCTGAGCCAGTTGTCGACGTTGACCATGGCCCGCTTGATGATGTCGGCCGCGGTCCCCTGCATCGGCGCGTTGATCGCCGTACGCTCGGCACCTTTGCGCAGCGCAGGGTTCTTGGCGTTGATGTCTGGCAGGTACAGGCGACGGCCGAACAGGGTTTCGACGAATCCTTGTTCGGCAGCCTGGGCGCGGGTGCGCTCCATGTAGGCCAGTACACCCGGGTAGCGTGCGAAGTAGCGGTCGATGTAATCCTGGGACTGCTTGCGGTCGACGCCTATCTGCTTGGCCAGGCCGAAGGCGCTCATGCCGTAGATCAGCCCGAAGTTGATGGCCTTGGCACTGCGACGCTGGTCGGTGGTGACCGCCTCCAGGGCGACGCCGAAGACTTCGGCAGCAGTGGCGCGGTGCACATCCAGGTTATTGCGGAAGGCATGCAGCAGGCCTTCATCCTTGGCCAGGTGCGCCATGATGCGCAGCTCGATCTGCGAATAGTCCGCCGCCAGCAACGTGTAGCCCGGGCTGGCAACGAAGGCCTGGCGGATGCGTCGGCCTTCGGCGGTACGGATCGGAATGTTCTGCAAGTTCGGGTCGCTCGACGACAGGCGCCCGGTGGCGGCCACCGCCTGCTGGTACGAGGTGTGGATACGCCCGGTACGCGGGTTGATCTGCCCCGGCAGCTTGTCGGTGTAGGTGCTCTTGAGCTTGCTCAGGCTGCGGTACTGCATCAGTACCTCAGGCAGCGGGTAGCCTTGTTCGGCCAGCTCGTCGAGCACGGCTTCGGCAGTGGATGGCTGGCCCTTGGCAGTCTTGCTCAATACCGGCATGCCCAGCTTGTCGTAGAGGATCGAGCCCAACTGCTTGGGCGAACCCAGGTTGAATTCCTCACCGGCCAGGGCATAAGCGCGCTGTTCCAGCTCCGCCATCTTCACCCCCAGCTCACCGCTCTGCACTTGCAGCAGTGCGGCATCGACCAGCGCACCCTGGCGCTCGATCTTGGCCAGTACCGGCACCAGCGGCATCTCGATGTCCATCAGTACCGGCTGCACGCTCGGGGTCTTGGCCAGGCGCACTTGCAGGGCCTGGTGCAGGCGCAGGGTGATGTCGGCGTCCTCGGCGGCATAGGGGCCGGCCTTATCCAGGTCGATCTGGTTGAAGGTGAGCTGCTTGGCGCCCTTGCCAGCGATATCCTCGAAGGCAATGGTGGTGTGGTCGAGGTACTTCTGCGCCAGGCTGTCCATGTCGTGGCGGGTGGCGGTGGAATTGAGCACGTAGGATTCGAGCATCGTGTCGTAGGCGACGCCACGCATCTCGATGGCCGGCGTGCCATTGGCCAGGATGTTGATGTCGTACTTGGCGTTCTGCCCGACCTTGGCCTTGGCCGGGTCTTCCAGCAATGGCTTCAGGGCCAGCAATACGGCCTCGCGGTCCAGTTGAACAGGTGCGCCTTCATAGTCATGGGCCAGCGGAACGTAGGCTGCTTCATGCGCTTGGACCGCGAACGACAGGCCGACCAGTTGGGCCTGTTGCGCATCGAGGCTGGTGGTTTCGGTATCGAACGCGAACAGCGGCGCCTGGCGCAGTTTTTCGACCCAAGCGTCGAAGCGGGCCTGGTCAAGGATGGTCTCGTACTTCGGCTCTACCTTGGCCGCAGGCTCCTCGACCTGAGCGATGTCATCGCCGGCCTTGGCCGCTTCGCGCTGGATGTCAGCGATCCAGCTCTTGAATTCCATCTCGGTGTACAACGCCAGCAGGGCTTCGCGGTCCGGCTCGCCGCACAGCAGCGCGTCCACTTCGACATCCAGCGGCACATCGACCTTGATGGTCGCCAGCTCATAGGACAGGAACGCCGCGTCGCGGTGCTCTTCCAACTTGGCGGGCAGGGTCTTGGCGCCACGGATGGCCAGGGCCGGTACCTTGTCCAGGTTGGCGTACAGGTCGCTGAGACCACCGCCGATACCAGTCAACAGGCCAACGGCCGTCTTCTCGCCAACGCCAGGTACACCGGGTATGTTGTCGACCTTGTCGCCCATCAGGGCGAGGAAATCGATGATGTGCTCCGGGCCGACACCGAACTTCTCGTGCACGCCGGCCACGTCCAGCACGCTGCCGGTCATGGTGTTGACCAGGGTAATGTGGCCGTCCACCAACTGCGCCATGTCCTTGTCACCGGTCGAGATGATCACCGGCCGGCCCAGGGCCGCGCTGCTGCGCGCCAGGGTACCGATCACGTCGTCAGCCTCCACACCTTCGACGCACAGCAGCGGGTAACCCAGTGCCTTGACGCTGGCGTGCAGCGGCTCGACCTGAACGCGCAAGTCGTCTGGCATGCTCGGGCGGTTGGCCTTGTATTCAGCGAACATGGCATCGCGGAAGGTGCCACCCTTGGCGTCGAACACCACGGCAAACGGGCTGTCCGGGTACTGTTTGCGCAGGCTCTTGAGCATGTTCAGCACACCCTTGACCGCGCCGGTGGGCATGCCCTTGGAAGTGGTCAGCGGCGGCAGTGCGTGGAAAGCGCGGTAGAGGTAGGAGGAACCGTCCACCAGGACGAGGGGCGCTTGGCTCATGAGCAGAATCAACCTTTTCGGCGGGTCCGGAGCTAGAATAGCCGGATCAATGACGACAAAGGGACAAGGTTATCATGCGTACACTCAATCGCCTGTTACTGCTCGGCCTGTTGGCAACCATGCCAGTCGTCACCCTGGCGGCGGAAGACGCCCCCTCGGCAGATCCCGAGGTGACCATTCGCACGGAAGGCGATAAAACCATCCAGGAATACCGGCAGAACGGCTTCCTGTATGCGATCAAGATCACGCCGAAAAACGGCAAGCCTTACTTTCTGGTACGCGCTGATGGCTCTGATGGCAATTTCATTCGTTCCGACCAGCCGGACATGCTGATCCCGTCCTGGAAGATCTTCGAGTGGTAATCTGACGCGTATCGTTCACATCAACCCGGCACTTCCCGGCGGAAGTGCCCGTATGGGCATTTTTTCATCATGTCAGTCTTCACCCCCGTGACCCGGCCTGAGCTGGAAACCTTTCTGGCGCCGTACGAGCTGGGCCGTCTGCTCGACTTCCAGGGCATTGCCGCCGGCACCGAGAACAGCAATTTCTTCGTCAGCCTCGAACAGGGGGAGTTCGTCCTGACACTGATCGAACGCGGCCCTAGCGAAGACATGCCGTTCTTCATCGAGCTGCTCGACACCCTGCACGCCGCCGACATGCCGGTGCCCTATGCCGTGCGTGACCGCGACGGTAACGGCCTGCGCGAGCTGTGCGGCAAGCCTGCCCTGCTGCAGCCGCGGCTGTCGGGCAAGCACATCAAGGCGCCGAACGCCCAGCACTGCGCCCAGGTCGGCGAACTGCTGGCGCACATTCACTTGGCTACCCGTGACCATGTCATCGAACGCAAGACTGACCGTGGCCTGGACTGGATGCTGGCCTCCGGCGCCGAGCTGATGCCACGCCTCACCGCCGAACAGGTGGCGCTGCTGCAGCCAGCACTGGACGAGATCACCGCGCACAAGACGCAGATCCTGGCCTTGCCGCGTGCCAACCTGCATGCCGACCTGTTCCGTGACAACGTGATGTTCGAAGGCACTCACCTGACCGGTGTGATCGACTTCTACAATGCCTGCTCCGGGCCGATGCTCTATGACATCGCCATCACCGTGAACGACTGGTGCCTGGATGATCACGGTGCGATCGATGTGCCACGCGCCCAGGCGCTGCTGGCGGCCTACGCGGCGCTGCGGCCATTCACCGCAGCCGAGGCCGAGCTGTGGCCGGAAATGTTGCGGGTCGGGTGCGTGCGTTTCTGGCTGTCGCGCTTGATCGCGGCCGAATCGTTTGCCGGGATGGATGTGATGATCCATGACCCGAGCGAGTTCGAGGTGCGCTTGGCGCAGCGTCAGCAAGTGGCGTTGCACTTGCCGTTCGCGCTCTGACCGCAGAGGCCCCATCGCCGGCAAGCCGGCTCCTACAGACAGTGGGGTACCTGTGGGAGCCGGCTTGCCGGCGATAGGGCCAGCCCAGCCATCACAACTGCTCCAGGCACCCCACCAGGTCACTGCCCAGCTTCTCCAGCAAGCGTTCGTACCCCTTGGCATCCACCGGGTCGCTACCCCCCAGGGCATCCAGCTCGGCCAACCGCACCGGCAACCCCGCCGTCAGCGTCTCCGCCAACCGCGGCCGCAGCGGCGGCTCGCTGAACACACAGGTCTTGCCCACTTCCTGCAGGCGCTTGCGCATGGCGGCTACATGCTGCGCCCCCGGCTGCACCTCCGAGGCCACACTGAACACACCGGTGTGCTTCAGCCCATAGGCCGACTCGAAGTAGTCGAACGCCTCGTGGAAGACGAAGTAGGGCTTGTCGGCGATACCCGCCACACGCGCCTTGATGCGTGCATCCAGTCCATCCAGACGCTCGCTGAATGCCTTCAGGTTGCTCTGGTAGCGCGCCGCATTGGCCGGGTCCGCCGCCGCCAGGTCCGCCGCCATCTTCGCCGCGATGACCCGCGCATTGGCCGACGACAGCCACAGGTGCGCGTCCAGGCTACCCGGGCGGTGATCGTGGTCATGCTCGTCGTGGTCGTCTTCCTCGTGGGAGTGACTGTCCTCTGCGAAGTGACGCAACTGCAGCCCCTGCAACGACTGCACGGCGACCGTGGGCTTGCTGCGGCTGCCTAGCACCCGCGGCAGGAAGTTCTCCATGTCGGGGCCGATCCAGTACAGCAGGTCGGCATCACCCACCCGCCGCACATCGGACGGGCGCAGGGCATAGTGGTGTGGCGAGGCACCGGGAGGCAGCAGCACGTCAGGGCTGCCCACGCCGTCCTGTACGGCAGCAGCAATTTGCTGCAGAGGCTTGATACTGGTGAGCACGCGTACATCGGCCTGGGCCGAGCAGGCGATGAAAGCGACAAAAAGCACTAGGAATCGGGACACGGTGAATACTCGAGTCGTCAGAAACAGGTAACATAATAACGTCTCCATCCAGAACCGTCGCTGCCCATGTCCATCACGCCGCTGGCTCACCGTCCCCACGACCACTCCCATTGCGTGCACAGCGCGTTGGCCGAAGCCGACACCCTGTGCGCGCGCCAAGGCCTGCGCCTTACCGCACTGCGCCGCCGCGTGCTGGAACTGGTTTGGCAGAGCCACAAGCCGCTGGGCGCCTACGATATCCTCGCCGTGCTCAGCGAGCAGGATGGCCGCCGCGCCGCGCCGCCTACCGTGTACCGTGCCCTGGACTTTCTCCTGGAAAACGGCCTGGTGCACCGCATCGCCTCGCTCAACGCCTTCATTGGTTGCAGCCACCCGGAACACGCCCACCATGGCCAGTTCCTGATCTGCCGCGTGTGCCACGTGGCCATCGAGCTTGAGCAGGACAGCATCAGCGACGCCATCGTCAACAGCGCCAAGGGCGTGGGCTTCACTGTCGAGACGCAGACGGTGGAAATCGTCGGCCTGTGCGGCAACTGCCGGGGGGCGGCATGAGCGACGCCCTGATCCGGCTCGAGCAGGTCGGCGTCAACTTCGGCGGCGAGGCGGTGCTCGACAGCATCGACCTGTCGGTAGCGCCCGGCCAAATCGTGACACTGATCGGCCCCAACGGCGCCGGCAAGACCACGCTGGTGCGCGCCGTGCTCGGTTTGCTCAAGCCACACCGCGGTAAGGTGTGGCGCAAACCGAAGCTGCGCATCGGCTACATGCCTCAGAAGATCCAGGTAGATGCCACGCTGCCGCTTTCGGTGCTGCGCTTCCTCCGTCTGGTACCCGGTGTAGACCGCGCGGCAGCCCTCTCGGCACTACAGGAAGTCGGCGCCGAGCAGGTGATCGACAGCCCGATCCAGACCATATCCGGTGGCGAGATGCAGCGCGTGCTGCTGGCCCGGGCGCTGCTGCGCGAACCGCAGCTGCTGGTGCTGGACGAGCCCGTGCAGGGCGTCGACGTGGTCGGCCAGACCGAGCTGTACAACCTCATTACCCGCCTGCGCGACCGCCACGGGTGTGGCGTGCTGATGGTTTCGCACGACCTGCATCTGGTGATGAGCGCCACCGACCAGGTGGTCTGCCTCAACCGCCACGTGTGTTGCTCGGGCCACCCCGAGCAGGTCAGCAACGACCCGGCCTTCGTCGAGCTGTTCGGCCAGAACGCCCCGAGCCTGGCCATCTATCACCACCACCACGATCACAGCCACGACCTGCACGGTTCGGTGGTTGCCCCTGGCCCCCATGTTCACGGAGAGCACTGCAAGCATGGCTGATTTTCTTCTCTACGCCTTGCTTGCGGGCCTTTCACTGGCGCTGGTAGCGGGCCCGCTGGGCTCCTTCGTGGTGTGGCGGCGCATGGCCTATTTTGGCGATACCCTGTCCCACGCCGCCTTGCTCGGCGTGGCCCTCGGCTTCGTGCTGGATGTTAGCCCGGCGCTGGCGGTCACCGTCGGCTGTCTGCTGCTGGCCATACTCCTAGTCACTCTGCAGCAGCGCCAGCCGCTGGCCTCGGACACCTTGCTCGGTATCCTCGCGCCAAGCACCCTGTCGCTGGGCCTGGTGGTACTGAGCTTCATGAAGGACGTGCGCATCGACCTCATGGCCTACCTGTTCGGTGACCTGCTGGCTATCAGCCCTGGTGACCTGGGCTGGATCCTCGGCGGCAGTGCGCTGGTGTTGCTGCTGCTGGCAGCATTGTGGCGGCCGCTACTGGCGATCACCGTGCACGAAGAGCTGGCCATGGTCGAAGGCTTGCCCGTGGCCGCCCTGCGCATGGCGTTGATGCTACTGATTGCCGTGGTCATCGCGGTGGCCATGAAGATTGTCGGCGTATTGTTGATCACTTCGCTGTTGATCATTCCGGCCGCTGCGGCGCAGCGCCACGCTCGCTCGCCCGAGCAGATGGCGCTGGGCGCCAGCCTGCTCGGCGTGACTGCCGTTTGCAGTGGCCTGGCCATGTCCTGGTTCAAGGACACCCCTGCCGGCCCATCGATCGTGGTCTGCGCGGCAGTGCTATTCTTGCTGAGCCTGGCCCTGCCAAAACGCTGAAAAGTGGGGTACGCAGCGGCGTGCCCTGCAACCTTTTCACGGGTAAAGGGTCTGTAAGACCTGTTTTCGAGCGTGCGCACCTGGGTGTAGACTTGCTCGCTTTTTGCGCAAATAGAGAGTCGCAGGAATGAAGCCGTTCGCATCCCGTTATCTGCTTGTTGCCGCGTTTTCCCTGTTCCTGGCCGCGTGTTCCAGCGCGCCGGTCGAGCAGGCCGATGCACCTGCCCAAGCCGATGCCTGGCAGCAGCTGCAACAAAATATCGCCAGCAATGAGCTGGCTACCGCCGAAGACCAGCTGGCCGCCTTGCAGGCCCAGTCGCCCGATGACGCGCGCCTGGAGCAATACCAGCGCCAATTGGCCGAGGCCTACCTCAAACGCAGTCAGATCGTGTTGCAAAAGGGCGATGTCAACGCCGCCGCGACCGCGCTGGCCCGTGCCCGTGCGCTGATGCCGCAGGCGCCGGCCGTCACGGGCGGTGACGCCGTGACCCAGGCGCGCAAGGCTGAACTGGAGAAAGCCGAAGCGGCCTTGAAAGCTGCCGAGGCCAAGCCCAAGGCGCGGGTGATCGACCCGACTGCACCGAGCACGGTGATTGCGCTGAAGACCACGGACATTGCCGCCATGCGCCGCCAGCTCGATGAAATTGCCAAGGACGTGGTGAATTACCAGTGCGAGGTGGTGTTCCAGGTGCCGCGTACCGATGACGCACCTTGGTTGAAGAACCTGCTGGAGAAGCGGGTGCACAAGATCGACAGTGGTTTCGAGCTGAAACAGAAGCACGAGATTCAGCGCAAGATGCCGGCGCAGGTGGTACTGGTTCCGCATCAGCAGTGATGTTCAAAGCCCCATCGCCGGAAGCCGGCTCCCACAGGGAGCCCCACAGGCCCTCAAACCTGTGGTGACCCTGTGGGAGCCGACTTGCCGGCGATGAAGACGACACCGATCAGGCAGGAACCCCCTCCGCAGCCGCTTCCCGCTCCCAGACCCGATGCCCTTCCACGGCTTTGACAAAGGCATCCACCGTCTTCTGGTCATCTCCCAGCAGCAACCCCTTGTCCTCCTTCAACCCCAAGCTACTCAGCAATGCCTTGGCCTCCTTGGCCAGCGCCATCGCCTTCAGATGCTTGTAGCCCTCGAGCAGGAAGTGCTTGGCCACGCCACTGGCACCCAGCGCATCGAACGAACCTTTCCCCCCGGGACGACGAACCCGTCAAACATGATCGATGGCATGCCTTCGACCGAGGCATCCACCTTCAGCGGCTTGCCATCAGCCGTCTTCACCGGTGCCGAAGTCGGCCCCAGCAGCATCGGCCGGGCACTGTGCGCTTCGAGCGCCTTGACCAACTTGTCCACACTCGCAGCATCCACACCATCAGCCACCAGCACGGCGATCTTGCGCCCCTTGATGCCCACATCCCCGGGATGGTTCATCTGGCTCAAGGCCTTGGATTGCGCGGGTTTGCTACCTTTCACCTGGACCGTGCCCTGCTTGGGCGCCGGTAACCCGAGGTTGCTTGCCACTGCCGCTGCCAGCTTCAGGTCGATGTTGGCCAGGATCTCGTTCACCTCACGGATGCGGATCTCCTCGCGCTCCACCTTGCCCAGTTCGAAACTGTAGGCCTTGATGATGTGCTGCTGTTCGGTCGGGCTCATGCTCTGGAAGAACAGCCGCGCCTGGGAGAAGTGATCGCCGAACGACTCACTGCGCTGGCGGATCTTATGTGCCTCGATGCGCTCTTGATAACTCTCGAAGCCACCATCCTGCGCGGCGGGTGGCGTCTCCCTGGGCCAGCCACCGTCGATCGAGTTGGGTTCGTAGGACGCTCGGCCCTTGTCGATGGTCATGCGGTGCATGGCATCGCGCTGGCTGCTGTGGTTCGGCGCCACGGGCCGGTTGATCGGGATTTCGTGGAAATTCGGCCCACCCAGCCGGCTGATCTGCGTGTCGGTGTAGGAGAACAGCCGCCCTTGCAGCAGCGGGTCGTTGCTGAAGTCGATGCCCGGCACGATATGCCCGGGGCAGAAGGCCACCTGCTCGGTTTCGGCGAAGAAGTTGTCCGGGTTACGGTTGAGCACCATTTTGCCCAGCGGCGTCACCGGGACCAGCTCTTCAGGAATCAGCTTGGTGGGGTCGAGCAGGTCGAAATCGAACTTGTGCTCGTCGGCCTCAGGGACGATTTGCACGCCGAGCTCCCATTCCGGGTAGTCGCCGGTCTCGATCGCGTCCCACAGGTCACGGCGGTGGTAGTCGGTGTCCTTGCCGGCCAGCTTCTGGGCTTCGTCCCACAGCACCGAATGCACGCCCTGACGAGGCTTCCAGTGGAACTTGACGAAGCTGGCCACGCCTTCGGCATTGATCATGCGGAAAGTGTGCACGCCGAAACCTTCCATCATCCGCAGGCTACGCGGGATGGCCCGGTCGGACATGGCCCAGATGACCATGTGCGCCGACTCCGGCACCAGCGATACGAAGTCCCAGAACGTATCGTGTGCCGAGCCGCCTGTGGGCATCTCGTTGTGCGGTTCGGGCTTTACCGCGTGCACGAAGTCGGGAAACTTGATCGCATCCTGGATGAAGAACACCGGCATGTTGTTGCCTACCAGGTCGAAATTGCCTTCATCGGTGTAAAACTTCACGGCAAAGCCACGCACATCGCGCACTGTGTCACCCGAGCCACGCGGCCCCTGCACAGTGGAAAAACGCACGAATACCGGGGTGATCTTTTCTGGGTCTTGCAGGAAACCGGCCTTGGTCAGCTCAGCATGGTTGCCGTAGCTCTGGAAATAGCCATGGGCCCCGGTACCACGGGCGTGAACGATGCGTTCAGGGATGCGCTCGTGGTCGAAGTGGGTGATCTTCTCGCGCATGATGAAGTCTTCGAGCAACGATGGCCCGCGTGCCCCAGCCTTGAGGCTGTTCTGATTGTCGGCAACCTTTACCCCCTGGTTGGTACGCAAGGCCTGGCCAGTGGCATCGCTGCGAAAGGTTTCCAGGCTCTGCAACTTGGCGTTGGTGTTGGCCCGGTCAGGGGTCTGGGTGCCAGCCTCGCTGTGCTTGGGCGCGTCCGTTTTCTTGCTGGGCATGGTCGGCTCTCCTCGTCAGTCTTCAGGCGGTGCCCATTCGGGCTTGTCTAGTAGTGACTGGAGGGCCTTTGGCTACGTTCAATTAGCTTTACCGGTTGTCGCGTTATGCCGGATGGATTGGTCCATTACGAAATAAATGCTAAGAACAACTATGGGAAAAGGCTAAAATGCGCCACCCCAGCTAACCGCTGACCCCAAATTCCATGCGCCCCACAAGGTTCGCTACGTGATCGAGTTCCAACATGTACACAAGACCTACCGCGTCGCCGGTAGGGAAATCCCCGCACTGAACCCGACCAGCCTGACCATCGAAGACGGCCAGGTGTTCGGCCTGATCGGCCATTCCGGCGCGGGCAAAAGCACCCTGCTGCGCCTGATCAACCGCCTGGAAGAGCCTTCCGGCGGCAAGATCATTGTCGACGGCGAAGACGTCACCGCGTTCAACGCCAATCAGCTGCGCGGCTTCCGCCAGCAGGTGGGCATGATCTTCCAGCACTTCAACCTGCTGGCCTCCAAGACTGTCGCCGACAACGTCGCCCTGCCGCTGACCCTGGCCGGTGAGTTGTCGCGCAGCGAAATCGACAAGCGCGTCAGCGAACTGCTCGCCCGCGTCGGCCTGCAGGACCACGCCAGGAAGTATCCGGCGCAGCTGTCCGGCGGCCAGAAGCAGCGCGTCGGCATCGCCCGTGCCCTGTCCACCAACCCGAAAATCCTGCTGTGCGACGAGGCCACCAGTGCCCTCGACCCGCAGACCACGGCGTCGGTGCTGCAACTGCTGGCGGAGATCAACCGTGAGCTGAAACTGACCATCGTGCTGATCACCCATGAAATGGACGTGATTCGCCGGGTCTGCGACCGCGTGGCAGTGATGGATGCCGGGCAGATTGTCGAGCAGGGCTCGGTAGCGGAGGTGTTCCTGCACCCGCAACACCCGACCACCAAGCGCTTCGTCCAGGAAGACGAGCAGGTCGACGAAAGCGAACAGCGCGACGACTTCGCCCACGTACCGGGCCGCATCATTCGCCTGACCTTCCAGGGCGACGCCACCTATGCGCCGCTGCTGGGCACCGTGGCCCGCGAAACCGGTGTGGACTACAGCATCCTCGCCGGGCGTATCGACCGTATCAAGGATGTGCCCTATGGGCAGCTGACCCTGGCCGTCACTGGCGGCGACATGGAAGCGGCGTTCGACCGCTTCAAGGCAGCTGACGTACATATGGAGGTACTGCGTTGATGGATGCCCTGAATTTCTTTGCCAACGTCGACTGGGCCGAAATCTGGCTGGCCACCATCGACACCATGATCATGCTGTTCGGCTCGCTGTTCTTCACCGTGCTGCTGGGCCTGCCGCTGGGCGTGCTGCTGTTCCTCTGCGGCCCACGCCAGATGTTCGAGCAGAAGGGCGTGTACGCGCTGCTGTCGCTGGTGGTCAACATCCTGCGCTCGCTGCCGTTCATCATCCTGCTGATCGTGATGATCCCGATCACCGTACTGATCACCGGCACCTCGCTGGGCGTGGCCGGCGCCATTCCGCCGCTGGTGGTAGGTGCCACGCCGTTCTTCGCACGCCTGGTGGAAACCGCCCTGCGTGAAGTGGACCGCGGCATCATCGAGGCCACCCAGTCGATGGGTGCCACCACCCGCCAGATCATCACCAACGCACTGCTGCCAGAGGCCCGGCCGGGCATCTTTGCCGCCATCACCGTCACCGCCATCACTCTGGTGTCGTACACCGCAATGGCCGGTGTGGTCGGCGCCGGCGGCCTGGGCGACCTGGCCATCCGCTTCGGCTACCAGCGCTTCCAGACCGACGTCATGGTGGTCACCGTGGTGTTGTTGCTGGTACTGGTTCAAGTCCTGCAGAGCGTGGGCGACAAACTGGTGGTGCATTTTTCCCGTAAGTAACCCCAATGGGGTCGGCCCGGCCGACCCGTTCGGGGGCCGTCGCGGCCCTCACAAGGAGTGATTCATGAAGAAGCTGCTTGCTGTTGCTGCCGCCGTTGCGGCCTTCTCGGTCCATGCCGGTGACCTCACCGTTGCCGCCACCCCGGTGCCGCACGCCGAGATCCTGAACTTCGTCAAACCTCAGCTGGAAAAGGAAGGTGTAAACCTCAAGGTGAAGGAATTCACCGACTACATCCAGCCGAACGTGCAAGTGGCCGAAAAGCGCCTGGACGCCAACTTCTTCCAGCACCAGCCGTACCTGGATGAGTTCAACAAGGCCAAGCACACCCAGCTGGTCAGCGTGACCGGCGTGCACATCGAGCCGCTGGGCGTTTACTCCTCCAAGCTCAAGAAGCTCGACGAGCTGCCTTCGGGCGCTACCGTGGTCATTCCCAATGACGCCACCAACGGCGGCCGTGCCCTGCTGCTGCTGGACAAGGAGGGCGTGATCAAGCTCAAGGACAACAGCAAGATCCTGTCGACCGTGAAGGATGTTGTCGAAAACCCGAAGAACGTGAAATTCCGCGAGCTGGAAGCAGCCACCATCCCGCGCGTGCTGACCCAGGTCGATGCCGCCCTGATCAACACCAACTACGCGCTGGAAGCCAAGCTGAACCCGGAGAAGGACGCGCTGGCCATCGAAGGCAGCGACTCGCCTTACGTGAACATCCTGGTTGCCCGCCCGGACAACAAGGACTCGGAAGACATGAAGAAACTGGCGGCTGCGCTGCACTCGCCTGAGGTGAAGCAGTTCATCAACGAGAAGTACAAAGGCGCAGTGGTTCCGGCGTTCTAAGTCTTAGTAATTCGTTGCCCCCAATCGCCGGCAAGCCGGCTCCCACAGGTACAGCGCGAGCCTCTGGCTATGCGCGCTCTCTGTGGGAGCCGGCTTGCCGGCGATGCTTTTGGGCACGACATCAATCCCGCTTGACCAGCCCCGGCAGCTGCGCCACCAGCTTCTGGTTGTTGAACGGCGCACGAATGAACCCACGCTGACGCCCATCTGGCCCGACGATGGCCAGGTTGCCGCTGTGATCCACGGTATACCCCGGCTTGCTGGTATCCGCCGGAATGAACGGAATGCTCAAGGCATTGGCGAGCTTCTGGGTATCCTCGATCGACCCCGCCACCCCCACGAAATCCTTGTCGAAGTAGCCCAGGTACTGCTTGAGCTGGTTAGGCGTATCGCGGTTCGGATCCACGCTCACCAGCACCACCTGCAAGCGGTCCACAGCCTCTTTGGGCAGCTCGCTCTTCACCTGGCGCAACTGGGCCAGGGTGGTCGGGCAGATGTCCGGGCAGTAGGTATAGCCGAAGAACAGCAGCGACCATTTACCCTTGAGATCGTCCAGCTTCACCGGCTGGCCGTCCTGGTTGGTCATGGTCACATCGGCCACCGTGCGGCTTTGGGGGAGCAGGATGATACCGGCATCGATCAGCTCGGCAGGGTTTGGCTGGTTACGGCCATTGAGTACCTTGTTGACGGTCAGGCCCATGATCAGCGCGACCACGGCAACGAGGATGAAGACGGTTTTCTGGGTTCGGGTCATAAGCTCAGCAACAGGTAGTGGTCAACGAGCAACGCGATGAACAGCGCGAACAGGTAGCCGATAGAGTACTTGAAGGTGCCGATCGCCGCGTGCGGCCGGCTGCCACGGTACAACACCCAGGCCCAATGCAGGAAGCGCAGGCCCAGTGCGAGGGCACAGGCCAGGTACAGCGGGCCGCTCATGTGGATGGCATAGGGCAGCAGGGTCACCGCCAGCAGAATCAGGCTGTAGAGCAGGATGTGCAGTTTGGTGTAGCGCTCGCCGTGGGTCACCGGCAGCATCGGGATATCGGCCTTGGCGTACTCCGCCTTGCGGTGGATGGCCAGGGCCCAGAAGTGCGGGGGCGTCCAGGCGAAGATGATCAACACCAGCAACAACGGCTCGGCACTGATGTGGCCACTTACCGCCACCCAGCCAAGCAGGGGCGGCGCCGCGCCGGCCAGGCCGCCGATGACGATGTTCTGCGGTGTGGCGCGCTTGAGAAAGCCGGTGTAGAGCACTGCATAACCGAGCAGCGAGGCCAGGGTGAGCCAGGCGGTAAGGGCATTGGTGAACACCATCAGCAAGGTCATGCCCAGCAGCGACAGAGCCAAGGCGAACAGCAGTGCCGGCAGCGGCTCGACACGGCCCTCGGCCAAGGGGCGCTTGTGGGTGCGCGCCATCAGCGCATCGATGCGCCGGTCCACCACATGATTGACCACTGCCGCGCCGCCCGCGCACAGGCCGATCCCGAGGTTGCCGTACAACAGCACGCTCCAGCTGACGCCCGCGCGCGTTGCCAGCAACATCCCCACCAGCGAGGTGATCAGCATCAGCACCACGACCTTGGGCTTGGTCAGCTCGAGGTAATCGCGCCAGCCCGCACGTTGCGCACTCAGAAGCGTCGCCACGAGCCATTCCTCATGTGTTGGGAGATGGCCACGCCAGCGACAGGCCGAAGGCGCCAGCCCTGGCCGATGCCGACGCGCACCTTGTCGACCACGCGGATGCGGTAGTTGACCAGCACCATGCTCAACAGAAGCAGCGCACCCCCTGCGTTGTGCGCCACGGCCACGGCCAACGGCAGGTGCAACAGCACGTTGCTGATGCCCAGCCCCACCTGCACCGCCAGGGCACACAGCACCAGCCGCGAAAGGCCTGGCAGGCCACAGCGGTGCAGCTTCCAACTGAGCATCAGCAGCACGGTGGTGACTATCAACGCGCCCAGGCGGTGGCTGATATGGATGGCTGTGCGCGCGTCGCTGTCCAGTTGCCCGCCCAGGTAGTTGGGGCCGACGTGCTGGGTCAGGTGAAAGCCGTTGCTGAAGTCTGCCGCCGGCCACCACTGGCCATGACAGGTGGGCAGGTCGATGCAGGCAACGGCCGCGTAGTTGGCGCTGACCCAACCGCCCAGGGCGATCTGGCCGATCACCACCAGCAGTGCCAGGGCTGCTATTCGCCGCAAGCTCAAGGGCAGTTTCGGCAAAGGCGCAAAGGCCCGGGATAGACGTAGCGATAGCAGGAACAAGAGGCTCAGGGTGGTGAAGCCGCCGAGCAGGTGGGCGGTCACCACCTGCGGCCACAGCTTCAGCGTCACCGTCCACATGCCGAAAGCCGCCTGGGCCAGTACCACCCCCAGCAACAGCACCGGCAGTCGATATGGCTGGCCTTCACGGGCATGGCGCCGCAACGCCTGGAAGGCCAGCAGGGCGATCACCACGGCAAGCGTGCCGGCGAAGTAGCGATGGACCATCTCGGCCCAGCCCTTGGCTTCTTCCACCGGGTGCTCGGGGAAGTGCAATTCGGCATGGGCCAGCTGGGCGTCGGTCTTGGGTACGCTGATGAAGCCATAGCAACCCGGCCAGTCGGGGCAGCCAAGGCCAGCGTGGGTCAGGCGGGTGTAGGCCCCGAGCAAGACGACCAGCAGGGCCAGCAGGGTGGCGAACACAGCGAGGCGAAATCCAGGTCTGGCCATGACAGGCTCCTAGCCGATGTTGGACAGCTTGAGCAGGTGGCGCAGGTCGTCCAGCACATGCTTGCCGTTGACCTTGGCGTCGTAGCGCAGCACCAGGTTGCCGTGCGGGTCGACAATCCACAGCTGCGGGCCAGGCTCGCCGACCTTTTGCTCATATCGCTGGGCATCCAGGGTGTAGCGCTGCAACTGCGGATACTCACGCCCCAGCAGCGCCTGGTAATCCGCACTCAATGGCTGGGCAGCCGCCAGGGCATGGCTGGCACGGCTTGCATCACGGCCCAGGCCGACCTGGATCTGCCGGGCCAGGTACACCAGTTGCTGGCAGTCCTCGGCGCAGGTTGCAGGTGCGCTGACCAGCAATTGCCAGCGCGCATCCTCGCCAGCAATGCCGATATCGGCCCGGGTCTGACCGTTACCGATCATCGCACCGTGATAGCTGCGACCGTCCGGCACCCAGAACTTGAGCTTGTACATGCTGGTGGCCAGGATCATCGGGCCGAGCACCACCAGCAGGATCAAGATCAGCTGCAAGCGCCCGCGGGCCTTGGGTTTGCGACGTTCAGGCACTTCCAGTGGAGTGGTGGCGGCGGCCATGGTGATTCTCCTTTTTCCTGTTGTGCCAGCCGAAGTAGAGGTAGAGCAGCACCAGCGCCGTGGCCAGGGCGAACCACTGCACGGCATAGCCCAGGTGTTTCTCCGGGCCCAAGGCAACTACCGGCCAGTCCAGGCGATAGCTGGCCGGGCCAGGTTCCAGGCGAAGTTCATGGGCAAAACCTTCGCGGCCCAGCTGTTGCCATAGCTGTTCAGGGTGGATGGCCGTCAGCAGGTGCGGCCACTGCCCGCCCTCCGGGTCGGGCCGTAGCTGGAAGGTACGGCCGGGCTCCACGTACACCGAGGCATCCAGGGCCAGTGCCTGGGCCGGGGTGTCGAAATGCACCGGCACGCGGCGGTCCGGCCATGCCAGCCAGCCGCGGTTGATCAGCAGCCACAAGCCGCTCGGCTGATCGTGGAAGGGTTGCAGCAGCTCGACACCGGCCTGGCCGTCACGCATGCGGTTGTCCAGCAGTAGGCTGTGCTCGGCATCGAAGCGGCCGTAGAGGTGGACCCGGCGAAAGGCTGTGTCGTCACCTTGCAGCAGCATGGAGGTGGCCAGCGGCGCATCAGCATTGCGCTGGGCATAGGTATCCAGAAGTGCGCGCTTTTCTTCGGCCCGGCCGAGTTGCCAGCAGCCCAGTGCAATCAACCCCGGCAGCAGCGCAAGCACCACCAGGGTTGGTATCCAGCCGGGGCGAAAAGGCCTCATCGGAGGCTCGCCAGGTCAAACGCTATACTTATCCACATCTCTGCATCTCCCTGGAGTTGTCGCCATGCTCAAGGCCGCGATTGTCCTGATGCTGTTGGCCACGGTTGCCAGCCTGTTCAGTGGCCTGGTGTTTCTGGTCAAGGACGATGAAAACTCGACCCGCCTACTCAAGGCATTGACCGTGCGGGTCACCCTGGCCAGCCTGACCATCGGGCTGGTGGCATATGGGTTCATCAGTGGCCAGCTTGTATCTCATGCTCCCTTCTGACTCTGTACCGGCCTCATCGCCGGCAAGCCGGCTCCCACAAAGGCGATAGGGCCCTAGAGCACATATACAAAGATGAACAGCCCCACCCACACCACATCGACGAAGTGCCAGTACCAGCTTGCCGCTTCGAAGCCGAAGTGTTTCTCAGGGTTGAAATGCCCGCGCAGGATGCGCACGAACATGACGATCAGGATGATGGTGCCCAGCGTCACGTGGGCACCGTGGAAGCCGGTGAGCATGAAGAAGGTCGCGCCATAGATCCCCGAACCCAGAGTCAGCCCCAGCTTGGTGTAGGCCTCGTGGTACTCGTAGGCCTGCAGGATGATGAAGCTGATACCCAGCACAATGGTCAGCGCCATCCACAGCTTCAAGGCACCGCGATGGTCACGCCGCAGGGCATGGTGGGCGATGGTGATGGTCACGCTCGAACTGACCAGCAGGATGGTGTTGATCAGCGGCAGGTGCCAGGGGTCGATGACTTCCTTGGGCGGCGGGAACAGTTTCGGGTCTGGGGTGTGCAGCAACGGCCAGGTGAACTCGAAGCTGGGCCAGAGCATGTGCGCGACCCCCTTGGCACCCTCGCCACCGAGCCACGGCCCGGCCAGCACGCGCACATAGAACAGCGCGCCGAAAAAGGCCATGAAGAACATCACTTCGGAAAAGATGAACCAGCTCATGCCCCAGCGGAACGATCGATCCAGCTGCGGGCTATAGAGCCCAGCACGGCTTTCCCGGACCACCGAGCCGAACCAGCCGAACAGCATATAGGCCAGGAACAGCGCGCCGACGAAGAAGATAAGCGGCCCGTGGGAGTCGGGGTGGCCCGCCTTGAGGTCATTGAACCAGGTGCCCAGGCCGAACACCGTGATGAACATGCCGATGGTGGCGATGATCGGCCACTTGCTCTGCGCCGGAACATAGTAGTGCTCATGACTTGCCATTGCTGTTCTCCTTCCCTTAACGGGCGCCCTGGACGTCCTGCGCCGCGATGTGGGCGACCGGCGGGTGGCGAGCGGTGATGTCGAACAAGGTGTAGGCCAGTGTCAGGTGCTTCACGCTGGCCGGCAGGTCGCGGTCGACGATGAAGCGCACCGGCATCTCGATGCGTTCGCCGGGCTGCAGCACCTGCTGGGTAAAGCAGAAGCACTCGGTCTTGTGAAAGTACGCTGCCGCCTCGGCCGGGGTGATGCTGGGGATGGCCTGGGCGCTCATGGGCCGGTCGGTCGGGTTGTGGGCGATGAAGATCATCTGATTGACCGCACCCGGGTTGACCTCGAGCTGGTCGGCGGTGGAGTAGAAGTCCCAGACCATGTCGCTGGCATTGGTCGACATGAACTGCACCCGCACCGAACGCGTGATGTCGCTGACCTGGCTGCCCTCGTACTGCCCGCCGGTCTTGCCATTGATGCCGAAGGCCTTGCACATCACGTCGTAGATCGGCACCAGGGCGAAGCCGAAGGCGAACATCACTACCGTCAGCATCAGAAGGCGCAGAACCAGACGTTTTAGCGGTTGGCCGTTCATGGGCGGATACCTATTTCACTTCCGGGGGTGTCTGGAAGGTGTGGTAAGGCGCAGGCGAGGGGATCGACCACTCCAGGCCCTCGGCGCCATCCCAGGGCTTGGCGGGTGCCGGCGCGCCACCGCGGATGCACTTGATGACGATGAACAGGAAGAAGATCTGCGTGGCGCCGAACATGAAGGCACCGATCGACGACACCATGTTGAAGTCGGCGAACTGCAGGTTATAGTCCGGAATCCGCCGCGGCATGCCGGCCAGGCCAACGAAATGCATGGGGAAGAAGGCCATGTTCATACCGATGAACGACAGCCAGAAGTGCAGCTTGCCAAGGGTTTCGTCATACATGTGCCCGGTCCACTTCGGCAGCCAGTAATAGGCCGAGGCGAAGATGCCGAAGATCGCCCCCGGCACCAGCACGTAGTGGAAATGCGCCACCACGAAGTAGGTGTCGTGGTACTGGAAGTCGGCCGGAGCGATTGCCAGCATCAGCCCCGAGAAGCCACCGATGGTGAACAGGATGACGAAGGCGATGGCGAACAGCATCGGCGTCTCGAAGGTCAGCGAACCTTCCCACATGGTGCTGACCCAGTTGAACACCTTCACCCCAGTGGGTACGGCGATCAGCATGGTGGCATACATGAAGAACAGTTCGCCGACCACCGGGATGCCGACCACGAACATGTGGTGAGCCCAGACGATGAACGACAGGAAGGCAATCGCTCCGGTGGCATAGACCATCGAGGTGTAGCCGAACAGCGGCTTGCGCGAGAACGCCGGGATGATCGAACTGACCGCACCGAAGGCCGGCAGGATCATGATGTACACCTCGGGATGGCCGAAGAACCAGAACACGTGCTGGAACAGTACCGGGTCACCGCCCCCGGCGGCGCTGAAGAAGCTGGTGCCGAAGTGGATGTCCATCAGCATCATGGTCACCACGCCCGCCAGCACCGGCATCACCGCAATCAGCAGGAATGCGGTAATCAGCCAGGTCCAGACGAACAGGGGCATTTTCATCAGGGTCATGCCGGGCGCGCGCAGGTTGAGGATGGTAGCGATCACGTTGATCGCACCCATGATCGAGCTGATGCCCATGAGGTGGATGGCGAAGATGAAGAAGGTCACGCTGGCCGGGGCGTAGGTGGTCGACAGCGGGGCGTAGAAGGTCCAACCGAAGTTCGGCCCGCCGCCCGGGGTGAACAGGGTCGAGACCAGCAGCAGAAACGCCGCCGGCAATAGCCAGAAGCTGAAGTTGTTCATCCGCGGCAAGGCCATGTCCGGTGCCCCGATCATCAGCGGGATCATCCAGTTGGCCAGGCCGACGAAGGCCGGCATCACCGCACCGAACACCATGATCAGGCCATGCATGGTGGTCATCTGGTTGAAGAACGCCGGCTCCACGATCTGCAGCCCGGGCTGGAACAGCTCGGCGCGTATCACCATGGCGAACGAGCCGCCGAGCAGGAACATCATGAAGCTGAACCACAGGTACATCGTGCCGATGTCCTTGTGGTTGGTGGTCAGCACCCAGCGCATCAGGCCTTTGGCGGGGCCATGCGCATGCTCATGGCCGTGGGCGTGGTCGTCGATCACTGCACTCATGTCCTGTCTCCTGCAATCCACTGACTGCGGCGAATGGCCCGGCTCATTTCGCTTCTGCCTGCTTGAGCGCCAGCACATCCTTCGGCGTCACCATGTCGCCCTTGTTGTTGCCCCAGGCGTTGCGCTCGTAGGTGACCACCGCGGCGATGTCCACTTCCGAGAGCTGCTTGCCGAACGCGGCCATCGCCGTGCCCGGGCGGCCATGGAAGACCACGCTCAAATGCTCTTCCTTCGGCCCGGTCGCCACCTTCGAGCCTTTGAGCGCTGGGAACATCGGCGGCAGGCCCTGGCCTTCGGCTTGGTGACAGGCCACACAGGTGGTGTGGTAGACCTTGTCGCCACGCTCGACCAGTTCCTGCAGGGTCCATTCTTTGCTGGTCAGCTCCTTGAGCTTGGCCGCCTCTGCCTTGCGTTCACCGAGCCAGGTGTCGTAGTCGGCCTTGGACTTGACCTCGACCACCACCGGCATGAAGCCGTGGTCCTTGCCACACAACTCGGTGCACTGGCCGCGGTAGATGCCGGGTTTCTCGATGCGCGTCCAGGCTTCGTTGACGAACCCGGGGATGGCGTCACGCTTGACCGCAAAGGCTGGCACCCACCAGGAATGGATCACGTCGGCGGCAGTCACCAGGAAGCGCACCTTCGCCCCCACCGGCAGCACCAGCGGCTGGTCGACCTCCAGAAGGTAGTGCTCGTCCTTGGGTGACTTGTTGTGAATCTGGTCGGCGGGCGTGGCCAGGTTGCTGAAGAATTCCACGTCCTGGCCCAGGTACTTGTAATGCCACTTCCACTGGTAGCCTGTGACCTGGATGTCGATGTCCGACTCACTGGCGTCGTAGATGTCGATCAGGGTCTTGGTGGCGGGGATGGCCATAGCCACCAGAATTAGGAACGGGACCACGGTCCAGAGAATTTCCACCCAGGTGTGCTCGTGGAAATGCGCGGCCTGCTGGCCGGTGGAGCGGCGGTGGAGGACCATCGACCAGAACATCGCGCCGAACACCACGATGCCGATGATCACGCAGATCCAGAAGATGGTCATGTGCAGGTCGAACACGGCGTTGGAGACTTCCGTCGCCCCTGGCGCCATGTTCACGGTCCAGGCGGCGTTGGCCTGACCGAAAACCGACCACAACAGAAGGCCCATCCAGACATGTGGATGTCGCATCATTGCGGGTTCCCCTTCTAATTCTTGTTGTCCCGAAGGCATGGCCTGCGGCAAGCGGGAACGGCGGTCAAGACTGCCTGGCTTCGACGACCGAGCCCCTGCGAAAGCAGACGGGCCTCATCAACGAATCACGTTCAACCCGAGTATAGACACCGACCAATGGCACGCAATGCGAGGGGAGAAATGAACTGGGCGAATTCGTGAAATACCGCGCAAAGCGCATGCTAGATAGGGTCTGGCATAATAATGGCACTTCAATATAGCCAAGAGCGCACACGTTTGCGTGGTTTATAACAAATGAGTCTTAGGTATTCGGTATACCGAGCTAATTTAGTGTCTTCCGTTTGAAACGTCTTGTCCCTGGAGTTGTCATGAACATCGCTGCTGTACGCGAGCAAATAAGCCAAGCCCACGATCACGAAAGCCGCACCGGCCAACTGAAAGAGCGTCTCGAGCTGCAACTGCCCCACCTGCACCCCTCGATCCAACTGCCTGAGCAGGACGCCCAGGGTACTTTGGCGCGCTTCGTCAGCGCTTATATCGAACAGGTTCCGGAAATGCTGGAGGCCGCTCACACCGTGGCCCGCGAAGCGGGAATCGAATCCCAGATCAAACCTGTGCTGAAAATTGCCGAGGCCTATTTCCTGCAGCCGCCGAGTGTGATGCAGGGGCATGTGGGCCTCGACTGCCTGCTGGATGAGGCTTACCTGGCGCATCGCCTGGTAGAGGAGGTCAACGACTTGTACATCCGCCACTTCCAGCAGCCTCTGATCCCGGTGGACACCACGGTGGCCAACCTGATCGCCCACCACTTGATCGGCGAAACCTTCGCCAACCAGCTGGATGAGGTGGTGCACCACTCGGTGGAT
The DNA here is from genome assembly GCF_033095865.1 of Pseudomonas sp. KU43P. Lineage (NCBI taxonomy): Bacteria > Pseudomonadati > Pseudomonadota > Gammaproteobacteria > Pseudomonadales > Pseudomonadaceae > Pseudomonas > Pseudomonas sp. KU43P. The sequence goes on along the minus strand of NZ_AP019365.1, from coordinate 56,607 downwards.
GAGATGCTGGACGACGAAAGTTTCGCCGTGGAGTCGGTGGAGGCCTATCGCGAAACCCTCAGCAGCCCGCAGACCGGCGAGGCATGGAAGCGCTGGCCGTGCCTGTCGCGCCAACTGGGCGTGGAGCTTGGCCAATCGGCCTGACCATTGGGAACGGGCTCCAACTGATCTGCTGTACCGCGCACGGATAGATTCTTCCCGCCTTCGTTCGGAGGCTTTCCCTTGATAGGCGAGGAAGATTCTATGAGCATCAAATGGAACAGGCTTTATACCGACCTGCTACGCGGCAGCCGTTCTACGCTATGGGGCAACTGGGCACTCAATCCGGTTATCAAACCAGGAGCGGTAGGCATCATCGACCCAGCTTCCGGAGACTTCACCCTGGTCAGCGAAACACTCCCGAACGTGCAAGTCACCAACGTTCAGCATGGACGCCGCTGGGCCATCAGTTCCAAAGACGTTTCCCGCAAGGAAACCAAGGCGAATGTATCCGGAACGGTAATGGACCCCGCCTCGGGCGTTCAGGTCAAGCCAGATATGACGCTGGAGTGGACCTTCGGCAAGGAAGAATCGATCGCTTCGGAGTTTGCCCTCAATGGCGAACAGCGGTTAAGCGACCTGGCCCTGATCCATGACCAATACGACTGGCTGTACACCCAGGCCGAAAAGGTCGGCATGGCCAGTAATGGAAGGATTGCAGAAGGATTCGGCGTGGTGACCAGCGTCATCCTGGCCGACAGCGGCGTGAACGCCGGAGCAAAGAGCAAGAACGCCAAGTTTTCCCTTTCAGGCTCGGCCAGTGGCATGAACACGTTGCTGGGCGAAAACGGCATTTCCGGCAAAGGCGGGGCAACGTTCATTTCCAACCGCGATACGTCATCGGTGGAATCGCATACGCTGCCTGCAAAGGATGGCCAGATTGCAACCATCCCCCTGCCCGTAGCCTACAGCTTTGCATCCTTTGGCCCCGACAGGCTGATCATTCCGATCTGGGTCCGGAAAATCGGCAGCCTGCAACTGGCTGTGGACAGCAAGGCCAGCTCCTTTGCCACCTATACCACCAAAGTGTCCATTGCCTATGACCTGGCGGGTAAGAGTCGCATTACAGAAGGCCCGATAACCGTTACCGGAGGCCTGTCGACCAACTTCGACATTCCAATGGGAGCCAGGAACCTGGAGTTCAAGGCCGAGTTCGTCAATCTCGGCGATAACCAGGCGGTCACGAAGCAGTGGGCTACTCCGCTCAGCCAGTGGGTAGGCGGTAGCCGGACCATCAACCTGCTCGGTACATGGCCCGGCTCGCCCTCCATTCACGTCGTAGAAGAAGACTGACCTCAGCACTCTGCCGCGGTACGCACACGCCCCTCTATCCTGCGCTTGAACCCACGTTGCTCGATGAGCAGGCGCGACCCGACACTGCGTTGGGCGCGCCCCCAGTCTTCCAGCATTTCCAGTACGGAATGGTCGATGTAATGGAGGTTGGTCAACGGCACGTGCAGTTGCGTGCCGGCAGGTACCTTGTCCAGCACCTGGGTCAGCGCAGGCACCTTGAGGAATGTGGCTGCACCACTGAGCCGCAGTTCCATGTGCCGAGGCTTGTCCAGGCTGATCAGGTTGATCTTCAATCGCGCTGCCTGCAGTGCCAGCTTCAGCAAGGTGAGGGCGAAGCCCAGCAGCACACCGGTCAGCAGGTCAGTGAAGATGATCGCGAGTGCGGTGGCCGCATAAGTGAACATCGGCATCCGGCCATACCGTCCCAGGCCACGGAACGCCTTGAAGTCCACCAGCTTGATACCTGTGAACACCAGCACCCCAGCCAGGCTCGCCACCGGAATCTGCTGCAGCACACTGCTCAATACCACAACGAACGCCAGCAGCCACAAACCATGCAGGATGGCAGAAGCCCGGGTCTGTGCTCCCGCCTGGACATTGGCCGAACTGCGTACGATCACACCGGTCATCGGCAACGCTCCCAGCACACCGCAGAGCATGTTGCCGATACCCTGGGCCGAAAGCTCGCGGTCGAAGTCCGAGCGCTGGCCGCTGTGCATGCGGTCGACTGCCGCAGCGGAAAGCAATGTCTCGGCGCTGGCGATGAAGGCCAGGGCGAAGGCGGCAACCAGCAGCGTAGGGTCGGCCAGCTTCATCAGGTCATCTGGGCGAACCCAGTCGATGGCCTGGGAAAGGTCCGCCGGCACCTGCACACGGTTCACCGGCAACGCCAGCCAGAGGCTGATCACCGTCATTGCCGCCACCCCAAGCAAGGCACCTGGAACGAAGCGCAGCCGCTGCGGCCGCCAGCGCTCCCAGCCCCACATGATGGCGATGGTACCGAGCCCGAGGGCACCGGCCTGCCAGCCGGAACCTGGACTCTCCAGCGGCAGAGCAGCGGCGACTGTCGCCGGAAACTCCAGCAGGTTCTGCATGCCGGACGGTTGTGGCGCGGTATCGAACATCACATGCACCTGGGACAGCACGATCAATACGCCAATGCCGGCCAACATGCCGTACACCACTGCAGGCGCCGTAACGCGAAACCAGCAGCCCAACTGCAATCGCCCGGCCAGCAACTGCAAGAGCCCCGCGAGGAGCAGGATCGGCCCGAGCATAGCCATGCCATGCTGGCGCACCAGCTCGAATACCAGCACCGCCAGGCCTGCGGCGGGGCCACTGACCTGCAGCGGCGAGCCAGCCAGAAAGCCCACCACGATACCGCCGATGATCCCCGTTATCAGGCCCTTGGCCGGAGGCATGCCCGAGGCGATGGCAATGCCCATGCACAACGGCAGGGCGACCAGAAACACCACTACCGAAGCCAGCAACTCACGCGGCAGTGCCGCTTTCAACTGTGTCATGTTCACCGTATTTCTCCTTTCTCAGTCGCACGGCCATTCCTCTGGCCGTGGGCACGTTGGCCCCTGACGAACGCGCAGGCGCAGGCCGCCGGCGAACATGCCGGCAAGGCAGTCAGGGAATTCAAGGCAGCAGAAGGCCGCGCCACACCCATGAGGGTGCAGCCGGCTATCTAGGTTCTAGCGTTGAATGGGTCGCTTAGTAGCGGCCTCTCGGAGTAGCGCAGGGGACCGGCTCGCCAGCAGCCAGTGGCAGGAAGCTGTCGCTGAGGGCGTCGTAGGCTTCGATCTTGCTGGTCTCGATGTCGTAGACCCAGCCATGGATGTACAGCTCGCCAGCCGCAAGGCGCGAAGCCACCGAAGGGTGGGTGCGCAGGTGGTGGAGCTGGGCGATGACATTTTCCTTGGTCAGCACCTGCATGGTTTCGTGCTCGCTGCCGCAGGAGCAATTGTTCTCGACCACGGTACGCGCCACTTCGGCATGACGCAGCCAGGCGGAAACGGTCGGCATCTTGGCCAGCGATTGCGGGTTGAGCACCGCGCGCATGGCACCACAGTCGGAGTGGCCGCAGATGATGATGTGGTGAACCTTCAGTGCCGAGACAGCGTACTCGATGGCGCTAGAAACGCCGCCGTTCATCTGCCCATAGGGCGGTACCACATTACCGACGTTACGGGTCACGAACAGGTCGCCCGGTGAGCTCTGGGTAATCAGCTCGGGGACGATGCGCGAGTCGGCACAGGTAATGAACATGGCGCGCGGGGTTTGCGCGGTGGCGAGCTTCTTGAACAGCTCTTGTTGCTCGGGAAAGACGTCATGGTGAAAACGCAGGAAGCCGTCGACGATGTGCTTCAGGGCGGCATCGGCGCTTTCCGCCGGGGCCTGCGGAATGACCTTGGATGGGTCCTTGACGGGCATGATTCATCCTCTTGACGGTGTTTTGGTAAATCCAGTTTACCGGTGAAAGATTCTGGCTATGCAGGGTTTTAGATGACACGCACGGGCCATAGATCACAGTCTTCGTTGACTGGTTTCCTACGCTAACGGGGAAAACTTAACTGAAACTTAATTCGAAGGCTCTAGAACGGGCGTTCCAGAAGGAAAAGGCGGGAGATGAATAATAGCAAAAAAGCATCAGCTGCCAAGACCCTCGAATAGAATTATGTGCTTGGATGAGCGCGATTGAGGGATCAAAACAGTGCCATCTGCCCGCCCGGTGGGCAGAATGCCGAGCAATCCAGCGCCTGGGCCTCTCGCCCTTCGAACTCCAGCCGACGCATCGCCTTGGCGAAGCGTTGCGCCAGCAGTTCGGCGAACACACCTTCTCCGCGCATCCGCGTGCCGAATCGGCTGTCATACAGCTCGCCACCCCGGCTTTGCCGAATCAGACTGAGCACATGTGCCGCTCGCTGCGGGTAATGGTCGTGCAGCCACTGCTCGAACAACGGCGCCACTTCCAGTGGCAGGCGCAGCATCATGTAGGCCGCGCTTTGCGCGCCAGCCTCCTTGGCGGCTTCGAGCAGCCGTTCCAGCTCACTGTCGTTGATCATCGGAATCATCGGTGAGCACAGCACCCCAACCGGTATACCCGCTTCGCGCAACACCCGGATCGCCCGCAACCTCGCCTTGGGTGATGCCGCACGCGGTTCGAGCACTCGCTTGAGGTCGTCGTCCAGGGTGGTCAGGCTGATCATCACCCTCGCCAGCCGTTGTCTGGCCATCTCGGCCAGCAGGTCAAGGTCGCGCAGCACCAGCGAGCCCTTGGTGACGATGGTCACCGGATGACGGAAACGCAGCAGCACTTCGAGCAAGCGCCGGGTTAATTGCTGTTCGCGCTCGATCGGCTGATAGGGGTCGGTGTTGGAACCCAGATTGATCGGCGCGCAGACGTAACCCGGCTTGCTCAGCTGCTGTGCGAGCACATCGGCGGCATTGGTCTTGGCGATCAGCTTGGTTTCGAAGTCCAGCTCCGGTGAAAGGTCCCAATAGGCATGGGAGGGGCGGGCGTAGCAGTAGATGCACCCATGCTCGCAGCCCCGGTAGGGGTTGATCGAACGGTCGAAGGGCAAGTCAGGCGAAGTATTACGGGCGATGATGGTCTTGGCCGTTTCGATCCTGACCTCGGTGCCCTGAGTGAAAGGCACTTCCTGGTACCAGCCGTCATCCTCCGCCACCGAATGGCTCGGGGCAAAGCGATTGTGCGGATTGTGCGCCGTGCCACGGCCCTTTTGCGGTGCTGGAGAAATCATGGCCCACCCCGATACTGTATCTACATACAGTATCGCGACAATCACGATTCCTCCAGCACCTTCGGTCAGCCAGGCAACGCTCAGTCAGCCGGCTTCTTCAGCTTCGGATTAGGGAAGAACTGCACCGTTTGCACCTTGGCGGGGGCGGCCTTGGGCTCCAGATGGTTGACCCGGGTACCCAGCTCCTTGGGAACCGACAGGCCCTGTTCGTTAAGGGTATCGGTGAAGCCGCAAGCCACGCATTCGCGGTGTGGCACACCGTCCTCGTTCCACATCATCAGCTTGTCCGGCTCGCTGCACGCCGGGCAAACCGCCCCGGCAATGAAGCGCTTCTTGGTCTTGTTCACAACTACCTCGCTCATGCCGCCGCGCCTTCGCTCAGGCCGCTGTGGCGCAACAGTGCATCGATGGAAGGCTCACGGCCACGGAAGTCGACGAACAGCACCATCGGCTCGCGGGAACCGCCACGGGCCAGGATCGCTTCACGGAAGGCGCGGCCGGTATCGGCGTTGAGTACACCCTCTTCCTCGAAGCGCGAGAAGGCATCCGCCGACAGCACTTCGGCCCACTTGTAGCTGTAGTAGCCGGCCGCATAACCGCCCGCGAAAATGTGCGCGAAGCTGTTGGGGAAGCGGTTGTACGCCGGTGGGCGCATGACCGAAACCTCGTCACGCACGCCTTCGAGCACCTGCAGCACGCTGCGGCCATCGCCGTGGCTTGCATGCAGCTCGAAGTCGAACAGCGAGAACTCCAGCTGGCGCACCATCATCATGCCTGACTGGAAGTTCTTCGCAGCCAACATCTTGTCCAGCAGGTCCTGGGGCAGTGCGGCGCCGGTCTCGTAGTGGCCGGAGATCAGGGCCAGGCCTTCCGGCTCCCAGCACCAGTTTTCCATGAACTGGCTCGGCAGCTCGACCGCATCCCAGGCCACGCCATTGATGCCGGAAACGCCGGCATGCTCGATGCGGGTCAGCAGGTGGTGCAGGCCGTGGCCGAACTCGTGGAACAGGGTGGTGACTTCGTCGTGGGTCAGCAGCGCAGGCTTACCGGGCGCAGCTGGAGTGAAGTTGCACACCAGGTTGGCCACCGGGCTTTGCAACGCCCCTTCAGCGGTACGGCGACGATCGCGAGCACCGTCCATCCAGGCACCGCCTCGCTTGTTGGCGCGGGCATAGAGATCGAAGAAGAAACGGCCGACGTGCTGGCCGTTTTCCTTGATCTCGAACAGGCGAACATCCGGGTGCCAACTGTCGAAGCCCTTGAGCTCGGCGATTTCGATGCCGTACAGGCGCTGGACGATACTGAACAGGCCGGACAGCACCTTGTCGATCGGGAAGTAGGCGCGCAGGGCTTCCTGCGACACGCTGTAACGCTGTTCGCGCAGTTTTTCGCCAAAGTACCCGGCGTCCCAGCTGGCCAGCTCGGCACAGCCCTGTTCGGCGGCATAGGCCTTGAGCTGCTCCAGGTCCTGGGCGGCGAATGGCTTGGAACGCTTGGCCAGATCGCGCAGGAAGCTCAGCACCTGGTCGCTGGACTCGGCCATCTTGGTGGCCAGGCTCAGTTCGGCGTAGTTCGGGTAACCCAGCAGCTGGGCCAGCTCCTGGCGCAGGTCGAGGATTTCGCGCATCACCGGGCCGTTGTCGAACTGGCCGGCATTCGGGCCCTGGTCGGAGGCGCGGGTGCAGTAGGCGGCGTACAACTCTTCGCGCAGGGCGCGATCGCTGGCGTAGGTCATGACCGCGTAGTAGCTGGGGAACTCCAGGGTAATCAGCCAGCCTTCGAGGCCCTTGGCCTGGGCGGCGGCGGCCATCTGTGCCTTGGCCGAGTCGGTCAAGCCGGCGAGGGCGGATTCGTCGGTGACGTGCTTGGTCCAGGCCTGAGTGGCGTCGAGCAGTTGGTTCGAGAAGCGGCTGCCCAGCTCGCTGAGCTTGCTCTGCACTTCGGCGTAGCGCTGCTGCTTGTCGGCCGGCAGGTCGATACCCGACAGGCGGAAGTCACGCAGGGCGTGCTCGAGGATGGTTTTCTGCGCCACGTCGAAGCTCGCAGCCTCCTGGCTGTTGATCAATGCCTCGTAGGCCTCGAACAGCGCACGGTTCTGGCCCAGTTCGGTAGAGTAGGCACTCAGCGCCGGCAGGCAGGACTCATAAGCATCGCGCAGTTCAGGGCTGTTGCACACCGCATTGAGGTGGCTGACCGGGCTCCAGGCGGCGCCCAGGCGGTCGTTCAGTTCGTCCATGGCCAGCACCAGGCCGGCCCAGGTGGGGTTCTTGCCTTGCTTTTCGAGGATCTGGGCAATGGCCTTGCGGTTATCGGCCAGGATCTGTTCGATGGCCGGCAGCACGTGTTCGGCACGGATCGCCGAGAAGGGCGGCAGATCATAGGATTGCAGAAGCGGGTTGTTGGCACTCACGGTTTGGATACCTTGGCAGAAGAAACACTGCCCCATCTTAATTACAATCGACGCCGACCGCAGCAGGCAGCCTGCCTATCGGCACAGATGAGAGACGCTATCATGGCCATCCGAAGCTTCCAGCAACACACTCCGAAAGTTGCAGCACGGGCCTTTGTCGACCGTTCGGCGGTGGTGCTGGGCGACGTGGAAATCGGCGAAGACAGCTCGGTGTGGCCGCTGACGGTAATCCGCGGCGACATGCACCGCATCCGCATCGGCGCCCGCACCAGTGTGCAGGACGGCAGCGTGCTGCACATCACCCATGCCGGCCCGTTCAACCCGGACGGTTTTCCGCTGATCATCGGCGACGAAGTGACCATCGGCCACAAAGTCATGTTGCATGGCTGTACGCTGGGCAGCCGTATCCTGGTTGGCATGGGGAGCACCATCATGGACGGCGCCATCGTCGAGGACGAGGTGATCATTGGTGCCGGCAGCCTGGTGCCACCGGGAAAACGCTTGGAAAGCGGCTACCTGTACGTGGGCAGCCCGGTGAAACAGGCGCGGCCGCTGAGCGACAAGGAACGCGCTTTTTTCCCTTACAGCGCCAGCAACTACGTGAAGCTCAAGGACCAGCACCTGGCCGAAGGCTACGACCAACCTGAATGACTTGAGTGAACCCTCAGACATGCACCAGCAGAACATCCTTTTCGACCTCGACGGCACCCTGACCGACCCGCGCCTGGGCATCACCCGCTCGATCCAGTACGCCCTGGCCAAACTGGGCATCGACGAGCCGGACCTGACGCGCCTTGAGCACTTCATCGGGCCACCCCTGCTGCAGGCCTTCATGCAGTTCTACGACTTTGACGAAGCCAAGGCGTGGGACGCTGTGAACTTCTACCGAGAACGCTTCCGCGTCACCGGCTTGTACGAGAACCTGGTGTTCGACGGTGTGCCGGAGCTGCTCCAGGCGTTGAATGGCCAGGGCCGTACCTTGTACGTCGCCACTTCCAAGCCTTGGGAGTTCGCCCGTGAGATCGCTCGGCACTTTGAGTTCGATCATCACTTCAAGGTCATTTACGGCAGCGAACTGGATGGCACTCGCACCAACAAGGTCGAGCTGATTCGTCATCTGCTCGATGAAGAGGGGCTGGACCCTGCGCAGACGCTGATGATCGGTGACCGCAAGCACGACCTGATCGGCGCGCGCAGCAATGGGTTGCAGGCGGTGGCGGTGGGGTACGGATTTGGTAGCAGGGAAGAACTGATGGCCGAGGCGCCGGCGTTCCACTTTGCCACCGTGGCAGAGATGCACCAGGCATTCACCAAGGCCTGAGCACATTGGGGCTGCTTTGCAGCCCATCGCCGGCAAGCCGGCTCCTACAGGTATCGTGTCGACTTCCTGTGAGAGCCGGCTTGCCGGCGATGGGCCGCAAAGCGGCCCCAAAATCTCACTGACTTTCCACCAATCGCGCCAACGCCGCCTTGCGCTTCTCAACCGGCAGCCGCCCCAGCGTTTCAACCCGTGCGTAGAACCGCTGCCAATCCCCTCCCGCCTCCCGAAACACCGCCGCAAACGCCGGCACCCACTGGTCATACAGCCCGAACGGCAACAGCTTGGCATTGCTCATCGGCCCATACATCCACGCGTCATAACGCTTGTCCCCAGCCCACTGGCTATCACGAACCTGGCGATACTCGCGCCGCAACCGCTCGAACTCCGCCTGCTTGGCCGCCCGTTTATGCCCATCATCCAATGGCCCGGCATAAATCGCCTGCAACCGTTCGCGGCTCGCCAACACCAGGCGGACGAACTGGTCCCGCTGTGCGCTCTGGCTTTCGTCGTTCGCAGCAAGCCCACGCGCCGCGCGCCATTGCCGCGTTCCCTCCTGCTCGACGAAGGTGGCAAATGACTCGTTGAACTCGGTGTCGTCCTGCACATAGAAACGCTGGTGAGCCAGCTCATGGAAAATCAGAGTGGCCAGCCGTTCGTCCCCCCAGCCCAGCATCGACGACAAGATCGGGTCGTCGAACCAGCCCAGCGTCGAATAGGCCTCCACACCACCCACATAAACATCCAGACCGTCCTGACGCATCAACGCCGCCGCGCCGCGGGCCGCGCCCTGCCGGTAATAGCCGCGATAGGCGACGCAACCGGCAATCGGGAAGCAATGGGTCACAGGCTGCAGCGAAAGTTCGGGCGTGGCGAACACGTTCCACACCACATAGGGGCGGCCCAGGTCGGCATACACCCGGTAGCTGCGGTTGTCGGGCAGCTCCAAATGCTGGCTGGCAAACACCCGGGCCTGCTCCGCGTGCTGCAGACGTGCACGCAACTTAGCACTGCTGTGTGGATCGGCAATCACCTTTTCCACCGGCTGGCGCGCGCGCAATAGCTGCCATTGACCCTCTGCCAGCTGGCCGTAATAGCCAAGGTTGGAGCAACCGCTCAGCAGAAAAGCGCCCAGCACGGGAACCAAAGCGCTGAAAACGCGGTCGAGTGGCCCAGGGCCTGAGCGCTTCAAAAGAAAAAACCACACCATCTTGGGCTGTCCCACTCGCTCACGGCCGATGCGCTCCAAGACTATCTCGCCAAGGGGGAGTTTCGCCATGCGTGCACTGTTCGTCGCCGGTTCACTGTTACTGGTATCGGCCTGTTCGACCCTGCCCGACCCGGACCCGAACCAGGCCTGGATCGAACTCACCCCGCACGACAACACTTCGCTGCACGCCGTTCAAGTGGACGAGCGCGACTGGGTGGACAACCGCTATTTCGAAGTACAGCCCGGCAGCCACGAGCTGACTGTGCGCTACCAGTTCCCGGTGACACCGAGCAATATCGGCCCGGTCGACGAACCGCTGTGGCGCGACTGCCAGCTCAACCTGACCTTCAAGGACTTCAACGCCGGCCAGCGCTACCAGCTGCAGGCGGGCAGCATCGGCTTCCGCCCGTGGATCAAGCTCTATGACCAGCAGCAGAAGTTGCTCGGTCAGGGCATGCCGGCAGGCTGCCAACGCACCTGAACCGTGCAAACAGCGCTATGCTTGTAGCTTGTGAGTTGCAAGTGGGAGCTTCACCATGCGCCAGCCCATGATGCTGATCGCCCTCAGTGCACTGGGGGCTTGCGCCAGCCCCTTGCCCCCTGTCGACCCCAAGCAGGCCTGGGTCGATCTCTACACCATGACCCCAGGCCGGGTGATCATGGCCGACCGACTCGATGGCAAGCGCCTGGATGATGGCCGCTACTTCCAGGTCACGCCTGGCAAGCACGAGCTGGTGGTACGTTTCGATTATGAAATCTACGCCGGCGGCATGCTGACATCGCCGAAAGATCGCACCTGCTACCTGACCGTGCGCTTTGATGACTTCAAGGCCGGCGAACGTTATCGCCTTGAAGCGCGCGCACCGGTGATGGAACCGCAGGTGCTGCTGTATGACGCCAGCCGCAAGGTCCTGGTCAACGAGCCCAGTGATGTGTTCTGCATCCCGTGAAGCGGGGCCGCCAGGCGGCCCCGGCTAACCTACCGGCCATTCTTCTGGTAGATGATCTTCTTGGTCCCGCCGTCGCAGCTGCCCACGACCATGTTCTGGTCCTTGACCTCGCTGTTGGGCACGATCTCCAGGGTGTAGGACGGCACGCCCTGCGCCTGGATCTTCGCTTCGATCTCGGCCTTGAGTTCCTCGCACGGTTTGACCGCCGCCAGAGCAGAGGTGGCCAGCAGAGATGCCAGCACAACGATTGCTATGCGAATCATGGAACGGCTCCTGGAAGGGCAGCTTGGCTGCCGACACCTTTTAGACTACAGGAAACCTTCTCCGTTGCGCTCCCTAGCCAACCAGCGTGGCATCCAAGCTGATGGTGGCGTTGAGTACCTTGGACACCGGGCACCCAGCCTTGGCCTTGTTGGCAATTTCCAGAAATTGCGCCTCGCTCGCACCCGGCACCTTGGCCTTGAGGATCAGGTGCACGGCGGTAATGGCAAAGCCATCGGGCTGCTTGTCGAGAGTGACTTCGGCAATGGTGTCGATCCGCTCCGCAGTCAGCCCCGCCTCGCCGAGCATCATCGACAGCGCCATGGAGAAGCAGCCGGCATGAGCCGCGCCGATGAGTTCTTCCGGGTTGGTCCCTGGCGAGCCTTCGAACCGCGTATTGAAGCCATAAGGGTTTTGCTTGAGCGCGCCACTCTCCGTCGAGAGCAGGCCTTTGCCGTCCTTCAGGCCACCTTGCCAGATCGCCGATGCTGTCTTTTTCATGCTGCCTCCTGGTCACTCGGTTACTTACCTAAGGTTCAGAGGACAGCGCCCTACGGCAAGTTCAGCCTAATCTCGCTACAGGCATTGAATACGCCGAATGTGCCCATACAGAGTTGAAAAGGCCTTAGGCCCCCCCCCTTCATGGAGGCTTCGATGTCGACGCTGCGTGACCTGAAAATTTCCACTCTCGACCTGGTGCCCGTGCGCGCCGACATGGGGCCCGCGCAATCGTTGCGCAATTCCCTGGACTTGGCCCAGCACGCTGAGCGCTTTGGGTACAACCGCTTCTGGGTGGCCGAGCACCACAACATGGATGGCATCGCCAGTTCGGCCACCTCGGTGCTGATCGGTTACCTGGCGGGCGGCACCTCCACCATTCGCGTGGGCTCCGGCGGCGTCATGCTGCCCAACCACGCGCCACTGGTGATCGCCGAGCAGTTCGGCACCCTGGCCAGCCTGTACCCGGGGCGTATCGACCTGGGCCTGGGCCGTGCGCCAGGCTCCGACCAGATGACCGCCCGCGCCCTGCGCCGCGAGCGATCGGGCAGTGCCGACGACTTCCCCGACGATGTCGAGGAGCTGTCACGCTACCTGGGCCCGCGTACCGATGATCAAAAAGTGATCGCCGTGCCCGGGCACGACACCGAAGTGCCCATGTGGCTGCTGGGCTCCAGCCTGTTCAGCGCCCAACTGGCCGGGATGCGCGGCATGCCCTACGCCTTTGCCTCGCACTTCGCGCCGCGCTACATGCACGAGGCGATACGCATCTACCGTGACCACTTCAAGCCTTCGACCACGCTGGACAAGCCCTACGTGATGCTGGGCATTCCGATGGTGGTGGCCGAGACCGACGAGAAAGCTGAATACCTGGCCACCTCGGTGTACCAGCGCATCCTGGCCCTGATTCGTGGCCAGAGCCTGATGCAGCGGCCACCGGTGGCGAGCATGGACGGGCTGTGGCTGCCCCATGAGCGCGATGCGGTCGGCAGCTTCCTGGGCCTGGCGATGGTCGGCAGCCCACAGAAGGTAAGGGCAAAGGTGGAAGTGTTGCTTGAGCAGACCGGGGCGGATGAGCTGATCTTCACCTGCGACTTGTATGAGCATGCGGACCGAGTGCGGTCCTATGAGTTGCTGGCGCAGGCCTTGAAGGCCGAGTAGGCCGCAATCGCCGGCAAGCCGGCTCCCACACTTTACTGCAGCAATGCAGACCCTGTGGGAGCCGGCTTGCCGGCGATCGGGCCACCGCTCAGCCTCGGCGATAGACGATTTCCTTCGTGCCACCCTCACACGTGCCCACCACCTTGCCGGCCGGCTCGCCCCTTTTGACGATCTCCAGGGTGTAGCCCTTCACGCCTTTGGCATCCAGCTTCGAGGCGATTTCCGCCTTGAGTTCCTCGCACGGCTTCCCAGCCGCCATCGCACCACCTGCCAGCACCATCAGGCCTACTGCTAAAACCAGTTTCTTCATCACTCGCGTTCCTTGTGCAGATGAAAATCGAAAAGGGCGCCGGCCGGGCGCCCCTTTGAGTGTATTACGCCATCACGCCGGGCATTGCCAGCCCGACTCTGTTTCAGCTGTTGGCGATACGGAAGCCCACTTTGATCGTGACCTGGAAGTGCGCTGCCTTGTTGTCACGGATATGGCCGCGGGTGTCGACCACCTCGAACCATTCCAGGTGCTTGATGCTCTTGCCTGCTTCGGCCAGGGCATTGTTGATCGCCTCTTCGATACTGGTGGGCGAGGAACCGACCAGCTCGATCTTCTTGTAGGTGTGATGATCGGACATGAGCGCTCTCCTTGATTGACGGTGAGATTGAGCCTAGCAGCGCAGGCCTGGTTTACCTGCGAGCCGTCGCCCTCGGCGAAAGTTCGATCGCACTTTCGCCCCACCGCGCAGTCGCAATCCTTACAGTCCATTCTGTAAAGGAGAGTCAACATGCACCGCAACTCGCTGCGTAAAACATCCCTGGAGAGCATGGAAGCGGAGATCGAAAGCCTTCTGAAAAGCCTGGAAAACCTCAAGCACGATGCTTCCGAGGAATCCCAGAAGTCGGTGAAGGCCATCCGCAGCAACGCGGAAAGTGCGCTGAAACACTCGCGCAGCCTGCTCAGCGATGCCTATGAGGAAGTCAAGACCCGCACCCGCCAGACCGGCATCGCCACCCGCGATTACGCTCAGGAGCACCCGGTCACCACCGCCGGTGTGGCGCTGGGCGCCCTCGGCCTGCTGGCGGCCTACCTGCTGTACCGCCGCAACTAACCTACCTGCCGTTCCAGTTCCCGGCGCAGCCACTGCGCCAACTGCTCGGCGCGCCCATCTGCGGCGCGCCGTGGCACCCACAGCGCCAGTGCTGCGGGCGTCGGCGCAAACCCCCAAGGTGCACATAGCCGCCCGGCGCGCAAGTCGTCCGCCACCAGTGGTTGCGGCGCGATGGCCACGCCAAGGCCGGCAACTGCGGCTTCGAGCAGGTAATACAGGTGCTCGAAGGCCTGGCCGTACTCCAGCTCAGCAACCTTCAGCCCCTGCTCCTGTGCCCAGGTCGGCCATGCCTGCGGGCGCGACGTGGTATGCAGCAAGGCTTCGCCGAGCAAAGCCTTGGCCGACGCGCGACGCAAGCGCTCGAAGCCCGCGTAGTGTGGGCTGAGTACCGGCCCTATGCGTTCCTCGGCCAGCACATGCACCTGCATGTCTGCCGGCCACGGTGGTTCGGCGTACACCAGCAGCGCATCCAGCCCCGGCCGCCGCGGGTCGAGGTCACCTTCGCCGGCCGACAGGTGCAGGCGCAACTCGGGCAAATCGGCCTTGAGCCGTCCGAGCCTGGGGATGAACCAGCGCGCCAGCAGGCTGCCGGAGCAACCCAGCACGAAGGGCGCTTCGCTGTTGTCCCGGCTCAGCTCGGCACATACACCGCGCAGCTTGTCGAATGCCTCGCCGCTGGCATCGCGGAGCCTGACGCCTGCATCTGTGAGTTTGATGCCTCGCCCGTCCTTGACGAACAGCGCCACGCCCAAGTACGCCTCGAGCACCTTAATCTGCCGGCTCACGGCGCCATGAGTCACATGCAGCGCTTCGGCAGCCTGGCTGACGCTGTTCAGCCGGGCGGTGGCCTCGAAGGCCCGCAGTGCATTGAGGGGAGGGAGATCCTGGGCCATTTGACGTGTGAGTTTTCCTGACAGGTTTGCGCAATCTTATCGGTTTTCAGCCGGGCTTGCCGTGGTTAGAGTAAAGCCCATCACTCATTCATTACGCCCTGGAGCGACCCATGACCCAGACCCAATATCGCGCCGGCCCAGACGCCAACGGCCTGTTCGGCTCGTTCGGCGGCCGCTACGTGGCCGAAACCCTGATGCCCCTGGTGCTGGACTTGGCCCGCGAATACGAAGCCGCCAAGGCCGACCCCAAGTTCCTCGAAGAACTGGCCTACTTCCAGCGCGACTACATCGGCCGCCCCAACCCGCTGTACTTCGCCGAGCGCCTGACCGAACACTGTGGCGGCGCGAAGATCTTCTTCAAGCGTGAAGAGCTCAACCACACCGGCGCGCACAAGGTGAACAACTGCATCGGCCAGGTGTTGCTGGCCAAGCGCATGGGCAAGAAGCGCCTGATCGCCGAAACCGGTGCCGGCATGCACGGCGTGGCAACCGCCACCGTCGCTGCCCGCTTCGGCCTGCCCTGCGTGATCTACATGGGTGCCACCGACATCGAGCGCCAGCAGGCCAACGTGTTCCGCATGAAGCTGCTGGGCGCCGAGATCGTGCCGGTCACCGCCGGTACCGGTACCCTCAAAGACGCCATGAACGAGGCGCTGCGCGACTGGGTCACCAATGTCGACGACACTTTCTACCTGATCGGCACCGTCGCCGGCCCGCACCCTTACCCGGCCATGGTCCGCGACTTCCAGTCGATCATCGGCAAGGAAACCCGCGCCCAGCTGCAGGAAAAGGAAGGCCGCCTGCCTGATAGCCTGATCGCCTGCGTGGGCGGTGGTTCCAACGCCATGGGCCTGTTCCACGACTTCCTCGACGATGCCAGTGTGCAGATCATTGGCGTCGAAGCCGGCGGCCACGGCGTCGATACCGACAAGCATGCCGCTAGCCTCAACGGCGGGGTACCGGGCGTGCTGCACGGCAACCGCACCTACCTGCTGCAGGACGACGACGGCCAGATCACCGACGCCCACTCGATTTCCGCAGGCCTCGACTACCCAGGCATCGGCCCGGAGCACGCCTACCTGCACGAAGTGAAGCGTGTGGAGTACGTCAGCATCACCGACGACGAAGCCCTCGACGCCTTCCACGCCACCTGCCGCCTGGAAGGCATCATCCCGGCCCTAGAAAGCTCCCACGCGCTGGCCGAAGCGATCAAGCGCGCACCGAACCTGCCCAAGGACCACCTGATGGTGATCTGCCTGTCCGGCCGTGGCGACAAAGACATGCAAACCGTGATGAACCACATGGCAGCCCAGGAGAAACAGGCATGAGCCGTCTTGAACAACGCTTCGCCGAGCTGAAGGCCGAAGGCCGCGCTGCCCTGGTCACCTTCGTCACCGCCGGTGACCCTGGCTACGACGCCTCGCTGCAGATCCTCAAGGGCCTGCCGGCTGCCGGTGCCGACGTGATCGAACTGGGCATGCCGTTCACCGATCCGATGGCCGATGGCGTGGCCATCCAGCTCGCCACCCTGCGCGCACTGGAAGCCGGTCAGACGCTGGCCAAGACCCTGCAGATGGTGCGTGAATTCCGCGTGGGCAACCAGGCCACGCCGATCGTGCTGATGGGCTACTACAACCCGATCCACCGCTTTGGCGTGGAAAAGTTCGTCGCTGAAGCGAAAGCGGCCGGTGTCGATGGCCTGATCATCGTCGACCTGCCACCGGAGCACGACGCCGAACTGGCCACCCCAGCCCAGGCATCCGGCATCGATTTCATTCGCCTGACCACCCCGACCACCGACGATGCGCGCCTGCCGCGCGTGCTGGAGCGCAGCTCCGGGTTCGTTTACTACGTGTCGGTGGCCGGTGTGACCGGGGCCGGTTCGGCGACTACCGAACATGTGACCGAGGCGATCACCCGTCTGCGCCGGCATACCGACCTGCCGATCAGCGTTGGTTTCGGTATTCGTACGCCGGAGCAGGCTGCGGCGATCGCGCGGTTGGCCGACGGTGTGGTGGTGGGCTCGGCGCTGGTCGACAAAATTGCCCAGGCCAAAGATGCCGATCAGGCCGTTGGCGATGTATTGAGCCTGTGCTCGGCCTTGGCTGAAGGGGTGCGCGGCGCTCGCCGCTGATCCGCGTCGCCTTCATCGCCAGCAAGCCGGCTCCCACAGGGTTAGGGCTGCACATGCCCACTGTGGAAGCCGGCTTGCCGGCGATAAGGCCAGCAAAACCAACCTATTCCTCAAAGATCGACAGATCCAAAGGCCGCACGGCCCCCATCCAGATCGCATGATCCCGGTGATCCGCCAGCTCATCCCCGGTCAGCGGATGCAGAAACACCACCAACCCCTTCCGATACAACGCCAACCACGGCAACACCACCCCCACCACCTCCGGCCCGAACGCCAGCTGGCAGCTCCAGTCGGGGTGCGGCCCTACCGGCTTCTGGTGCATACGACCCATGGTAACGGGAAACAGCCGCATCGCTTCCTCGCACAGCTCACGGGCCTGATCGAGGGTGCTAGCGTCATAGTAAACGTGGGCGTGGTAGCCCTTTATCCTCTGCACGATAACTCCTGATTGCGGTCAAACCATCACCACCTGCGAAGGGAGTGACGTGGTGAAAAATGCCGAAACCCCAGTGTTCAAACTGGTGCTGTTCGGGGCTGAAAGCAGCCTGGGCAGTGCCCTGATGGTCGAGCTGCTGTCGCGCCAGCATGAGGTCACGGCGGTGGTCGACGACCTCAATCGCCATGCCCCGCGTCCCGGTCTGCATTTCAAGATAGGCGGGCTGGCGAGTGCTGACCAGGCGGAGCAGGGCGCCGCAGGCGGCTCGGCGGTAATCGCCCTGCTGTCTGCGCTGGCGCCCGGAGACCTGCCGGCCCAATGGCGCATGAGCGAAGCGCTGATTGCCGGGCTTGGCCGCACGACTATACGCCAGCTATTGCTGGTGGGCGATTTTGCCGTGCTGGATACGCCAGGCCGCTACAGTGATGAACAGCGCGTCGGGGCGGACCAGGTGGTCGATGCGCTGCAGCGCAGTGCCTTGCACTGGACGCTGATCAATGCGCCAGCGGATTGGCCTGGCATGGGCATGGAGCACTTTCGCACGGCCAGCGGCACGGTGGAGCCGGAGCTGGATGCGCCACTGCGGCGCTTGGCCGGGGTGGCGGCGGGGATGGTCGACATGCTGGAGCTGGGGCTGCACCGGGGCGAGCATCTGAACTTCGTATCCTGAGGCCTCATCGCCGGCAAGCCGGCTCCTACAGCGCTTTCAAAGCCTGTGGTGAACCTGTGGGAGCCGGCTTGCCGGCGATGGGCTGCTCAGCAGCCCCCATCACAGCCCCCGCTCCTGCTCCAGCCAGTCCACGAACCGCTCGATCAGCGCCCCCCGCCGCTTGCGCGGCGGCAGCACCGCGTAATACCCCCGCTTGGACCGCAAACTCCCCTCCAAAGGGCGGCACAACAACCCTTGCTCCACCAACCCATCCACCAGATGCCCCCAGCCAATCGCCATCCCCTGCCCAGCAATCGCCGCCTGGATCAGCAAGGTGTAGTTATCGAACCGCAACTGCCCCGGCGGAGGCGGGCTGGTCACTCCAAACCCGCGAAACACGCCCGCCCAATCGAACCAGCGGCTGGCCTGTTCGCCACGCAAATGAAGCAACGGAAAACGCTGCAAAGCCGCGGCTGACAAGGGTTTGCCATGAATTAGCCGAGGGCTGCAGACGGGAAAGACTTCCTCATCGAACAGCCACCGGCTCTCGCCCTGATGAAATCGCCCATCGCCAAACAGCACCGCCACGTCGATATCCGGCCGCAGCATGGCCTGGCTGCGCTCGCCCGTCACCAGGCTCACATCCACCTGTGGATAAGCCTCATGAAAGCGCTGCAGACGCGGCATCAGCCAGAACGCCGCAAAGGCAAAGTCGGTTGCCACCTGCAGCACTTCCCGCTGGCCGCGCCCGCTGACTGAGGCAATGCCATCGTCCATGGCCTGCAAGCCCTGATGCACCTGATCGAACAGTAACTGGCCCGCTTCGGTCAGTTCGATGCCTCGGTAGATACGGTCGAACAAGCGCGTACCAAGTTGTGCTTCCAGGCGCTTGACCTGCTGGCTCACTGCCGGCTGCGTGGTGCCCAGTTCAAGGGCAGCGGCGGTGAAACCGCGCAGGCGGGCAGCAGCCTCGAACACGCGCAAGGCATCCAGTGACAGGTGGGCAAGGTGATCAAACATAAGCTTGGCTAATCCCAGTCATTGCCCGCCATGGGCTTTACCCATGTTAGCCACAGTCGCATCTTGATAGGCAAGCGGTTCGCATAACCCCAAACAATGGAAGCCTCCCATGACGCGCCCGAATATCCTGTTCATCATGGCCGACCAGATGGCCGCCCCGCTGTTGCCCATCTACGCCCCATCCCCCATCCAGATGCCGCACCTGAGCCGCCTGGCCGAACAGGCAGTGGTGTTCGATTCGGCCTACTGCAACAGCCCCTTGTGCGCGCCGTCCCGCTTCACCCTGGTCAGCGGCCAGCTGCCCAGCCGCATCGGCGCCTACGACAACGCCGCCGACTTCCCCGCCGACATCCCGACTTACGCCCACTACCTGCGCCGCCTCGGCTACCGCACGGCGCTGTCAGGCAAGATGCATTTCTGCGGCCCGGACCAGCTGCACGGCTACGAACAGCGACTGACCAGCGATATCTACCCTGCCGACTACGGCTGGGCAGTCAACTGGGACGCCCCGGACGAACGCCCGAGCTGGTACCACAACATGTCGTCGGTGCTGCAGGCCGGCCCTTGCGTGCGCACCAACCAGCTGGATTTCGACGAAGAAGTGGTGTTCAAAGCCCGCCAGTACCTCTACGACCATGTGCGCGAAAACGATGGCCGACCGTTCTGCCTGACCGTGTCCATGACCCACCCGCACGACCCGTACACCATCCCCAGGCGCTACTGGGATCGCTACGAAGGTGTGGATATCCCCATGCCCCGGGCCGAATTCAGCCAGGCAGAACTCGACCCACACTCCCAACGCCTGCTCAAGGTCTACGACCTGTGGAACAAGCCTGTGCCTGTGGACAAGATCCGCGACGCACGCCGCGCCTACTTCGGCGCCTGCAGCTACATTGACGACAACATCGGCCAACTGTTGCAGACCCTGGAAGAGTGCAACCTGGCCGACGACACCCTCATCGTGTTCTCCGGCGACCACGGCGACATGCTTGGCGAGCGCGGGCTCTGGTACAAGATGCACTGGTTCGAGATGTCGGCACGGGTGCCACTGCTGATTCACGCGCCAAAACGCTTTGCCCCAGCGCGGGTGAGCGCCTCGGTATCGACCTGCGACTTGCTACCGACCCTGGTCGAACTGGCCGGTGGGGCTGTGGATAAATCCCTGCACCTGGACGGCCGTTCGCTGCTCGGCCATCTGCAAGGGCAGGGCGGGCACGATGAGGTGATTGGCGAGTACATGGCCGAAGGCACGGTCGGCCCGCTGATGATGATCCGTCGCGGCGCCTACAAGTTCGTATACAGCGAAGAGGACCCCTGTCTACTCTATGACCTGAACCGCGACCCGCACGAGCGGGAGAACCTCACCGGCAGCCCCGACCACCAGGCGCTGCTGCAGGCATTTGTCGATGAAGCCCGGCAGCGTTGGGATATCCCCAGCCTGCGCCAGCAGGTACTGGCCAGCCAACGGCGGCGCCGCCTGGTGGCCGAAGCGCTGGCCGTCGGCACGCTGAAAAGCTGGGACCACCAACCCTGGGTGGACGCCAGCCAACAGTACATGCGCAACCACATCGATCTCGACGACCTCGAGCGTAAGGCACGTTATCCACAGCCCGCCCCCATGGATTGATGAAGAGAGGCCGCCATGCCCAAGTTTTCCACCGCCGTGTTCGCCCTGGCCCTCGGCCTGACTACCCTCACGGCCCACGCCGACGACGCGCAATGCAGCACCGTGAAACTGGCTGACCCCGGCTGGAGCGACATTGCCTCCACCAACGCTGTTGCCCGCCTGCTCCTGGAGCGCCTGGGCTATCAGGTCAAGATCGACAGCCTGGCGGTGCCGATCATCTATGGCGGCCTGAAAGACGGCAAGGTTGATGCCTTCCTCGGCAACTGGATGCCGGCGCAGCAGGGCTTTCATGACAAGTTCGTCGCCAATGGCGATGTTCAGCAGCTCTCGCGCAACCTGGAGGGAACCGAGTTCACCCTAGCGGTGCCCGACTACGTGTGGAATGCCGGCGTGAAGGATTTTGCCGATCTGCAGAAACAGGCCGACCGCTTCGACAAGAAGCTTTACGGGATCGGCTCCGGCGCCCCCGCCAACTTGTCGCTGAAGGAGATCATCGACAAGAATGAGTTCAACCTCGGCCAATGGAAGCTGGTGGAGTCGAGCGAACAGGCGATGCTGGCGCAGGTAGACCGAGCGGTAAAGAAGAACCAGTTCATCACCTTCCTGGGCTGGACACCGCACCCGATGAACGTGAAGTTGAAGATGCATTACCTGTCGGGTGGGGAGCAGTGGTTCGGCAGCAAGGGCGAGGTCTATACGTTGACCCGCAAGGGTTATCCACAAGCCTGCCCGAATGCGGCTAAGCTGCTGAGCAACCTGAAATTTACCTTGGGCATGGAAAACAGCATCATGGCTGAGGTTGTGGATAAGAAGATCAGCTTCGATGAGGCGGCCAAGGCTTGGGTCAAGGCGAATCCCCAGGTAGTCGAGGGTTGGTTGGCTGGGGTGACTACCCTGGCTGGAGGCAGTGCCCTGGATTTGTAGAACCTGTAGCGGCCTCATCGCCGGCAAGCCGGCTCCCACAGGGATTTCACACACTGCTGTATCTGTGGGAGCCGGCTTGCCGGCGATGAGGCCGCTCCAACCCGCACAAGAACCCAATGCGAGTTACCCGATGATTCACCTGACTCACCTGCTGCCCTTCCTCACCTGGCTGCCCCGCCAATCGGGCCGCAGCCTGCGCCAGGATCTGCTGGTGGGCCTGAGCGGTGCGATCCTCGCCCTGCCACAATCGATCGCCTACGCCCTGATCGCCGGCCTGCCCGCCGAGTACGGCCTGTACGCTGCCATCGTGCCGGTGCTGGTGGCCTGCTTGTGGGGCTCCTCCTGGCACCTGATCTGCGGCCCGACCGCCGCGATCTCAATCGTCCTCTACGCCAGCATCAGCCCCTTGGCCGTGGCCGGGAGCAGCGACTACATCACGCTGGTGCTGCTGTTGACCTTCCTCGGTGGCATCTTCCAATTGCTGCTCGGCCTGCTGCGCTTCGGCGCGCTGGTCAATTTCGTTTCCCATTCGGTGGTGCTCGGGTTCACCCTCGGCGCGGCCATCGTCATCGCCCTCGGCCAGTTGCCCAACCTGCTGGGCATGGACCTGCCAAGCCAGGCGACGGCTCTTAAGACCGTACAGGACCTGGCCAGCCACGCCGGTGAAGTAGACCTGCCTTCGCTGCTGCTTGGCCTGGCCACCGTGGTCATCGGCATGGCCTTCAAGCTCTGGCGCCCACGCTGGCCGAGCCTGTTGATAAGCCTGGTGCTGGTCAGTCTGTTCGCCTGGCTGATGCCGGGCTTCTTCGGCCATGTAGCCCGGGTACCGGCTTTCACTGGCCAACTGCCGCCGCTCAGCCCACTGCCGTTGCTGGACCTGGAACTGATTCTGCGCCTGCTGCCCAGTGCCGTTGCGGTCGGCATGCTTGGCCTGGTGACCAGCCTGTCGATCGCCCGCTCGCTGTCGGCGCGCTCGGAGCAACTGATCGACGCCGATCAGGAAATTCGCGCTCAGGGCCTGTCGAACATCGTTGGCGCATTCTTCTCTGGCTATCTGTCTTCCGGCTCGTTCACCCGCTCGGGCCTGAGCTACGACGCCGGAGCCCGTTCGCCGCTGGCTGGTGTGTTCTCGGCCCTTTGGGTGGCATTGTTCGCGGTGACCGGGGCCGGCTTGATCGCGCACCTGCCGATCCCGGCCATGGCCGGCAGCATTTTACTGATCTGCTGGGGGCTGGTGGACCACCGGGCGATTCGTGCGCTGTTCCGGGTCAGCCGGTCGGAGTTCCTGGTGATGGCGCTGACCGCAGCGGCAACCTTGTTGCTGGAGCTGCAGACGGCCATTTATGCGGGGGTGCTGGCGTCGCTGTTCTTCTACCTCAAGCGCACGTCTCGGCCACGGGTGCAGCAGAGCAGGGAAGGGCAGGCCGATGTATTGCGAGTGGGCGGGTCGATCTTCTTCGGCGCAGCGCATTACCTGCAGGTGCGTTTGCAGCGCTGCCAGGGGCCGCACGTGGTGATCGATGCGCGGCAGGTGAACTTCATCGATTATTCGGGTGTGGATATGTTGCACCGGGAGGCGCGGCGGTTGCGGCGCGCGGGGGGCAGTTTGACGTTGCAGCGGGCCAGGCCGCAGGTGATCGAGGAATTGCAGAAGCTGGAGGGGGTGGAGCTGTGCCCCATTCAATTCGCTGAGTGATGACGGGGGCCGCTTTGCGGCCCCAGATTCTCAACCGCGGGCCAATTGCCGACGCAGCTCGTCCAACACCGGCCCCGTATCCGGCCGTACCCCACGCCAGATAAAGAACGCCTCGGCCGCCTGCTCAGCCAGCATCCCCAGCCCATCCAGCACCTTCGCCGCCCCGAGTTTACTGGCCCACTGGCAAAACGGCGTCGGCTCTTTGCCATACATCATGTCGTAGCACACCGTGCGCCCAGCCTCGACCAGGCTTTCGGCAATCGGCGGCAACTCGCCAGACAGGCTCGCCGAAGTGGCATTGATGATCACGTCCACCGGCTCCTGCAACCAGCTGTAGCCACTCGCTACCACCGGCCCCAGCTCGGAGAACTCGCGCGCCAGCTGCTCGGCCTTTTCCACGGTGCGGTTGGCGACCACCAGCGACTGCGGGTCCAGCGCCAGGATCGGTTCCAGCACACCACGCACCGCACCACCGGCACCCAGGATGAGAATGCGCTTGCCGGTCAGCTCGACCCCGGCGTTCACCGTCAGGTCACGTACCAGGCCGGCGCCGTCGGTGTTGTCGCCCTGCAACGTGCCGTCAGCCAGCTTGCTCAAGGTATTCACCGCGCCAGCACGCTGCGCGCGTGGGGTGAGGCTGTCGCACAGGCGATAGGCCTCTTCCTTGAATGGCACGGTCACGTTGGCGCCGCTGCCTTGCTTGAAGAAGCCGCGGGCGCAGTCGCTGAACTCGTCCAGCGGCGCCAGCAGGGTGGTGTATTCCAGGTCCTGTCCGGTCTGCTCGGCGAACAGCCGGTGAATCAACGGCGACTTGCTGTGGCCGATGGGGTTGCCGAAAACGACGTACTGGTCCATGGGGGCTCCTCGGTTATCCACAGGGCTTACTGGGCAAGCCAGTCGCGGTCTTGCAGGTAGTAGTCGGTCAGGCGCGCTTCTTCGCTGCCGGGCGCTGCCTTCCAGTCATAGCCCCAGCGTACCTGCGGCGGCAGCGACATGAGGATCGACTCGGTGCGGCCACCGGACTGCAGGCCGAACAGGGTGCCGCGGTCGTAGACCAGGTTGAACTCCACGTAACGGCCGCGGCGGTACTCCTGGAATTCGCGCTGTTCAGCGGTGTAGGGCATGGCCTTGCGGCGCTGCACGATCGGCAGGTAGGCGTCCACGTAAGCATCGCCGATAGCGCGGATGAAGGCGAAGCAGGTGTCGAAATCCCACTCGTTCAGGTCATCGAAGAACAGCCCACCGATGCCTCGCGGTTCGCCACGGTGCTTGATGTGGAAGTAGCGGTCGCACCAGGCTTTGTAGCGTGGGTACACGTCGGCGCCGAACGGCGCGCAGGCCTGCTCGGCCACGCGGTGCCAGTGGATGCAGTCTTCCTCATTGCCGTAGTACGGGGTCAGGTCGAAGCCGCCACCGAACCACCACACGGCTTCTTCGCCTTCCTTCTCGGCGATGAAGAAGCGCACATTGGCGTGGGATGTGGGCACATGCGGGTTGTGCGGGTGGATCACCAGCGACACGCCCAGGGCCTCGAAGCCACGGCCCGCCAGCTCGGGGCGGTGGGCACTGGCCGACGGCGGCAGGCCGGCGCCAAACACGTGGGAGAAATTCACCCCGCCTTTCTCGATCACCTTGCCCTCACCGATCACCCGCGTGCGGCCCCCGCCACCGGCTTCGCGCACCCAGGCATCCTCGACGAAGCGGGCGCCGCCGTCTTCGGCTTCGAGGGCAGAGCAGATGCGGTCTTGCAGGTCGAGCAGGTAGGCTTTCACGGCCTCGGTGCGGCTAGTCATCGGGTCACCAGGAACGGGCAGGGAAGAATTCGCCGCGTAGCATACCACCGCCAACCCGCGCGCCGCAGTTGACGGCGATCAAGCAAAGGCGTCCGATAGAAGGCCTTTCCCGATCCCGACAACAGGAGTGCGAGATGGCCAAGCGTATCCAGTTCAGCCAGCATGGCGGCCCGGAAGTGCTGCAGCTTGTGGAGTTCGACCCGGTAGCGCCCGGCCCGCAGCAAGTGCGCGTGCGCAACCATGCGGTGGGCTTGAACTTCATCGACACCTATTTCCGCAGCGGGCTGTACGCACCACCCGCACTGCCGTCTGGCCTGGGCACCGAAGGCGCTGGGGTGGTCGAGGCGGTGGGTGAGGGCGTTTCCCGCCTGAAAGTGGGTGACCGCGTCGCCTATGCCGTCGGCCCGCTAGGCGCCTACAGCGAAGTGCACACGCTGCCCGAAGCCAACCTGGTGAAACTGCCCGACAACATCAGCTTCGAGCAGGCAGCGGCAGTGATGCTCAAGGGTTTGACCGTGCAGTACCTGCTCAAGCAGACCTACGCCGTGCAGCCGGGCGATGTGATCCTGTTCCACGCCGCGGCCGGGGGCGTCGGCTCGCTGGCGTGCCAATGGGCCAAGGCACTCGGCGCCAAGCTGATCGGTACGGTGAGCTCCACCGAGAAGGCCGAGCGAGCCAAGGCACTGGGGGCGTGGGCGACCATCGACTACAGCCGCGAAGACGTGGCCAAGCGCGTGCTGGAGCTGACCGACGGCAAGAAATGCCCGGTGGTGTATGACGGCGTGGGCGCCGACACCTGGTTGACCTCGCTCGACTGCCTGCAGCCGCGCGGGTTGATGGTGAGCTTTGGCAATGCGTCCGGCGCGGTGACCGGGGTGAACCTGGGGATCCTGTCGCAGAAGGGCTCGCTGTATGTCACCCGGCCGACCTTGGCCGGCTATGCCAACAATGCCGAGAACACCCAGGCCATGGCGGATGATCTGTTTGCCATGATTGGCAGTGGCAAGCTGGTGGTAGATATCCAGCAGCGGTATCCGCTGAGTGAGGCGGCCAAGGCGCAGACCGAGCTGTCGGCGCGGCGGACTGTGGGGTCGACTGTTTTGTTGCCTTGAGTGTTATGGCGCCTTTGAGATCGAGCGCCGCGCGGGCGGCGCTCGATCTACGCAACAATGCAAAAACCGAGGCAAGCACCCGTAAGCCTCACACCTACCTCTGCGCCACAGGCGCTGACTCGATGCCATCGAGCATCGCCTCTACCAATCCCTCCGCCATTTCGATCGCATGCAGGCTCGACCAGTACATGCCGCGGCCTTCTTCGCGCAGGTAATCGAGGGTCTTGTAACCCGTCTCGTAGGCGCAGCGCAGGTACAGGGCCACGTGGACCAGGGCGTCGGCGGCGGAGATGTCGGGGTTTACGGTGAAGAGTGGAGGGTGGCCGGCGTCGCAGCGGCCGAAGGGGCGGGTGGAAGTGCAGGGGATTGGTGGGTCGGGGACTATCTTTCTAGCCATTGGAAAATGCTCCTCAAGGCCGCCACCCCATCACTACCACGTGAATTGGGTGGCGACTGTACGCGAGGTGGTAGACCCAGGCATTTTCCAATCCAGGCAGGCTCGAAAGCCTCCCACGCACAGCCGCCATAGACTGTCATGGAAAAACTGCATCCGGGCTACCACACCCGATCGCCAAGTTATTCGGCGACGGTCTGAAGCCTAGAGGCAGGAGTTCCTACTGAGAAGGTGATGGTATTCGATACGAGTTGTAGGAAATTTCCCAAATTAAAGCCCAGGTAGCCCTTTAGATAGGAAATCAGAAAAGTCCCAGGCAACTCG
Source organism: Pseudomonas sp. KU43P (assembly GCF_033095865.1). Taxonomy (NCBI): domain Bacteria; kingdom Pseudomonadati; phylum Pseudomonadota; class Gammaproteobacteria; order Pseudomonadales; family Pseudomonadaceae; genus Pseudomonas; species Pseudomonas sp. KU43P. The sequence goes on along the minus strand of NZ_AP019365.1, from coordinate 29,592 downwards.
GCTCCCACAGCCCCCAATACAGTCAGCCCCTATTTCAGCCCGGGCGCACGACCTCGCCGGTCACCAGATCACGAATCACACTCGGGTTCTTCCGCCCACCCAGCGCCCCACCGAGTACCAAGTCCAGCTGCCCGTGGAAATACTGCTCTACCCGCAACCGCGTCTTCGCCGCCGGCCGCCCGCCCGGGTTGCACGAGGTGGAAATCAACGGCCCCACCAACGCACACAACTCACGCACCTGCGGATGGTCGCTGACCCGCAGGGCCACCGTGTCATGCTGGCCCGTCACCCACTCCGGCAACAGGTCCTGGTGCGGCACCAGCCAGGTGTTGGGCCCAGGCCAGGTGCTGCCCATGCGGTCGATCCAGTCTTCAGGGAAATCCTCGAACAAGAAGTCGAACTGGCGGATGTTGTCGGCGACCAGAATCAGCCCTTTATCCACAGGCCGCGACTTGAGCGCCAGCAGGCGATACACCGCGTCCTCGTTCCAGGGGTCGCAGCCCAGGCCCCACACCGCTTCCGTCGGATAGGCGATTACCGCGCCGGCCCGGATCTCACGTGCGGCTTGTTGCACACGCCAACTGCTCACCATTTTGTCTCTCCGCATTAAGCCATGGGCGCAGTTTACTTAGCCCACGCGGGCAAACCAACGCCCCGCTTCATTACACACCCGGCCTTCGAGTTCCAGCTCGGTCAATTGCGCCAGCACCTGGGCCAAGGGCAGTTCGCTGCAAACGGCCAGCGCCTCGCTGGTCTGCGGCGCGGCAAGCAGCAAAGCGAGCAGGGGATGGGACGGTTTATCCACAACCGCCGGCGGCAAATTCTGCCAACCCTGCAAGCTTTCCAGGATCTGTTCCACGCTCTCCACCAGCAACGCACCATCGCGGATCAACTGGTGGCAACCCTTGGCTCCCGGGTGGTGGATGGAGCCGGGGATGGCATACACCTCGCGGCCCTGTTCGGCTGCAAGGCGGGCGGTTATCAACGAGCCGCTGGCCAGGCTCGCCTCGACCACCAGCACCCCCAGCGACAGGCCACTGATGATGCGATTGCGCCGGGGAAAGTTGCCCGGCAGCGGGCCGGCATCCAGCGGGTATTCGGAAACCAGCGCGCCACCGCTGTCGATCATCGCCTTGGCCAAGTCGCGGTGGCGCTGTGGATAAAGTTTTTGCAGGCCCGTGCCAAGCACCCCGATCGTGCCCCCTCCAACCTGCAACGCCGCCCGATGAGCGGCGCCGTCGATGCCCAGGGCAAGGCCACTGGTAATGGTGAAGCCGGCTTGCGCCAGGTAACGCGAGAATGCCCTGGCGGTGTCCAGGGCCGGGGGTGAAGCACGCCTGCTGCCCACAACCGCAAGCTGCGGTCGCTCGAGCAAAGCAGGGTCGCCAGCGACGAACAGCAACGGCGGCGGATCGTCGATTTCCGCCAGCAGGGCCGGGTAGCCAGGGCTGTCCCACATCAGTAAATGCTGGCCGGGCCGCTCTAGCCAGGCCATTGCAGCCAGTGCAGCCTCGCGCACGTCGGCACTGCGCCGGGCATCGACGGCGGCCTGCCCCATGCCCAGCGCCCGCCAGGCGCCAGCCGGGGCACTGAGTGCAGAAGAGGCACTGCCGAAGGCTTGCAGCAGGGTATGAAAACGCCGTAATCCGGTTTCCGGCAGGCAATGCAGGCGTAATCGGGCCTCCAGTTCGGCAGGCGAACAATGCGACGGATGGTGACATGGCATGGGGATCATCCTTGATCGAAACAGGGCCATCTACGTGGCACAAGCTGTGGATAACTGTGTGGGTAACACTTTGAAAAGCTGTCCATGAAATGCAGGCTATCAAGCCCATAGTCACCCTAGACGAGCTTGCCAGGTGCCGAAATCGTCGATTCCCTTTATTATGTGTGCTCAGTTTTCAACCGAACGCACAGTGACTGCCTGACCTTATGGCCATCTTGAACATTCTCGAATTCCCGGACCCGCGCCTGCGTACCCTTGCCAAACCGGTGACGGAGTTCGACGACGCCCTGCGTCAGCTGATCGACGACATGTTTGAAACCATGTACGAAGCCCCTGGCATCGGCCTGGCCGCTACCCAGGTCAACGTGCACAAACAGGTCGTGGTCATGGACCTGAGCGAAGACCGCAGCGAGCCGCGCGTCTTCATCAACCCCACTGTCGAAGAGCTGACTCACGACATGGGCCAGTACCAGGAAGGCTGCCTGTCGGTACCGGGCTTCTACGAGAACGTCGACCGCCCACTGCGCGTTCGGGTCAAGGCCCAGGACCGCGACGGCAAGCCGTTCGAGCTGGAATGCGAAGGCCTGCTGGCGGTGTGCGTACAGCACGAGTTCGATCACCTCAACGGCAAGCTGTTCGTCGACTACCTGTCGCAGCTCAAACGCGACCGGATCAAGAAGAAGCTGGAAAAGCAGCACCGCCAGCAAGCCTGATCCCTACCTTCCAGAAGGCTTGCTCCGGCAAGCCTTTTTCTTTTTTGAAGCGAGAACTCCATGCGCATCGTCTTTGCAGGCACTCCAGAGTTTGCCGCCGAACACCTCAAGGCCCTGCTCGACAGCCCCTACGAGATCGTGGCTGTCTACACCCAGCCCGACCGCCCCGCTGGCCGTGGCCAGAAGCTCATGCCGAGCCCGGTCAAGCAATTGGCCGTGGCCCATGACATCCCGGTGTTCCAGCCGCCAACCCTGCGCAACGCCGAAGCACAGGCCGAACTCGCCGCACTCAAGCCCGACCTGATGGTGGTGGTCGCCTATGGCCTGATCCTGCCCCAGGTGGTGCTGGATATCCCACGCCTGGGCTGCATCAACAGCCACGCCTCGCTGCTGCCACGCTGGCGCGGTGCAGCGCCGATCCAGCGCTCCGTCGAAGCCGGCGACGCCGAAAGCGGCGTGACCGTGATGCGCATGGAAGCAGGCCTGGATACCGGCCCCATGCTGCTCAAGGTGGTCACCCCGATCAGCGCCGACGACACGGGTGGTAGCCTGCACGACCGCCTCGCCGAAATGGGCCCGCCTGCGGTGCTGCAGGCCATTGCCGGCCTGGCCGATGGCAGCCTGCAGGGCGAGGTTCAGGACGATGCCCTGGCCACTTATGCACACAAGCTGAACAAGGACGAGGCGCGCATCGACTGGAACCGCCCGGCCGTGGAGCTGGAGCGCCTGATTCGTGCCTTCAACCCCTGGCCGGTGTGCCACAGCACCCTGGACGGCGAGAGCGTGAAGGTGCTGGCCGCCAAGTTGTCCACAGGCAAAGGCGCTCCAGGCGAGATTCTGTCCGCCAGCAAGGACGGCCTGGTGGTTGCCTGCGCTGACCAGGCACTGAGCCTGACCCGACTGCAGTTGCCCGGTGGCAAGGCGTTGGCCTTCAGCGACCTGTTCAACAGCCGCCGCGAGAAGTTCGCCAGTGGCAAGGTGCTTGGCCAATGAACCCACGCCTCGCCGCCGCCCGTGCCTTGGCCGCTGTTCTCAGCGGCAAGGCCTCGCTGAACAGCTCGCTGCCGGCGCAACTGGACAAGGTCGATGAGCGCGACCGTGGCCTGACCCAAGACCTGGCCTTCGGCACCGCTCGCTGGCAGCCGCGCCTCGACCTGCTCGCCGCGCAGTTGCTGCAAAAACCTTTCAAGGCCGCCGATGCTGATGTGCAGGCCTTGCTGCTGGTGGGCCTGTATCAGTTGTTCTACACGCGCATCCCGGCCCACGCCGCCATCGGCGAAACCGTCGGTTGCGCCGACAAGCTCAAGAAGCCCTGGGCCAAGGGCCTGCTTAACGCCGTGCTGCGCCGCGCCCAGCGTGAAGGCGAGGCGCTGCTCGCCGGCATGGAGCGTGACCCGGTGGTGCGCACCGCCCACCCACGCTGGCTGCAAAAGCAATTGAAAGCCTTCTGGCCGGAGCAGTGGGAGGCAATCTGCGCCGCCAACAACGCGCACCCGCCGATGATCCTGCGGGTCAACCGCCGCCACCGCAGCCGCGATGCCTACCTGGCGCTGCTGGCCGAAGCGGGCGTCAGTGCCAGCGCCTGCCCATTCAGCCGCGACGGCATCGTCCTGGTCGAAGCCTGCGATGTGCGCGGCCTGCCGGGCTTCGCCGAAGGCTGGGTCAGTGTGCAGGACGAAGCGGCGCAGCTTTGCGCCGACCTGCTCGAACTGGCGCCCGGCCAGCGCGTGCTCGATGCCTGCTGCGCCCCCGGCGGCAAGACTTGCCACCTGCTCGAAGCCGAGGCGGGCCTGGCGCATGTGGTAGCCATTGACCTGGAAGCCAAGCGCCTGACCCGTGTGCGCGAAAACCTCGACCGCCTCAAGCTGGAGGCCGAGCTGATCGCCTGCGACGCCCGTGACACCGCCAGCTGGTGGGACGGCAAACCCTTCCAGCGCATCCTGCTCGACGCCCCGTGCTCGGCCACCGGCGTGATTCGCCGCCACCCGGACATCAAGCTGACCCGCCAGGCCGACGACATCCCGGCCCTGGCGGCGCTGCAAGGCGAGCTGCTCGATGCCCTGTGGCCAACCCTGGAAGTGGGCGGCATGCTGCTGTACGCCACCTGCTCCAGCCTACCGACCGAGAACACCGAAGTGATCGAGGCCTTCCTCGCCCGCACCCCCGGTGCCCGCGAGCTGGACCTGGCCACCGAGGCCGGCCTGCGCCAGCCCCACGGCCGCCAGTTGTTGGCCCAGGAAGGCGGCCACGACGGTTTCTACTATGCCAAGCTGATCAAGATCGCCGCCTCGCGCGGGTAAGAAAACGTTAGGGAGTAGCGGATGAAGATCATCATCCTCGGCGCAGGGCAGGTGGGCGGTACGCTGGCGGAGCACCTGGCGAGCGAAGCCAACGACATCACCGTGGTCGACACCGACGGCGAGCGCCTGCGCGACCTTGGCGACCGTCTCGACATCCGCACCGTGCAGGGCCGTGGCTCACTGCCCACGGTGCTGCGCCAGGCCGGCGCCGACGACGCCGACATGCTGGTGGCGGTGACCAACAGCGACGAAACCAACATGGTCGCCTGCCAGGTGGCCTATTCGCTGTTCCACACCCCGACCAAGATCGCCCGGGTGCGCGAATCGGCCTACCTCACCCGCGAGGAGCTGTTCGACAACGACCACATCCCGGTGGACGTGCTGATCAGCCCCGAGCAGGTAGTGACCAACTACATCAAGCGCCTGATCGAACACCCAGGATCGCTGCAGGTGATCGACTTCGCCGAAGGCAAGGCCCAGCTAGTGGCGGTCAAGGCGTACTACGGCGGCCCGCTGGTGGGCCAGCAACTGCGCCAGATCCGCGCGCACATGCCCAACGTCGACACCCGCGTGGCCGCGATCTTCCGCCGCGACCGGCCAATAACCCCACGCGGCGATACTGTGATCGAAGCGGACGACGAGGTGTTCTTCATTGCCGCACGTAAGGACATCCGCGCCGTGATGGGCGAACTGCGGCGCATCGACGAAACCAACAAGCGCGTGGTCATCGCCGGTGGTGGGCAGATTGGCGAGCGCCTGGCCGAGGCCATCGAAAGCCGCTATCAGGTGAAGATCATCGAGATGAGCCCGGCGCGCTGCCGCCACCTCTCCGACACCCTGGAAAGCACCGTGGTGCTTCAAGGCAGCGCCTCGGACAAGGATCTGATGCTCGAAGAGAACATCGCCGATGCCGACATCTTCCTGGCCCTGACCAACGACGACGAGGCCAACATCATGTCGTCGCTGCTGGCCAAGCGCCTGGGCGCGCGCAAGGTGATGACCATCATCAACAACCCGGCCTACGTCGACCTGGTGCAAGGTGGCGACATCGATATCGCCATCAGCCCGCAGCTGGCCACCATCGGCACCTTGCTGGCGCACGTGCGCCGGGGCGATATCGTCAGCGTGCACTCCCTGCGCCGCGGCGCAGCGGAGGCCATCGAAGCGGTGGCGCATGGTGATGCGAAGTCGAGCAAGGTGGTCGGCAAGGCCATCGAAGACATCACCCTGCCGCCGGGTACCACCATCGGCGCGATCATTCGCGATGAAGAGGTACTCATCGCCCATGACGATACGGTGATCGAGTCGGGTGACCATGTGATTCTGTTCGTTGTGGATAAAAAGCATATTCGGGATGTGGAGAAGCTGTTCCACGTCGGCTTGAGTTTCTTCTAGGAGAAGAGGGCATGCGCGAATCGCTGGAGAAGATGCTGGCCAAGGGTGTGGATAACCCCCTGCTGCGGTTTGGCCTGGGCAAGGCCTGGCTGGATGAGGGCAACGGGGCCGAGGCGGCCGTGCACTTGGCTCGCTGTGTGGAGCAGGATCCGAAGTATTCGGCGGCCTGGAAACTGCTGGGCAAGGCCTATCAGTTGCAAGGTGACGTAGCGGCAGCGCGCAAGGCTTGGGAAGACGGGATCGTGGCGGCGCAGGCCCATGGGGACAAACAGGCCGAGAAGGAAATGGCGGTGTTCCTCAAGAAGCTGAACAAGGTTTGAGACCCTGGGCTGCTTTGCAGCCCATCGCTGGCAAGCCAGCTCCCAGAATGCCCTATGTACACTGCGGTCAATATGGGCTGGCTTGCCAGCGAAGGGGGCGCAAAGCGCCCCCAAAACCTCAATACCAGCGCGCCTCTCCAGCCGGGCGCTTCTTGAAGCGCTTCATGCTCCACATGTACTGGCTCGGGTACTCACGCACATACCGCTCGACCACCTTGCTCATGGCCGCCGCCGACACGTTCACGTCGGTGCTGTACATTTCCTCCGGCGCCGCCTCCAGAAACACCTTGAAGCCCGATCCATCCGGCAGCCGCAGGGCATGCAGGAACACCCCCACCGCCTTGCCACCGGCCAGCATGTTCGGTACGAACTTGCTGGTCAGCGCCTGCGTCCCGAGGAACGGCACGAACACACCGGCCGACTCCGCCGGCTCCGGGTCGGCTGGAATGCCCACCTGCCCACCCCGGCGCACTTCCTTGATCACGCTGAGGATGCCTTCCTTGGTCGAAGGCGCCACGCGGTTGCCCATCTGCACGCGCTGCTCGCGCAGCAGGTCATCCACTGCCTTCAGCTTCGGCGGGCGGTAGAAAATGATCGGTTTGCACTGGTTGCAGTAGAAGTGGTTGAGCACTTCCCAGTTGCCCAGGTGGCTGGTGATGCCGACCACACCCTTGCCTGAGGCCAGGGCCTGCTCCAGCACTTCCAGGCCGTGCACTTCCTTGACCAGGTCGAGTGAGCGCTGCGGCGGCCAGATCCAGGCACAGGCGCTTTCGACGAACGACTTGCCAATATCTTTCAGTGCGCGGCCCACCAGCTGCTCGCGCTCAACCGGGTCCATCTCCGGGAAGCACTTGGCCAGGTTGATCCGCACCACATTGCGCGACCCATTGGGGACTTTCCACATCAGCCAGCCGATACCGGCGCCAACGCGCTGCACAGCGCTCCAGGGCAGCTTGGCAAACAGGCGTAGCACCCCGACCATCAGGGCGCCCTTGAACTTTTCCACAGGCGAATTCCTTATTTCAGCAAGGCGCGCATTGTAACCCCTCAGCGCCGCAAGGCGGCGTAGCGATCGCAGTCGGTGGTGTGGTCCATGACCATGCCGGTGGCCTGCATGAAGGCGTAGCAGATGGTCGGGCCGACGAAGGTGAAGCCGGCTTTCTGCAGGGCCTTGCTCATCGCCTTGGCCTCGTCGGTGACGGCCGGGACTTCGCTGCGGGTTTTGAAGTGGTTGATCTTCGGCTCGCCGCCGACGAACGACCACAGCCATTCGGCGGGGTTTTCCAGCGCCAGCCAGGCCTGGGCATTGCGCCTTATGGCCTTGAGCTTGAGGCGGTTGCGGATGATGCCGGTATCGAGCATCAGCTCCTCGACCCGTTCGTCGCTCATCTGCGCCAGCCTGTGCGGGTCGAAGCCGTGCAGCACCTCGCGATAGCGCTCGCGTTTGCGCAGCACTGTGATCCATGACAACCCCGCCTGGAACCCTTCGAGCAAAAGCATCTCGAAGAGCAACGCCGGGTCACGCTGCGGCGTTCCCCATTCCTGGTCGTGGTAGGCCTGGTACAACGGATCGTCGGTACACCAAAAGCAGCGTGGCATAAGGCTCCAATGAGTAGAGGGCGAGGCGAATCAGGTTATACTCCCGCTCTTTACATCCGCATCCCCAGATACAGGTGAATTTCGTGAGCCAGCCTACGCCAGCCGTGCGTACCTTCCAAGACCTGATCCTCGCCCTGCAGAACTACTGGGCCGAGCAAGGTTGTGTGGTGCTTCAGCCCTACGATATGGAAGTAGGCGCCGGCACTTTCCACACCGCTACATTCCTGCGCGCCGTCGGCCCAGAGACCTGGAACGCTGCCTACGTGCAGCCCAGCCGTCGCCCTGCCGACGGGCGGTATGGCGAAAACCCCAACCGCCTGCAGCACTACTACCAGTTCCAGGTGGTGCTCAAGCCGAACCCGGCCAACTTCCAGGAGCTGTACCTCGGCTCGCTGAAAGCCATCGGCCTGGATCCGCTGGTCCACGATATCCGCTTCGTCGAAGACAACTGGGAATCGCCGACCCTGGGCGCCTGGGGCCTGGGCTGGGAAATCTGGCTCAACGGCATGGAAGTGACCCAGTTCACCTACTTCCAGCAAGTCGGTGGCATCGAGTGCTACCCGGTCACCGGTGAAATCACCTATGGCCTGGAGCGCCTGGCCATGTACATCCAGGGCGTCGACTCGGTGTACGACCTGGTATGGGCCGACGGCCCGTTCGGCAAGGTCACCTACGGCGACGTGTTCCACCAGAACGAAGTGGAGCAGTCGACCTACAACTTCGAGCACGCCAACGTCGAGAAGCTGTTCGAACTGTTCGACTTCTACGAAAGCGAAGCGAACCGCCTGATCAAGTTGGACCTACCGCTGCCGACCTATGAAATGGTGCTGAAGGCCTCGCACACCTTCAACCTGCTGGACGCCCGCCGCGCCATCTCGGTGACCGAGCGCCAGCGTTACATCCTGCGTGTCCGTACCCTCGCCCGGGACGTGGCGCAAAGCTATCTGCAAGCCCGCGCACGCCTGGGCTTCCCGATGGCCACCCCTGAACTGCGTGACGAAGTGTTGGCGAAGCTGGAGGCTGCACAATGAGTGCTCAAGATTTCCTGGTTGAACTGGGCACCGAAGAGCTGCCACCCAAAGCCTTGGCCACCCTCGGCGACGCCTTCCTGGCCGGTATCGAGAAAGGCCTGCAGGCCGCTGGCCTGAACTACACCGGCAAGCAGGTGTACGCCGCGCCGCGCCGCCTGGCCGTGCTGATCCGCCAGCTCGACGTGCAGCAGCCGGACCGCAGCATCAACATCGATGGCCCGCCCATGCAGGCTGCTTTCAAAGACGGCGAACCGACCCAGGCCGCCCTGGGCTTTGCCAAGAAATGCGGCGTAGAGCTGTCGGAAATCGACCAGAGCGGCGCCAAGCTGCGCTTCTCCCAGCACATTCCGGGCAAGGCCACCGCAAGCCTGCTGCCGACCATCGTCGAAGATTCGCTCAACGACCTGCCGATCCCCAAGCGCATGCGCTGGGCGGCCAGCCGTGAAGAGTTCGTGCGCCCGACCCAATGGCTGGTGATGCTGCTCGGCGACCAGGTGGTCGACTGCACCATCCTGTCGCAGCAGGCCGGCCGTGAATCCCGTGGCCACCGTTTCCACCACCCGGAAAACGTGGTTATCACCACCCCGGCCAACTACGTCGAAGACCTGCGCAAAGCCTACGTGCTGGCCGACTTCGCCGAGCGCCGCGAACTGATCAGCAAGCGTACCGCCGAACTGGCCCTGCAGCAGGAAGGCACTGCCATCGTGCCGCCGGCATTGCTGGACGAAGTGACCGCGCTGGTCGAGTGGCCGGTGCCGCTGGTGTGCTCGTTCGAGGAGCGTTTCCTCGACGTGCCGCAGGAAGCCCTGATCACCACCATGCAGGACAACCAGAAGTACTTCTGCCTGCTGGACAGCGAAGGCAAGCTGCTGCCGCGCTTCATCACCGTGGCCAACGTCGAGAGCCGTGACCCCAAGCAGATCGTGCAGGGTAACGAGAAGGTCGTGCGCCCGCGCCTGACCGACGCCGAGTTCTTCTTCAAGCAAGACAAGAAGCAGCCGCTGGAAACCTTCAACGAACGCTTGAAGAACGTGGTATTCCAGGCCCAACTGGGCACCGTCTATGACAAGGCCGAGCGTGTTTCCAAGCTGGCCGCGTTCATTGCCCCGCTGATCGGCGGCGACGCCCAGCGCGCAAGTCGTGCCGGCCTGTTGTCGAAGTGCGACCTGGCCACCGAGATGGTCGGCGAGTTCCCTGAGATGCAGGGTGTTGCCGGTTACTACTACGCGCTCAACGATGGCGAGCCGCAAGACGTCGCCCTGGCCCTGAACGAGCAGTACATGCCGCGCGGTGCTGGCGCCGAGCTGCCGCAGACCCTCACCGGCGCGGCCGTGGCCATCGCCGACAAGCTCGACACCCTGGTCGGCATTTTCGGCATCGGCATGCTGCCTACCGGCAGCAAGGATCCGTACGCCCTGCGCCGCGCCGCCCTCGGCGTGCTGCGCATCCTGATCGAGAAGCAGCTGGACCTGGATCTGACCACCGCGGTCGAGTTCGCGGTCAAGCAATTCGGCGCCAAGGTCAAGGCTGCCGGCCTGTCTGAGCAGGTGCTGGAGTTCATCTTCGACCGCCTGCGTGCGCGCTACGAAGACGAAGGCATCGATGTGGCCACCTACCTGTCGGTACGTGCCCTCAAGCCGGGCTCGGCCCTGGACTTCGACCAGCGCGTGCAGGCTGTGCAGGCCTTCCGCAAGCTGCCGGAAGCTGAAGCCCTGGCTGCGGTGAACAAGCGTGTATCGAACCTGCTGAGCAAGGCTGAAGGCGCCATCGCCGACCAGGTAGAGCCGAAGTACTTCGACAACGCCAACGAGTTCTCGCTGTACTCGGCCATCCAGCAGGCCGACCAGGCCGTGCAACCGATGGCTGCCGCACGCCAGTACAGCGAATCGCTGGCCCGCCTGGCTGCTCTGCGTGACCCGGTCGACGCCTTCTTCGAGGCGGTGATGGTCAACGCCGAGGACGCCAAGGTGCGTGCCAACCGTTATGCCCTGCTCAGCCGCCTGCGCGGTCTGTTCCTGGGCGTTGCCGACATTTCGCTGCTGGGGTAAGCCTTGAAACTGCTGATTCTCGATCGTGACGGGGTGATCAACCAGGACTCCGACGCCTACATCAAGTCGCTGGAAGAGTGGATCCCGATACCCGGCTCGATCGAAGCGATCGCGCAGTTGAGCAAGGCGGGCTGGACGGTGGCCGTGGCCACCAACCAGTCCGGCATCGCCCGTGGCTACTACTCGCTGGCAACCCTGGAGGCCATGCATGCGCGCTTGCGCGCACTGGTGGCCGAGCAGGGCGGCGAGGTGGGCCACATCGTGTATTGCCCGCACGGGCCGGACGAAGGCTGCGATTGCCGCAAGCCCAAACCTGGCATGCTGCGGGCGATTGCCGAGCACTACCAGGCTGACCTTCACGGCGTCTGGTTCGTCGGCGACAGCACAGGTGACCTGCAGGCCGCCCTGGCCGTCGGTGCACAGCCCGTGCTGGTGAAAACCGGCAAGGGCGAGCGGACGCTGGAAAAAGGCGTCGCTGAAACTACACTGATTTTCGACGATCTGGCAGCTATCGCCAGAGAACTAATTTAAACAATGCGCCTGAGGGCGCATTTTTCTCAGGCGGGCACGCCCCGCAACGGTACTTGCCACTATGTCGATCCTGCAGGCGATCAGAATCTTTCTTTTTTACCTGCTGCTGGGCACCAGTTCGCTGTTGTGGTGCTCGCTTAGCTTCTTCGTTGCGCCATTCCTGTCATTCCCCAAACGCTACAAGTTCATCAACGTCTATTGGTGCCGCTGTGCGTTGTTCCTGGCGCGCAATATTCTCGGCATCGACTATAAAATCACCGGCGCCCAGAACGTGCCGAAAGAGCCCTGCGTGATTCTCTCCAATCACCAGAGCACCTGGGAGACCTTCTTCCTCTCGGCGTACTTCTCGCCCCTGAGCCAGGTGCTCAAGCGTGAGCTGCTCTACGTGCCGTTCTTCGGCTGGGCAATGGCCATGCTGCGGCCGATCGCGATCAATCGCGACAACCCAAAGGAAGCCTTGCGCCAGGTGGCCAGCAAAGGTGACGAGTTGCTCAAGCAGAAAGTGTGGGTGCTGATCTTCCCGGAGGGTACCCGCGTGCCTTTCGGCACCGTGGGCAAGTTTTCCCGTGGTGGTACTGCGCTGGCGGTGAATGCCGGGTTGCCGGTGCTGCCGATTGCGCACAATGCAGGCAAGTACTGGCCGAAAACTGGCTGGGGCAAGCGTGCTGGCACCATCGAGGTGGTGATCGGCGAGCCGATGTATGCCAATGGCTCCGGCCCACGCGCCATCGCCGAACTCAACGACCGTGCTGCGGCCTGGAACGAAGCGACTCAGCGGGCCATGGGTTCGTTGCCGCCAGTGGATGAAAAACCGCAGGAGCAGATGGCCTGACCTTCTGTGGATAAGTTGTTAGCAATTTTTGGACTAAATGCCGGAAGTAATCGCTAAGTGTTTGAATTGGCTGTTTATTTCTCTGTATGACATTTTTCTGAAAATCGTGCATAAGTTTTTTCGAGGCATAAGAAAACCGGCTTTTACAGCCGGTTTTTTTATGGGCTTCGATGGCCTCATCGCCGGCAAGCAGGCTCCCACAGGGGCCCCCACAGTGCCCAAGGGCGTGGTGAACCTGTGGGAACCGGCTTACCGGCGATAGGGCCAGCAGCCACACCCTCAAACCTTGTCGATATCCACATCCTTGGTTTCTTTGAGGCAGAAGATCCCCACCACCAGGCTGATCCCGGTCACCAGCACCGGGTACCAGAGCCCGTAGAAGATATCCCCGGTATACACCACCAGCGCGAACGATACCGTCGGCAAAAACCCACCGAACCAGCCATTACCAATGTGATAAGGCAACGACATCGAGGTATAGCGGATCCGCGTCGGGAACAGCTCGACCATCACCGCAGCCAACGGCCCGTAGGTCATGGTAGCGATCAGGATCATCGCCACGATCAGCACCACCACCATCACCTGGTTCACCTGCGCCGGGTCGGCCTTGGCGGGGTAGCCCGCTTGCTCCACTGCCGTACGCAACGCCGCTTCGTCGAAGCCGTTGATGGTCTTGTCGCCAATATTCACCACCACCTGGCTACCGGCCACATCCACCGAGCTATACGGCAGGCCTTGTTTCACCAGGAACGTCTTGACCTTGTCGCAGGGGCTGTCGAAGCGCGCCTTGCCGACCGGGTCGAACTGGAAGGTGCAGCTCTGCGGATCGGCAGTGACCACGATCGGCGCCTGGCGACTGGCAGCGTCGATCTGCGGGTTGGCGTAGTGGCTCAGCGCCTTGAACAGCGGGAAGTACAGCACCGTGGCCAGAAGCAGCCCCAACATCAGGATCGGCTTGCGGCCGATGCGGTCGGACAGCCAGCCGAAGAACACGAAGAACGGCGCCCCGATCACCACGCTGATGATCAGCAAGGTGTTGGCTTGGGCGGGGTCCATCTTGAGCATCTGGGTCATGAAGAACAGCACGTAGAACTGCGCGGTATAGAAGGTCACAGCCTGCCCTGCGTTGATGCTGAACAGCGCAGTAAGCACCACCTTAAGGTTCGGCCAGGAAGTGAACGACTCACGGATAGGCGATTTGCTGACCTTGCCCTGGGCCTTCATTTTCACGAAGGCCGGCGACTCGTGCATGCTCATGCGGATCCAGGTGGAAATCGCCAGTAGCACGATCGACAGCAGGAACGGCAGGCGCCAACCCCAAGTTTCGAACTGATCGCCACTGATGTAGCGGCTACCCAGCACTACCAGCAGCGACAACAGCAGGCCGAGGGTAGCGGTGGACTGGATGAAACCGGTGTGGAAACCGCGCTTGCCAGCGGGAGCATGTTCCGCCACGTAGGTGGCGGCACCGCCATATTCGCCGCCCAGCGCCAGGCCCTGGAGCATGCGCAGCACCACCAGGATGATCGGCGCCGCAATGCCGATGCTGGCGTAGGTGGGTAGCAGGCCGACCGCAAAGGTGGACAGGCCCATCAGCACGATGGTGACCAGGAAGGTGTACTTGCGCCCGATCATGTCACCCAGGCGACCGAACACCAGCGCGCCGAAAGGCCGCACCAGGAAGCCGGCGGCAAAGGCCATCAGGGCGAAGATGAAGGCGGTCGTGTCATTCACGCCAGCGAAGAACTGCTTGCTGATGACCGCTGCCAACGCTCCATAAAGAAAAAAGTCATACCACTCGAAAACGGTCCCGAGGGATGACGCGAAAATGATCTTGCGTTCTTCACGACGGCTGGGGCTGCTCGCCGTCGCCCCCTGCTCTTGAATGTAATCCGACATCGTTGCTGTCCTCGGCCCACAGGCCACAGTGATTATTCTTTTTGTTCCACTGTCGGCAGCCTCTGACCGCAAGCCGCCGGTACTGCACGCACCCGGGTCAGGGCGTCGGTATCGCGTCTTCGTTCAAGTTGGTCTGGGTAGCCGCTCCTTTGAGGATCAGTTGCGCCGCCTTCTCGGCGATCATGAGGGTGGGTGAACAGGTATTGCCGGAGGTGATCTGCGGCATGATCGAAGCGTCCGCCACGCGCAGGCCGGGGATGCCATGCACGCGGAGCTGGTTATCCACAACGTCCAGGGGACCATTGCCCATGCGGCAGGTGCCAACCGGGTGGAAGATGGTGGTGCCGATCTTGCCGGCGGCTTCGAACAGTTGCTCTTCCGTCTGCAACGCCGGGCCTGGCAGGTATTCCTCGGGTGCGAACGCGGCGAGGGCAGGGGCCTGGACGATACGCCGGGTGAGGCGAATAGCATCGGCGGCGACGCGCAGGTCCTGGGGATCGCTCAGGTAATTGGGGTCGATCAGCGGAGCGCTGAGCATGTCCGCGCTGGCGATGTCGATGCGTCCCCGGCTCGCCGGGCGCAGGTTGCAAACCGAGGCGGTAAAGGCCGGGAACTGGTGCAATGGCTCGCCGAAGCGCTCCAGTGAAAGCGGTTGTACGTGGTACTGCAGGTTGGCCGTGACCTGTTCGGGGCTCGAGCGCACAAACGCACCCAGCTGGCTTGGCGCCATGGCCAGCGGGCCGCTGCGGTCGTACAGGTAGCGCAGGCCCATGCCCATCTTGCCCCACAGGCTGTTAGCCATCTGATTGAGGGTGCGGGCGTTGCGGATCTGGTAGATCAGCCGTAGCTGCAAATGGTCCTGCAGGTTGCCACCGACGCCTGGCATGTCATGGCGTACAGCTATTCCCAGGCCTTCCAGCAGCTTGCGCGGACCAATGCCAGAACGCTGCAAAATACCGGGGGAACCTACGGCGCCAGCGCACAGGATGATCTCGCGGCGCGCAGCGAACTCGTGCCAGGCACCTTGCCAGCGTGCTTTCACCGCTCGCGCACGGGTGTTGTTCAACAGCACCTGGTCGACCTGCACATCGGTGAGCACAGTGAGGTTGGGGCGGTCCTTTATCGGCCGCAGGAATGCCTTGGAAGCATTCCAACGCACGCCGCTGCGCTGGTTGACCTGAAAATATCCACAGCCTTGGTTGTCACCGGTGTTGAAATCGTCGACCTTGCCGATGCCGGTCTGCTCGGCCGCATCGCGGAAGGCATCGAGGATGGGCCAGCTGTAGCGCTGGCGTTCAACTCGCCATTCGCCGCTGGCGCCATGGTGCGCGCTGCTGCCGGCAAAGTGGCTTTCGCTGGCCTTGAACAGCGGCAGCACGTCCTTCCATGCCCAGCCATCGTTGCCTTGCTCGGCCCATCGGTCATAGTCGGCGGCCTGGCCGCGCATATAGATCATGCCGTTGATGGAGGAGCAGCCACCCAGCACCTTGCCACGTGGATAGCCCAGGCTACGACCGCCCAGGCCCGTTTGTGCCTCGGTCTTGAAGCACCAATCGGTGCGCGGGTTGCCGATGCAGTAGAGGTAACCGACGGGGATGTGAATCCAGGGATAGTTGTCGCGGCCGCCCGCTTCGAGTAACAGTACACGGCAGGCTGGGTCGGCGGACAGACGATTGGCCAACAGGCAGCCGGCGGGACCGGCACCTACGACCACGTAATCGAAGACAGAATCGGCTGACGGCATGTGCAACCTCGCGCCTGATTATTGTTCTTGTCGTCCTACATCTTATTGATTAATTTCGCAGAGGAAACACGAGATTTCGCGCAGCCGTTGTGCGTTTTAGCACAGTGGTAGGCCTGGACTGGCCCTGTCGCCGGCAAGCCGGCTCCCATAAGTAGCCCACAGGTTCAAGACTTGTGGGGTGCATGTGGGAGCCGGCTTGCCGGCGATTGGGCGAGAACGAACAGCACAAGGGACCAGCATGTTCGACTGGAATGATCTGCGGTTTTTCCTCGAGTTGCAGCGCAGCGGCCGCTTGCTCACCGCCGCCAAACGCCTCAACACCACTCACAGCACCGTCGCCCGGCATATCGAAAGCATCGAGAAAAGCCTCGGCACGCCGCTGTTCGTGCAACATGCCCAGGGCTACGAGCTGACGTCCTCCGGTCAGGCACTGCTCAAGCACGCCGAAGCCATGGAGAATGTCGCCCTGCTGGCGCAGGAAGAGATCACCCAGGCCATCACTCCACTGGGCAAGATCCGTCTGGGGGTCACCGAAGGCATCGGCATCATGTTCTTCACTCCGCGCATGCGCGAGCTGTTCGAACGCTACCCAGGCCTGGAAGTGGAACTGGTGGCAGTACCGCGCTTCGTCAGCATCCTCAACCGCGAAGCAGAAATCAGCATCCACCTGGAACGGCCCAGCGCCGACCTGTTGATAACCCGCAAACTCACCGATTACCGCCTGGCGTTGTACGCTAGCCAGGCCTACCTGGACCGTGCTCCGCCCTTGCGCAACCGCGACGACCTGGCCCAGCACAGCTGGATCGGTTACGTCGATGACCTGCTGTTCAGCCAGGAGCTGCTGTTCCTCAACAGCTTCTGCCGGGCGCCCAACGTGGCTTTTCGCAGCACCAGCGTGATTGCCCAGCAAACCGCTGCACGCGCAGGACTAGGCATTGCCGTGCTGCCCAACTACATGGCCCGCCACGACCCGACACTGGTGCGTGTGCTGCCCAGCGAGACCATCCAGCGCAGCTACTGGATCTGCACCCGCCGCGAGCTGCACAAGTCGGTGCGCCTGCGGGTAGTGTGGGACTACCTGCTGGCGCTGTGTGCCGCGGAACAAGGCGAGCTGCTAGCCGAGTAGCGCCTTGCCCGCCAACAGTAGGGCAGCCGACCAGCCGGCCACGGCAAACATCTGCTGCAGACGTGGCCCGGCGAGTTTTGCGGCAAGCGGCCGGGCCGCCAGCAAGCCGAGAACCGCGCCGACGGCAAAGGGTGCACCCACCCGCCAATGCATGACCCCTGCCAGGCTGGCGCTGACTACGCTGCCCATGGAAACCAGCGCGATCACTGCCAGCGAGGTGGAGACGATGCTTTTCATGCGCAGGTTGGTGTAGCGGTTCAAGGCCGGAATGATCACGAATCCCCCACCCACTCCCAGCAATCCGGACAACAGCCCCGACAATGCACCCGTGAAGGCCAGGGCTCGCGCGCAAGGCAGCGTCCAGCGCAAACGGCCCTGCAGCGGATTGAGTACGCAAGGTTCGATGTAGCGGTGCGCTTCGGAAGTTTCGCCACGTAGGTCCTTGGCTGCCTTGCGCCAGATGCGCAGGCAGGCATAGACCAGCACTACCGCGAACACCAGGGCCAGGGGTGTGTTAGGCAAACGGTGGGCGAGCATCAGCCCGAACGGAGCAGCAGCAATACCGATAAGGGCGATGAACAGGGCGGCGCGGTAGCGCACCAGCCCCTGACGCAACCCCAGCACCGCCCCCACAGCCGCCGCCAGGCCCACCGCCAACAACCCGATAGGCGCCGCTTCGACCATCGACAGTCCCAGGCCGAACACCAGCAGCGGTACCGCCAGGATTCCACCGCCGGCCCCCGTCAGCGCCAGCACCGCACCAATGACAGCGCCGAGGCCAGCGCCCAGCAGTTCATGTTCGATCACTGGCGAGCCTCGACCAGTGGCTGGGGCCGCGCCATCCATTCGCGCCCCTTGAGCATGCCTTGCCAGTACAGCGGGGGCAGTACCCGCGCCTTGAGGAGCCAGGCCAAGCGGGTCGGCTTGCGGCCGTCGAGCAGCCAGCGTGGAAAACTGGGCGCGACCTTGCCGCCGTAGGTGAACTCGGCCAGCACGATCTTGCCGCGCTCGACGGTCAGCGGGCAGGAGCCGTAGCCATCGTACTCGGCCAGGGTAGGCAGCCTGCCAAGCGCCACCAGCACATTGTTGGCCACCACCGGCGCCTGCTTGCGCGCCGCTGCAGCGGTCTTGGCGTTGCTGGTGTTGGCTACGTCACCCAAGGCATGGACGTTGGCGAACTGGCGATGGCGCAAGGTCCGAGGGTCGACATCGACCCAGCCAGCGGCATCGGCCAACGGGCTCTGCCGAATGAAATCGGGAGCCACCTGCGACGGCACGACGTGCAACATGTCGAAAGTTTCAGTGCGGGTTTCGCTGCTGCCATCGGCGAGGGTGCGGGCGAAGGTCGCGCGCTTGTTCGGGCCGTCCACGGCAACCAGGCGGTGGTTGTAGTTGAGGTCGACACCATACTTGTCGATGTAGGCCATCAGCGCGGGTACATAGTCGGGCACCCCGAACAGCACGGCGCCCGCATTGAAGAAGCTGGCTTTGACGTTGCCAAGGTGGCCATGGCGCAGCCAATGGTCGCAGGACAGGTACAGCGCCTTTTGTGGCGCGCCGGCGCATTTGATCGGCATGGGCGGTTGAGTGAACAGCGCACGTCCTTGCTTGAGCATTTGCACAAGCTGCCAGGTGTAGGGCGCCAGGTCATAACGGTAGTTGGAGGTCACACCATTGCGACCCAGTGTTTCACTGAGCCCGGCAATGGCTTCCCAGTCGAGCTTCAGGCCAGGGCAGACCACCAGCTGTTCATAACTGATGGCGCGGCCGTCCTCGAGCATGACCAGTTGGGCCGAAGGGTCAAAACCTTGAACGCGAGCTTTCACCCAATGCACACCGCGAGGAATGGCCGACGCCATGGTGCGCGCAGTGCTTGGCGCTTTGAATACACCTGCGCCGACCATGGTCCAGCCGGGCTGGTAATAATGCACGTCGGCGGGATCGATCAGGGCAATGTCCAGAGACGGGTCGCGGCTGATCAGGCTGGAGGCGGTGGCGATACCCGCGGCACCGGCGCCGACGATGACCACTTTGTGGTGGTCGGCATGAGTTGGGGACAACAAGGCAGGCATGACAGTATTTCCTGAATTTCTAATGATGGAGCAGGGCGTTCAAAGCTTGTTCAGCGGGATCTTCAGATAGCTCACGCCGTTTTCCTCCGGCTCGGGGAAATGACCGCTGCGCATGTTCACCTGCACCGAAGGCAGGATCAGCACGGGCATGTCGAGGGTCTTGTCGCGGGCTTCGCGCATGGCCACGAAGCTGTCTTCGTCGATGCCTTGATGGATGTGGATGTTGTTGGCGCGCTGTTCGGCCACGGTGGTCGCGTACTGCACGTCCCGGCCACCTGGCAGGTAGTCGTGGCACATGAACAGTTGAGTCTGGTCTGGGAAGGCCAGCAAACGGCGGATGGAGCGATACAGCGTTCTGGCATCGGCGCCGGGGAAGTCGCAGCGCGCGGTGCCGTAATCCGGCATGAACAGGGTGTCGCCAACGAACACCGCCTTTTCCCCAGCATCCTGAACCACATAGCTCATGCAGGCCGGGGTATGCCCAGGGGTGTGCAGGGCACGGGCGTGCAGGTTGCCGATACGGAAGCCTTCTTCATCTTCGAGCAGCACATCGAACTGGCTGCCGTCGCGGGCGAAGTCAGGTTCCGCGTTGAACAGCGAACCGAATACCTTCTGCACCTGGGTGATGTGCGCACCAATGGCGGTATGGCCACCCAGGTGTTCCTTGAGATACGCCGCAGCCGAAAGGTGGTCGGCATGCACGTGGGTTTCCAGCACCCACTGCACCTCGGCACCGAGTGCCTTTACCCGGGCAATCAGCAGGTCGGCCGAGGCGGTGCAGGTGCGTCCGGACTTGGGATCGTAGTCGAGGACGCTGTCGATCAATGCGCACTTGCGCGTCTCGCCGTCCATGACCAGGTAGCTGATGGTCGAGGTTGCCTTGTCGAAGAAGGCTTCCACGTGAAGGTTGTTGCCGATGATCATCACGTTCTCCAAATAATCCACCGCGCCTTGATAGAGGCGTAGGCGGTGCCAGGAGGTTTATCAAGATGCATGCCAGGCTGTTGGAGCCCTGAAAGCCAGGAAAATTGGCCACTGCCGGCTTGGCGTTTGGCAGATTGGCAGCCGGGATGGCAGTCGACTGTCAGCCAATGGCAGTGCTTGGCAGTCCTTGTTACCCTGCGTGCGTCATCCATCGGTGCCGTCATGCCTGAATCCCGTTCCATCATCCTAGCTCTGGTTTCCTACCTCGAACACGATGCGCTGCCTACGATCGTGCTGGATACCGACTACAACATCCTCGCGGCCAACGCGGCCTATCGCCGGTTGTTCGGCCGTGACCAGCAAGCGCCTCTGGGCGAGAAGTGTCACCGCGTCTCGCATCACTATGCCGTGCCCTGCGACCAGGCCGGTGAGCATTGCCCGATGCGCAAGGCTTGGGACAGCAAGTTGCCGGAACGTGTACTGCATATTCACCATACCCCGCGCGGGCCCGAACATGTGGATGTGGAACTGCGGCCCATCCTCGATGAGCAGGGCAAGGTGGTGGCCTTCGTCGAGCGCCTGACTACCGTGACCTTAGCCTCGGCACAACCTCAGCAGCAGGGTCTGGTCGGGCGCGCGCCTGCCTTCAAGCATGCATTGGCCAGCCTACAGCGTGCGGCGCCCGCACAAATCCCGGTGCTGCTCCAAGGGGAATCGGGTACTGGAAAGGAACTCTTCGCCCGTGCGATCCACATGGGCAGCCCTCGGGCCAACGGCCCTTTGGTGGTGGTGGACTGTACCGGCCTGACGGAGTCGTTGTTCGAAAGTGAACTGTTTGGCTACGAGAAAGGCGCCTTCACAGGCGCCAACCAGCGCAAGATCGGCCTTGCCGAAGCGGCCCATGGCGGCACGCTGTTTCTCGATGAAATCGGTGAGGTGCCGCTGGCCATGCAGGTCAAGTTGTTGCGTTTGATCGAATCGGGCAGCTTCCGCCCAGTGGGTAGCCTACGTACGGTGCACTCAGACTTTCGTTTGGTATCGGCGACCCATAAACCCCTGAAGAATATGGTGGCAAACGGCAATTTCCGTGAAGACCTGTATTACAGAATCAGCGGGTTCCCCATTCGCTTGCCAGCGTTACGCGAGCGTCTGGAAGATCTGCCGCTGCTGGCGCAAAGCCTGCTACAGCGCATGCCAGGAGCGCCGCCGCCGAGTTTGACTGATGAGGTGCTGCAACGTCTGAGCCTGCATCCATTCCCAGGCAACATACGCGAGTTGCGCAACGTTCTGGAAAGGGTGCGGTGAGATCAAAGAATAGATCACGTCATATGCTGTTTTCATGACGGTAGCAAAGCAGTGTCTTGAATCGATGTACTGTTGCCTACTGAATAATAAAACCGCTCTACACTGGCGCTGGCGCCCCGCTTCAGATACCTACCGGCCTAATTCAATCCAAGTGCTTTCAAGCGCCGGTACAAGGTGCGTTCGCTCAGACCCAGATGCGCGGCAAGCTCGCTGCGTGAGCCCTTGAACTGCTCTAGTGCTTGCGCCAGTTCCCCCAGATCCTTTCGCCCTCTGCCCCTGGCCATCGTTGATACCAACTCAGGCCCTATCTCCTCAGGTAGATGCTCTGGCTGAGGTGCGGCCACTGGACTTTCAACAGGCCATCTTTGAATATCCGCCGATGCAAATGGGTGATCTGCAGGTAATAAACTATGCATATTTCGCAACGCCCAACAATCGCGAAGCAGCGCCGATCATAGTTTCAAACTATCCCACCGGTTGGCTCAGCAGTTACAGAAGTGGTAGATGCCATCCCACGCGGCTATGAATGTTTCCGTGAACGGCTCATCGAAGCATTCCCCAAAGAAAAGACCGGAATCAACCGATACTTCAAAATGCTGCAACAGGTCGGGGATTTCATGGGTATCCACTCTTCCTATGGCCTGGCGCTTACCCCCAAATACTTCCTGCACAATCGCCCAGGCACAAAAACCGAGATTCGAAACTTATACCTGTGTGGCGCTTCCACCCGTACTGGCCATGGCATATTCGGCGCCATGACCGGAGGCGTGGAGGCCGCCGCAGCCGTCAGTGGCCGCAAGGTGCGTTATCAGATCATGGATATCGGTACCCGCGCTGAGGCCCAGACGAGCCTTTGACGATCTTATGGGCGCCTCGCATGCACAGTGGCGACTATGCTGCATTCGGCAATTCTCATAGGGCTCATAGCTGCATTCCATCGAGGAGCGATGACGTGGCAACTGAATACAACTTGGCCTTAGCGATCGGTGCAGGGCTCAGCCTCTTAGCATCCTTGATGCATGTGGGGGTGATAATGGTAGGGCCATCGTGGTATCGCCTGTTTGGCGCAGGCGAGGGTTTTGTTCGCGCGGCACAAGCAGGCCGTTGGTTCCCGGCTGTGGTAACGGCGGGTATTGCACTGGTTCTTGCTGCCTGGGCAGCCTATGGACTCTCCGGTGCAGGTTTGATTGCACCGCTGCCTCTGCTAGGGCCAGCACTTTGCGCCATAACCTTGGTTTATCTCCTCCGGGGTATGCTGGGCCCATTTGCATTGGCCGGCACAGGCCGCAGTAGCCGTTTTATCTGGGTCAGCTCTGCGATCTGCCTGGTATACGGCCTAGTGCATCTGGTGGGAGTGGTGCAAGTCTGGGGCACCTTCACGCAACCTTGAGTCCAAGCGTCTGCAATACTGAATCCTGCTCACATGAAAAAGCCCGCTTACGCGGGCTTTTTCATGGTGATGTTCCTCAACACCTAAGGTCCACCCTATGACCTTTTGAGCTTTCTCGGCCGCCCATCAGATCTCTTGCTCAATGCATTCCTACCCTCCTAAATTTCCAATGAGCGGAGTAGGGCGTACCGGCGGAACTCCAAGCAAAAAAAAGCCCGCGAGGGCGGGCTGATGGTGACCGACAGGGACCAGGGTTGGAGCCCGGCCGGTCAACTATTTGTGAAACCGTGCAGCTATTCTGTGAACCTCACCTGATCAGAAGTCCAGGTTTGACACCGACAGCGCGTTGCTTTCAATGAACTCGCGGCGCGGTTCGACCGCATCCCCCATCAGGGTGTTGAAGATCTGGTCGGCAGCGATCGCGTCTTCAATGGTGACCTTCAGCATACGGCGGACAGTTGGGTCCATGGTGGTTTCCCACAGCTGATCCGGGTTCATCTCACCCAGCCCTTTATAACGCTGGATGGTGTGACGCTTGGTAGTCTCGTTCATCAGCCAGTCCAGGCCTTCCTTGAACTCGACGATTGCCTTGCGGCGTTCACCACGCTGTACATAGGCACCTTCACCCAGCAGGCTGGAGAGCTTCGCGCCGATGTTGACCACGGTGCGGTAGTCGTTGCTGCCAAAGAAGTCGCGGTTGAAGGTGATGTAGCTGGCCAGGCCGTGGGAGGTGATTTCCACTTCCGGCAGCCAGACGTTACGCTCCTTGTCTTCGCGCAGGCTTGCCTTGTAAGCCAGACCAGACTTCTGGCTGTTGTTCAAGCGCTCCTGGAAGCTGGCCAACCAAGCCTGCATGACGGCGTGGTCACCCAGTTGCTCCAGGGTCACTTCCGGCAGGTAGATGAAGTGCTCGGTCAGCTCTTCCGGGTACAGGCGCGACAGACGCTTGAGGGTCTTCATCACACTGCGGAATTCGTTGACCAGGGCTTCCAACTGCACACCGGAAACGGCTGGCGCCGATTCGTCCAGGTGCAGGCTGGCGTCTTCGAGGGCCGACTGGGTCATGTATTCTTCCATGGCCTCGTCGTCCTTGATGTACTGCTCCTGCTTGCCTTTCTTCACCTTGTACAGTGGTGGCTGGGCGATGTAGATGTAGCCACGCTCGACCAGCTCCGGCAACTGACGGAAGAAGAACGTCAGCAGCAGAGTACGGATGTGCGAACCGTCGACGTCAGCATCGGTCATGATGATGATGTTGTGATAGCGCAGCTTGTCGATGTTGTACTCTTCACGACCGATACCGCAGCCCAGCGCGGTGATCAGCGTGCCGACTTCCTGGGACGAGATCATCTTGTCGAAACGGGCTTTTTCGACGTTGAGGATCTTGCCCTTCAGCGGCAGGATTGCCTGAGTACGACGGTTACGACCTTGCTTGGCCGAGCCACCCGCAGAGTCACCCTCCACCAGGTACAGCTCGGAAAGGGCAGGGTCCTTTTCCTGGCAGTCTGCCAACTTACCCGGCAAACCAGCGATATCCAGCGCGCCTTTACGGCGAGTCATTTCACGGGCTTTACGCGCCGCTTCGCGAGCACGGGCAGCGTCGATCATTTTGCCGACAACGGCCTTGGCTTCGTTGGGGTTCTCCAACAGGAAGTCGGCGAAGTACTTGTTCATCTCCTGTTCCACGGCGGTTTTCACCTCCGAGGAAACCAACTTGTCCTTGGTCTGAGAGCTGAACTTCGGATCCGGCACCTTCACCGAAATGATCGCGGTCAGACCTTCGCGGGCATCATCACCGGTGGTAGCGACCTTGTTCTTCTTGGCCAGGCCTTCCTGCTCGATGTAGCTGTTGAGGCTACGGGTCAGGGAAGAGCGGAAGCCAACCAGGTGCGTACCGCCGTCTCGCTGCGGAATGTTGTTGGTGAAGCACAGCAGGTTTTCGTTGAAGCTGTCATTCCACTGCAGGGCGACTTCAACGCCCACGCCATCGTCACGCTGCACATTGAAGTGGAACACCTGGGAGTTGACCGGGGTCTTGTTGGTGTTCAGGTATTCAACGAATGCGCGCAGACCACCTTCGTACTTGAAGAACTCTTCTTTGCCCGATCGCTCGTCCTTCAGCAGGATGCCAACGCCGGAGTTGAGGAAAGACAACTCACGAATGCGCTTGGCCAGGATGTCCCAGCTGAAATGAATGTTCTTGAAAGTCTCAGCCGACGGCTTGAAGTGAATGTGAGTACCGGTGGTTTCGCTTTCGCCGACCACGGCCATCGGCGCCTGTGGAACACCGTGCACATAGGTCTGTTCCCAGATCTTGCCGCTGCGGCGAACGGTGAGCACCAGCTTCTCAGACAGGGCATTTACCACCGACACGCCCACACCGTGCAGGCCGCCAGAAACCTTGTACGAGTTATCGTCGAACTTACCGCCGGCGTGCAGCACGGTCATGATGACTTCAGCTGCCGAAACGCCTTCTTCTTTATGCACGTCCACCGGAATACCGCGACCGTTGTCGCGCACGCTGATGGATTCGTCCGGGTGAATGATGACGGTGATGTCATCGCAGTGACCCGCGAGGGCTTCGTCGATCGAGTTGTCGACCACCTCGAAGACCATGTGGTGCAGGCCGCTACCATCATCGGTGTCGCCAATGTACATGCCGGGGCGCTTGCGCACGGCATCCAAACCTTTCAGCACCTTGATGCTGGAGGAGTCGTACGTTTGATTTTCGCTCATGCCTTCACTCCCGATGGTCGTGGGTCTGGGTGATACGGCCCTGTTCCACGTGGAACAAAGCAACTGGCGTTTCCGTTTGCCAGCCTTCCCTCAGTAATTCGTGATCTACACAGGTGATAAAAACCTGGCAGCGTAATTCTTCAAGCAAGCGGCACAACGCGCGTCGGTGCTGGTCGTCCAGCTCCGACGGCAAGTCATCCACGAGATAAATACAGTGACCGCGACGAGCCTGGCTGACGAGATGGCCCTGGGCAATGCGCAATGCGCATACCACCAGCTTTTGCTGACCACGCGACAAAATATCCGCTGCATTATTAGCAGCCAGACGAAGACGCAAATCAGCACGCTGTGGACCGGCTTGGGTATGGCCCATCTGCTGATCGCGAAAGAGAGACGAAGCGAGGACTTCTTGCAGTTCCCGGTCCTTGTCCCAGCCTCGGTAATAGCTAAGGGTCAACCCGTCCAGCTCGACCAGTTCGCTCAGGGTTCGCTCGAAGACGGGCTTCAAGGCCTTGATGTAGTTGCGACGGTATTCATCTATTTCCGCGCTGGCCAGGCACAATTCCCGATCCCAGGCGGCTTGCGAAGCTGGGTCAAGTGTACCATGACGCAACCACGAGTTCCGCTGCCGGAGCGCCTTCTGTAGGCGTTGCCAGGCTGGCAGGAAGCGAGGTTCCACGTGGAACACTCCCCAATCGAGGAACTGCCGACGTATTTTCGGCGCACCTTCCAACAGTCGAAAGCTGTCTGGGTTGATGAGCTGCAATGGCAGCAGCTCGGCCAATTGAGCAGCGCTTTTGGCATTCTGCCCATCGATGCGAATGGTGAACTCCCCCTGACGCTCGCGTGAAACACCGAGGTTGCTGGTGCCCCCTTCAGCTAGTTGCACTTCGCCAAATACCGTGCACGCCGGTTGTTCGTACTGAATGACCGGGTTCAAGCGGGTGCTGCGAAATGAGCGGGCCAGGCCGAGCAGGTGCACAGCTTCAAGCACGCTGGTCTTACCGCTGCCATTGGCGCCGTAGAGGATATTGATACGGGGGGAGGGTGTGAGGGTCACCGGATGCAGGTTGCGCACCGCGGTGACCATGATACGTCGAAGGGACATTTGGCCTGCTACGTTACAGGCGCATCGGCATGACTACGTAGGAAGAATCGTCATTGCCCGCTTCCTGCAGCAGGGCACTGCTGTTGGAGTCGGACAGGATCAGACGAACTTGCTCGGTAGTCATCACGCCCAACACGTCCAGCAGGTAGCTGACGTTGAAACCGATTTCCAGCGAGCTACCTTCGTAGTCAACGCTGATTTCCTCTTCGGCTTCTTCCTGCTCAGGGTTGTTGGCCTGGATCTTCAGTTGGCCGGCAGCCAACTGCAGACGGATACCGCGATACTTTTCATTGGACAGAATCGCGGTACGGCTGAAGGCTTCGCGCAGTGCCTGGCGATCGCCAACTACCAGTTTGTCACCCCCCTTGGGCAATACACGCTCGTAGTCAGGGAATTTGCCATCGACCAATTTCGAGGTGAAGGTGAACTCACCGGTAGTCGCACGAATGTGATGCTGCCCCAACACGATGCTCACCATGCCTTCAGGGTCAGTGAGCAGGCGGGCCAGCTCGAGAATACCCTTGCGAGGCACGATGACCTGGTGGCGCTCATCTTGCTCGATCGCTGCGCTCATCGAGCACAGGGCCAGGCGGTGGCCATCGGTGGACACCGCACGCAGGGTGTTGCGCGACACTTCCAGCAGCATGCCGTTGAGGTAGTAGCGCACATCTTGCTGGGCCATGGCGAAGCTGGTGCGCTCGATCAGTCGGCGCAGCTTGCTTTGCTCCAGGTTGCAAGTGAGCGAACCTGGGCCTTCTTCCACAGTCGGGAAGTCATTGGCAGGCAAGGTCGACAGGGTGAAACGGCTACGGCCGGCCTTGACCAAAAGCTTCTGCTCATCGACCTTGATATCGATCAGAACGTCGTTCGGCAGGCTCTTGCAGATGTCCATCAGCTTGCGCGCCGGGACAGTGATTTCGCCGGGTTCAGCCGGCTCTTCCAGTTGCACACGGCCTACCAGTTCGACTTCCAGGTCGGTACCGGTCAACGACAGCTGCTGGCCTTGTACGACCAGCAGTACGTTGGACAGGACCGGCAAGGTCTGGCGGCGCTCGACGACACCGGCGACCAGTTGCAGGGGTTTCAACAGGGCTTCGCGTTGAATGGTGAAATGCATGGTCTAGTCCCTTGCCTTCAATTAGCTGGGCTGACGGCCATCAGGTCGTCAGCGTCCGCAGGAGGTTCTTGTAGTCCTCGCGGATGTCCGCGTCGGATTCCTTCAATTCGTTGATCTTGCGACAGGCGTGCAAAACGGTGGTGTGGTCACGGCCGCCAAACATGTCACCGATTTCCGGCAAACTGTGGTTGGTCAGCTCTTTGGACAACGCCATGGCTACCTGGCGCGGGCGCGCGACAGAGCGCGAGCGGCGCTTGGACAACAGATCGGCGATCTTGATCTTGTAGTACTCGGCCACCGTGCGCTGAATGTTATCCACACTGACCAGTTTGTCTTGCAGCGCCAGCAGATCCTTGAGCGATTCGCGAATCAGTTCGATGGTGATATCGCGGCCCATGAAGTGCGAGTGAGCGATAACCCGCTTGAGGGCACCTTCCAGTTCTCGCACATTGGACCTGATGCGCTGGGCAATGAAGAAGGCTGCGTCATGCGGCAGCTCGACCTTTGCCTGGTCCGCTTTCTTCATCAAGATCGCGACACGGGTTTCCAGTTCTGGCGGCTCCACGGCCACTGTCAGGCCCCAGCC
This sequence comes from Pseudomonas sp. KU43P, assembly GCF_033095865.1. Lineage (NCBI taxonomy): Bacteria > Pseudomonadati > Pseudomonadota > Gammaproteobacteria > Pseudomonadales > Pseudomonadaceae > Pseudomonas > Pseudomonas sp. KU43P. Next base: position 1,090 of record NZ_AP019365.1, on the reverse strand, counting down.
GAAGCGCGACTTCAGACGCTCTTCAAGACCTTCAATCTCCTTGGGGTAGCGGTCGCTGGTGAGAATCACCTGCTGGCCGCCTTCGAGCAAGGCGTTGAAGGTGTGGAAAAACTCTTCCTGCGAACGCTCCTTGCGGGCAAAGAACTGGATGTCGTCGATCAGCAACGCATCCACCGAGCGGTAGAAACGCTTGAATTCGTTGATCGCGTTGAGCTGCAGCGCCTTCACCATGTCCGCAACGAAGCGTTCGGAATGCAGGTAGACGACCTTGGCATTCGGATTCTTCTTCAGCAGGTGGTTACCCACAGCGTGCATCAGGTGTGTCTTGCCCAGGCCCACACCACCATAAAGGAACAGTGGGTTGTAACCGTGCTTGGGGTTGTCGGCTACCTGCCAGGCAGCAGCGCGTGCCAATTGGTTCGACTTACCTTCGACAAAGGTTTCGAAAGTGAAGGTGCGGTTCAGGTAACTGGTGTGCTTGAGCGCACCTTCGACCTGGACGGTACGCTGTTCAGTGCGCCCGCTAGCAGCAGGTGCCGAGTTGCTGTCGGCCATGGCATCGAAGCTGTCACGGGAAGACGACTCGGCGCTGTCAGTGACAAGCACGGGTTCGACTACTGGGGCCGTGACCGGCTCGGAAACGGCTGCGGCGGGCACAGCGGTGCCTTGCGGTTGGCTTTGTGCGAGCGATGCAGCCACTGCGGCACTGACTGGGGCGTTGGGTGCGGCACGCGGCGCGGAGCTGCGACGGCTACCTATTAATAAGGAAAGGGCAGGCGCGATACCGCTGCCGTTCTCACCCAACAGTTCGAGCAGGCGGCCGAGGTACTTTTCATTCACCCAATCGAGAACGAAACGGTTAGGCGCATAGACGCGCAACTCGTCGCCTTCGGCTTCGACCTGTAGCGGACGGATCCAGGTGTTGAATTGCTGGGCAGGCAGTTCATCGCGCAGAAGCTCCACGCACTGCTGCCAAAGTTCCACTGACACGGATATCCCCTGAGTTTGAAAGCCGGATGAGGCAAAAACAAACCGCCATTGTACCGGTCGAGCGCTCAGTTATCCACATGTGGAAACATTCTGAGCCATG